>NZ_JAEMRD010000108.1 GCF_016463485.1 Brevundimonas sp.
CGGTGTCGCGGACCACCTCCATCTCGTACTCCTTCCAGCCCAGCACCGATTCTTCGATCAGCACCTCGGTCGTGGGGCTGAGGTCGAGGCCGCGCAGCACGATCTCCTCGAACTCCTCGCGGTTGAAGGCGATGCCGCCCCCGGTGCCGGCGAGGGTGAACGAGGGTCGGACCACGGCAGGCAGGCCCACGAACTCCAACCCCTCCAGCGCCTCCTCCATCGAATGCGCGGCTTTCGATTTCGGCGATTCCAGGCCCAGCTTGTCCATGGCGTCACGGAATTTCTGGCGATCCTCGGCCTTGTCGATGACCTCGGCCTTGGCCCCGATCATCTCGACGCCGTACTTTTTCAGGGCCCCCGACGCATCCAGCGCCAGCGCCGTGTTCAGCGCCGTCTGCCCGCCCATGGTGGGCAACAGGGCGTCGGGGCGTTCCTTGGCGATGATCCGCTCGACGAACTCGGGCGTGATCGGCTCGATATAGGTCGCATCGGCCATGTCCGGATCGGTCATGATCGTCGCCGGGTTGGAGTTGACCAGGATGACCCGATACCCCTCCGCCTTCAGCGCCTTGCACGCCTGCACGCCCGAGTAATCGAACTCGCAAGCTTGCCCGATCACGATCGGCCCCGCGCCGATAATCAGTATGGATTTCAAGTCTGTACGTTTGGGCATCGCGGCCTCTTTTTCTTAATGGGTCACGACCGCGCACTCCCAGCCGTCGTAGTCGAGCTGGAAGGCCGCGGCCCAGGATTGCATCATGGCGGAGACGGGAGCGAAGGACGCCTCGTCCACCGGGATCGTCGTTTCAAGCACGGTCATGTCGTCCTCGCCGCTCGTGACGAAGCCGGCGCGACGCGCGAGCTCGTTCAGGTCGTCGTGGTCGCCCTCGCCATGGAAGAAGAACAGGGTGTGGCGCGGCGTAATCCCTGAGTCTCCATGCGCGGCGAGGGCGGCGCGAACGGCGGCGTCTCTCTCGTCATGCTCGGACATGGGTCATTCCATCGCGCGCGAAGGCCCCGGCGAAGCGTGTGCCTCGGCCGCTGGCGTTCAGGTTGTCGGTTAAGCGGCCCGTCTAAAGACGGGGGGCACGGGGCACAACCCCTCTGAAACGAAAGGTGGGGACAGCGAAGCTTAAGGCCGCGTCTGCCCCGTCCCGCGCACCACGTATTTGTAGCTGGTCAGCTGTTCGGCCCCGACCGGTCCGCGCGCGTGCAGGCGGCTGGTCGAGATGCCGATCTCCCCCCCGAAGCCGAACTCGCCGCCGTCTGCGAACTGGGTCGAGGCGTTCCAGAGGACGATGGCGCTGTCCACGGCGTTCAGGAAGGTTGTGGCGGCCTCGGCGTCGTCGGTGACGATCGCCTCGGTGTGGCCCGAGCCGTAGCGGCGGATATGGGCGATGGCCTCGTCCATGCCGTCCACGATCCGCACGGCCAGGATGGGGGCCAGATATTCGGTGGACCAGTCGGCGTCCGAGGCGAGTGTCATGGCGGGCACGAGCGTCTGGGCCCGAGCGTCGCCACGCAGTTCACACCCCGCCGCGATCAGGGCCTCGGCGACGGGCGGAAGCAACCGACCGGCGGCCTCTGCGTCGACCAGCAGGGTTTCGGTCGAACCGCAGACCGAGACCCGTCGCATCTTGGCGTTGACGACGATGTCGCGCGCCATGTCGACCTCGGCGGCGGCATGCAGATAGGTGTGGTTCAGCCCTTCCAGGTGGCTGAGCACCGGCACTCGCGCCTCTGCCTGGACCCGGGCGACCAGGCTCTTTCCGCCGCGCGGGATCAGCAGGTCGATGGAGCCGTCCAGTCCGGTCATCAGGGCACCCACCGCCGCGCGATCCGGCGTCGGAACCAGTTGCACCGCGTCGGCCGGAAGCCCTGCCGCCGTCAGTCCCTCGACCACCGCCGCGTGGATGGCCAGTGAACTGTCCAGGCAGTCCGAGCCGCAGCGCAGGATAGCGACATTGCCCGAGCGGATGCACAGGGCCGCTGCGTCGGCGGTCACATTGGGGCGGCTCTCATAGATGATCGCCAACACGCCGAGCGGGGTACGCACCCGGGCGAAATCCAGTCCGTTCGGCCGGGTCCAGCGGGCTGTCTCGATGCCAAGCGGATCGGGGAAAGCGGCGACCTCGTCCACCGCATCGGCCATGGCGGCGATCCCGGTGGGCGTCAGGGCCAGGCGGTCAATCAGGGCCTCGGTCACGCCGTTGGCGCGGGCGCGGGAGACGTCCGTGGCGTTGGCGGTCAGGATGGCATCGGCACGGGTGCGCAGCGCCTTCGCGATGGCGCTCAGCGCCGCCGCCCGCGTCTCCGCCGCCGCCAGACGCACAGCCTCTGACGCCGCACGGGCGCGGCGGCCCATGTCGGCCATCAGGGCGGCGACGTCGAACTGGACTTGGACAGGCTGGACGGTCATGGGCGGTCCAGTACCAGATCGTCGCGGTGAATGGCCACGCCCGGCCCCTTGTATCCGACCAGGCCCTCGATCTCGCCCGAATGCCGCCCGCGAATCCGCTCCATCTCGTCTGCGGCATAGGCGGCCAGACCGACACCCAGCGCGCCGCCCGTCAGGCCCACGACCCGGATGCAGTCGCCCCGGTCGAAGCGTCCTTCGACCCGCTGAACGCCCGAGGCCAGCAGGCTGCGGCCCCCGACCAGAGCCTGGGCCGCGCCGTCGTCGATGGCGATGGCTCCGGCGGGCTCCAGACTGCCCGCGATCCACTGCTTGTAGGCGGCCAGCGGTGTCGCCGGCGCGGTGATCAGCGTCGCCTTTGCGCCTTGCGCCAGCGCCCGGAGCGGATGCGGCTCCAGCCCCGAAACGATCAGGGTCGCGCATCCCGCCGAGCGGGCGATCCGTGCCGCTTCCAGCTTGGTCGCCATCCCGCCGGTGCCGACGTCGGCGGCCGTATTTGCCCCGCCCGCCATGGCCAGGATCTGGGGAGTCAGGGCCTCGATGACGGCCAGATGGCTCGCCGCCGGGTGCTTCCTCGGATCGGCCGTATACAGACCGTCGACGTCCGACAGCAGGATCAGCAGGTCCGCCCGGACCAGTTGGGCCGTCGTCGATGGCGATGGCTCCGGCGGGCTCCAGACTGCCCGCGATCCACTGCTTGTAGGCGGCCAGCGGTGTCGCCGGCGCGGTGATCAGCGTCGCCTTTGCGCCTTGCGCCAGCGCCCGGAGCGGATGCGGCTCCAGCCCCGAAACGATCAGGGTCGCGCATCCCGCCGAGCGGGCGATCCGTGCCGCTTCCAGCTTGGTCGCCATCCCGCCGGTGCCGACGTCGGCGGCCGTATTTGCCCCGCCCGCCATGGCCAGGATCTGGGGAGTCAGGGCCTCGATGACGGCCAGATGGCTCGCCGCCGGGTGCTTCCTCGGATCGGCCGTATACAGACCGTCGACGTCCGACAGCAGGATCAGCAGGTCCGCCCGGACCAGTTGGGCCGTCCGCGCCGCCAGCCGGTCGTTGTCGCCGTACCGGATCTCCTCGGTGGCGACGGTGTCGTTCTCGTTGACCACGGGGATGCAGCCGAGCTTGAGCAGGGCGTCGAGCGTCGCCCGCGCATTCAGCCACCGCCGCCGCCGCTCGGTGTCGTCGCGGGTCAGCAGCACCTGTGCGGGCGTCAGTGACACCGGCCCCAGCGCCGCCTCCCACGCCTGCATCAGCAGCGATTGCCCCACCGCCGCCGCCGCCTGTTTCTCGTCCAGTCGCGCATTCCTGGCCAGGCCCAACCGGCCTCGCCCCAGGGCCACCGCCCCCGACGACACGACGATGACCTCTCGGCCCCGAGCACGAAGGTCGGCGATGTCCTGCGCCAGGGCGGCCAGCCAGGCGCTCGCCGGGGCACGGCTGTCCGCATCCACGACCAGCGAGGAGCCGATCTTGACGACGATGCGGCGCGCGCCGCCCAGGGTTTCAGAGGCCGAGATCTTCACGCGGCGGACCATGCCGCCAAGGTTGCGGCGCAGCAAGCGAGCGTTGCTGCAAGCCGTGCCCAGTAACGCATCCAGCCACAGACCAGAAGAGTCCCGGCCCGTCGGGAACACCAAGCGCAGCCGAAAACCGCGCACACGCGAGGGCTGCATCCGATTGATTCTTAATCTTTTCAGCCGAACGTCTGTCCGTAGTCGGAGCGTGCCCATGTCCTGCGTAGCCTGTCGTGACGGCGTCGATTTTGAACAACCCATCACGATGGCGTTTCAGCCGATCGTCGACGTGAAGACCGAGACGGTCTTTGCCTACGAAGCCCTCGTCCGGGGACGGGACGGAAGCGGGGCCGGCGCGGTTCTGGCCCAGGTGTCGACCGAGAATCGCTACGGGTTCGATCAGCTCTGCCGTACGACGGCGATCGAAATGGCGGCTCATCTCGAGATGGCTCAAGCCGGGGCCAACCTGTCGATCAATTTTCTGCCGAACGCGGTCTATGAGCCCAGGGCGTGTATCCGCGTAACCCTGGCGGCGGCGATGCGAACCGGATTCCCGCTGAACCGGATCATCTTCGAGTTCACGGAAGATGAGGCCGTCGACGCCGACCATCTGTTGAACATCCTGCGCGCCTACCGCGCCATGGGGTTCAAGACCGCCATCGACGATTTCGGCGCGGGCTACGCCGGGCTTGGACTGCTGAGCAGATTCCAGCCCGACATCGTCAAGCTGGACATGGCGCTGATCCGGGGCATCGATACCGACAAGGTCCGGTTCACGATCGTGCGCAACACGCTGAACATGCTTCGTGACCTGGGTATCGAGCCCGTCTGCGAGGGTGTCGAGACCTTGGCGGAATACGAAACCTTGCGGGACCTCGACGTCTCGCTGATGCAGGGGTACCTGCTGGCCAAGCCGGAAATCGCCGCCTTGCCCGTCGTGTCCTGGCCCGGCCAACGTCAGGCCATGGCCCTCAGCGCCTAGACGCCTTACAGCGCCGCGAACGTATTGCAGGACGCGGGGTCGCCGGACTGATAGCCGCGCTGCAGCCATTCCATCCGTTGCGCCGACGATCCGTGGGTGAAGCTTTCGGGTGAGACCCGGCCGCCGCCGCGTTGTTGCAGGGTGTCGTCGCCGATGGCGGAGGCGGTGCGCAAGCCCTCTTCGATGTCGCCGGCCTCGACCACGACCTGGCCGTTGCCGACCTGGGCGGCATTGGCAGCCCAGACGCCGGCGTAGCAGTCGGCCTGAAGCTCCAGCGCTACCGAGTAGCGATTGCCTTCCCCCTCGCTGCGGGCCCGCTGCTGGCCCTCCTCGGCCTGTTGCGAGGCCCCGGTCAGGGTCTGGACGTGGTGGCCGAACTCGTGGGCGATGACATAGGCGCGGGCGAAGTCGGCACCGGACGCCCCCAGCTGGGTCTCCATCTCCTGCCAAAAGGCGAGGTCCAGATAGATGGTCTGGTCCGACGGGCAATAGAACGGCCCCATGGCCGCCTGACCGAAGCCGCAGCCGGTCTGGGTGCCCTGAGTGTAGATCACGACGTTGGGTTTGCGATAGCCATTCAGCTTTTCGGCCCAGACGTCATTGATGTTTTCGCCGACGACATCGACGAACAGTCCGGCCTGATCTTCCGGAGTTCCCACGGTGCCTTCCTGCTGGCCCGTGGCGGGACCGAACTGGCTGACGACCTGCTGGGTGGTCGAGGGGTCGATGCCGAAGAACAGGTATCCAGCCGCTGCCAGCACCAGTCCGACCAGACCGCCGCCCGCCGCAACGCCGCCGCCCAGGCCGCGCCGATCCTCGACGCCGCCGCCGCGTTCTCCACCTTCCCAGCGCATGATGTCTTCCCTCCGTTGGCCCTCAAGCTAGGCCGGAACGCGCGTTGAAGGAAAGAGATGCGGCGCCGCAATCCGGGCTATTGCGGGCGTCGGTCCAGCCAGGTGTCGATCTGGGTCGTGGAGCGCACGACAGCCCCACTGCGGGCCTCGGACGCCTGTCGGGCCTGGCGCGCCTCTTCGAGAGTCAGCGGGCGACGGGCTTCGGGCAGGTCGAGAGGCGGCTGACGCCGGGCCTGAAGCGACTGAATGGTCGCCCGCGTCTGGGCCGTCTGGGACTGAGCCAGGGCCTGGCTTCGGTCGGACTGGTTGCGCAGCCGGTCCATCTCGTAGCGATGGACGTCGCCGGTGGTCAGGTCGGGCCGCCCCGTCGGGCTGTACGGATAGACCTGGGCCGAGACCGGACCGGCCAGGGCGATCAGGGCGACGGCAAGGATGCTCGAGCGGGTCATGCCGGACATATGGGCCGGGTTGGCGCAAGTCCAAGCGTGGCCGTCCGGGCTCAGGGCAGGGCCCAGACGCTTGAGCGTTTGATGGCGAGGTCCTCGAGTTCTCGGGTGGTCGGCACCTGATATTCGGCCAGCAGCTCAAGGCCCGACTTCGGGAAATAGGTCCGGTGCGGGTCGCCGATCAGGACGCGCGTTCCGTTCGCCCGCGCGGCCCCCAGCCAGGCCAGGACCCGCTCGGTCATCGGCTTCTCGTAGCAGACGTCGCCGGCGCAGATGACATCGACCGGCGGCGGCGGTGCGTCCAGCAGGTCGCGGTCGGTGAAGGCCATGTCGATCCCGTTGGCCTCGGCATTGAGAGCGACCGCCGCGCCGCAGAAGGGGTCGATGTCCGCCCCCAGAACCGAGGTCGCCCCGGCCATCATCGCCGCGATCCCGACCAGGCCCGAACCCGTGGCAAAATCGATCACGGATCGTCCCGCGACCTCGTCGGGATGGTCGAGCAGATAGCGGGCCAGCCCCTGGCCGCCCGACCAGGCGAAGGCCCAGAACGGCGGGGGCAGTCCAATCTCGCCCAGTTCCTCCTCGGTCATGCGCCAGATGGGGGTGATCTCGTCAGCCAGCCACAGCGAGATCTGCGGCGCATGGGGCACGGCCTGCAAACGCGTGTTGACGAGGATGAAGGCCTGGGGGTCGGCGATGGGGGTCAGGGTGCAGGCCTCCCGGTCGCCGTGCGCACGACCGAGACGTAGTTTGGAGCCCGCTCCATGCCCGCTGCCTTCGGCGTCCTGGCGATGGCGCGATTCAGAGCCGGCAGGTTCCAACAGGGCACGTGCATGAACAGGTGGTGCTCGGCATGAAAATTGACCCAATAGGGGGCGATCAAGGCGCGCTCCCACCAAGACGCCCCTGTGGTTCTGGCCGCGCGCCACGGGTCGGTGGAGGAACCCTCGACGCAGGCATGTTCGGCGATATTGCGGATGCGCGTCACCATCGGAAACCAAGTCGCCATCGGCAGCAGCCATAGAACGAACCAGGCCCACCAGAGACCGGCGAGGCTGAGGACGACGAGCAGCATCAGGTTGATGCCCAGAAACGGAAGTACGGATCGCCCGGTTACCGCCGCTTCGTAATTGTGCGCCCTGTCCGCCGCGCCGTCGGGGCGTGACCGCATGAGGGCGAGGGGCAGAAGCAGCCGCTGTTTGAAGAAGGTCTGGCCGGTCAGATCGCGGACGATCTTGCGGCGCAGGGAGGCCCGGCTGACCGGGAACGGTGCCGACAGGACCAGGTCCGGATCCTCGGGCTGCTGGGCGAAGCGGTGGTGGGACAGGTGATAGGGGCGATAGGCCGCAAGCGAGGCACCGACCGGCACGGCGCAGAGCCAGTGGCCCAGTGCGTCGTTGAGCTTCAGGTTCGGATGCAGGGCGCCGTGGGCCGCCTCGTGCATCAGGATCGCAAGACCCAGCTGTCGCGTCCCGACGACCATGATGCAGACCGGAATCAGGATCGGCCAGACGACGCCTATGGCGATGGCGGCGGCGATCACGGCCCAGGCATGGGCGACCAGCAGCGGTCCCTTCCACGCCGAGCGCGTCTGAAACGGCGCCCACTGTTCGGGCGTAAACAGGTCTGACGGCGAGACGCGCGGTGCAGCAGGCATGGGAACAGGATAGCGCGTCGTCGCGGATGGGCCTAGCGTCCTCTCCCAGACCGACCTGTACCGATAGTCGCTAAAGTCATTCTGACCTGACCTTAAGTCAGGTTGACACGACATTTTCTTGATGTAACGTAAGCCTTACATTTCGTCAGGAGAACACGTCATGCTTGCTCTCGGCAGATCGACCACGCCGGCCCATCGACGATACGTCATCCGCACGCTCGCCTTCATGAGCGGCTATGTCGCGATCAACGTGGCCGCCATCTTCGGGGCCTTCGACGACATCGGCAGCCCGGTCGCGGCCTGGGCCCTGGCCCTGGCGGTCTCGGCCCCGGTGGCGGGCCAGATCTGGGCAACCCTGTCGCTGATGAACGAGTCCGACGAGTTCGTGCGCAGCCTTACGGCCAAGCAGTTCATCCTGTCGGCCGGGATCGCCATGGCCCTGTTCAGCGCCTGGGGCTTTGGCGAAAGCTATGCCGATGCGCCGCACGCGCCGGGCTGGCTGATCTATCCGCTGTTCTGGGGAATCTACGGGCTGGTCTCTCCCTTCGTGAAGACCAGCCGATGAAGAACCGGCTGAAACTGCTGCGCACCGAGCGCGGTTGGACCCAGGAACAGCTGGGTCAGGCCCTGGGGGTCTCGCGACAGGCGGTCAACGCCCTGGAGACCGAGAAGCACGACCCCTCGCTGGATCTCGCCTACCGGATCGCGGTGTTGTTCAGGCAGCCCGTGGAAGAGATTTTCGAAAACCCCCACGGCTGACCAAGTCAGCCTGATCTTACCCCGGAGACCATGATGCTCAACGCCTTCTTCCAGGCGCGCCCCCGGCTGCGCGCTGCCCTGATCGGCCTCGCCGTCTGCTCGCCCTGTTTCGTCGCCGCCGCCCAGGCCTGGGCCGGCGAGGTTGCGGCGCCCGCGCAGGCCGGGGCCCCGATCACCTCGGACCGGCTGTCGGTCGAGGTGATCGGATCCGGCCCCGACGTCCTGATGATCCCCGGTTTCGGGTCTTCGCGCGAGGTCTGGCGGGCCGAGGCCGAGCGGCTGAAGACGACGCACCGCGTGCATCTGGTCCAGTACGCGGGTTTCGCCGGCGAGCCCTGGAGCCACGGCGATGGACCCTTCGTCGATCCGGCGGTGGAGGCGCTGGCCGCCTATGTGCGCAGCGCCGGGTTGAACCGGCCCGCCGTGATCGGCCATTCGATGGGTGGGCTTTCGGCCCTGTTGCTGGCCCAGCGGCACCCCGAGCTGATCGGCAAGGTGATGGCCGTCGATAATCTTCCCTTCTTCTCGGCCCTGTTCGGACCCCAGGTCACGGTGGAGTCCGCGCGTCCGTTCGCGGCCCAGGCGGCCGCCTCGATGCGCGACACGCCCGAGCCCGCCCTGCGCGCCGCCCAGACGCAAGGGGCCGTCGGCCTGGCGCGCGATCCGGCCACGCGTATCGCCATGGTGAACTGGACCATGGCCTCGGATCGCCAAGCCCTGGGCGCGGCGATCCGCGACGTGATGACCACCGATGCGCGACCGGGTCTGGCGGCCATGACCACGCCGGTCACGGTGCTGTATGCCGCCGACGCCGACGGCGGTGCGCCCGCCGCCATGGCCGACGCGACCTGGGGCCGGGAATACGCGACCCTGCCCGGCGTCAAGCTGATCCGGGTGGACGGCAGCCGTCATTTCATCATGGCCGACCAGCCCGCCCGATTCGCCGAACTGACGGACGCCTTCCTGGCCGAATAGCCTACTGGCCGTCTTCCTAGGGCAGGGGCGTGGGGTCGCCGGCGAACTCGTCGGCATAGGCGGGGGCGATCAGGGCGCGGAACATCGACTGGGGCACGTTCACCCAGAAGGACCCCTCCGCGTACGAGCCCACCAGATAGGGGCCGATCAGGAAGGTCAGCCCGCCCGCCTTGCCCGGCGTCGATCCGGCGGCCAGCACGAACGGCATCCCGGCGGCGGTGGGGCAGGACCAGATCTGGCCCTCGACCGTGCCCAGCGTCAGGGGTTCGACACCGGGATTGCGCTTTTCCTTCTCGGCGTTCAGGGCGGCGCACAGGGCGGTGTCGAGGACCGACAGGTCGGCCCCGGGGCGAAACAGCCGGGCCGCGGTGATCTGTTGCTTCGACGCCTTGTCCCAAAGAATGGCCGAATAGCTGGACAGGCCGTGGGCCCCGCCGGTGAATTCGTAGTCGGTGCGGGCCAGGCTGAACAGTTTGCCGGTCTCGACCGGAGTGTCGTATTCGATGGTCTTCTCATAGGCCCCGAGCCCCATGTCGCCGCCCGCCTCGGTGCGGTCGGACTGGGACCCTTCGGTGAACTGACGCAGGTCGCGCACCCCGGCCGAGAACAGCCGGGCGTGCAGGTCCGGATAGGGCTTCAGCGCCGGAGGCAGGGTCAGCTCGACCGAGGCGTAGGGGGTCTCGGAGCGGAAATCGAAGGGGGCGGCGGCCTCGGCCGGGGTCACAACGGCCGTCGCGGTCGGGGGCACCGGCGTGGGCGCGGGTGTCTCGTCCGGGCGGCTGGTGATGACAGCAAAGGCGATCGCGCCCACGACGGCCAGGGCGGCGGCGGCCGTGCCGGCCAGAACGACCGGGCGCTTGAACGGAGAGCTCATCGAATGTCCTTCATAAGAAATGCAGTCCGCCGAGCGCGATCGCGGCGAGCAGGATCAGGCCCGCCTCGCGGTTCGACTTGAACAGTCGCAGGGCCAGGGGGCTGTTGTCGAGCCGCAGCGTGCGGACCTGCCAGGCCAGATGGGCGGAATAGGCGATCAGGACGACATAGAACAGCGGACCCAGACCCGCGTTCAGCCCGGCCAGCAGGGCGCAGGCGACGGCCGCGACGTAGAACAGGGCCACGCCGCGCGGGACGGTGGTGCCGAGGCGTCGGGCCGATGACTTGACCCCGACCATGGCGTCATCCTCGATGTCCTGCAGCGCATAGATGGTGTCATAGCCGAGGGTCCAGAAGACGCCGCCTAACCAGAGGAACAGCGCAGACTGGTAATCCTGAATGCCGCCGACGACGTAGACATCGGCCTGTCCTCCCAGTCCGAAATGCTCGAGCGCCCGTTGAGACCAGGCGATCTTGGCCTCAAATGAATAGGCCGCAGCGAAGCCCATCAGGGCGCCCCAGTTGAATGTCATGCCCAGCCAGGCCTGGGGCCACCAGGTAATCCGCTTCATGAAGGGATAGGCCGCGACGAGGGCGAGGGAAGCAAATCCAAGGCCGATGGCGACGGGACCGAGCGTCAGCAGGATCGCCAGGCTGACCAGCGAACAGCCGATGATGAAACCCCACGCCTGCCGCACCGAGATTCGCCCGGATGGGATTGGCCGTCCTGCCGTACGGGCGACGCGGGCGTCGATATCGCGATCGACCAGGTCGTTGAAGGCACATCCAGCGGCCCGCATCAGACAGGCTCCGATCGCGAACGCCACGATCAACCAGAGCGCCCTTAAATCGGGAACGCGACTGTAGTTGGCATAGGCCAGGGCGATCCCCTGCCAGCCGGGCAGGAGCAGCAGCCAGATCCCGATCGGCCGGTCGAACCGCCCCAGCTTGAGCCAGGGCTTGAGTCCCTCCGGCGCATGATCATCCACCCAGTTGCGGCCGGCGTCGGGAAGGGGGGCAGAGGACATGGCGGCCAGTGTAGCGG
>NZ_JAEMRD010000231.1:0-2083 GCF_016463485.1 Brevundimonas sp.
GAAACAGGTCATGTGGGCCATCTCGACCAAGATGGACCCGGCCCGCGACATCACCGTCATCGAGAACACCCCGATCGACTATTTGGACTTCGCCAGCCCCGAGAGCGGACTCGGTTCCAAGATCGGCCTGGACGCCACCGACAAATGGCCCCCCGAAACCCACCGCGAGTGGGGCGAGGAAATCCGCATGGACGCCGATGTCGTCGATCGCGTGTCGTCGATGTGGGACCGGCTGGGTCTGCCGGGGGACGGAAAACCGATCTGGAAATAGGCCCAGACCCGCGCCCTGCCTCCGAGAACCGGCGCTGCCGGCGAGTGTCGCAAACAGGCCGCGATCCCGTCACAATTCATATTGCGGCGCACACTTTTCGGATGACGGATTTGTAATGCCGCGATAGCGTCGGTTCGCAATTCCTTGTTTGGAGCTTTCCACGATGTCGCGTGTTCTGATCGCTGCCCTGTGCCTGACCCTCGCTGCTCCCGTCATCGTGACCGTCACGCCGACCTCCGCCGACGCCCAGGTCATGGCCGGACGGGGTGCCTCGCGCGCCGCCGCCCGCCGCAACCGCCCCGCCCTGAGTGACCGCGAAGAGAGCCGCCTGTACGCCGCCCAGGACGCGGTCGTCGCCATCGACCAGCAGATCTACGAAATCCAGACCGCTGCCGAAGCCGCCGGCGGCCTGACCCCCGAGCAACAAACCGTGATTCAGCAACACGAAGCCCGCAAGGCCGAGCATCAGTCGGTCATCGACCGTCTGGAAGCCAAGCGCGAACGCCGCACCAGCTGATCGCCCATGACGCCGCGCCAGATGACGCCGGCCGCCTGAACCGCTAAGCCTCGCTTTCCAACGGCGGGGGCCGCATGAGCGCGTTCGAGTTCTTCTTCAGCTTCTATGGCCTTTTGCTGGGCCTGTCGGTGGCCGAGCTGGTCGGCGGCTTCGCGCGGCTGCTGCATGAGCGCCACCGGGTGCGCTTCGGCTGGCTGACGCCGATGCTGGCCCTGTTCGTGGCCATGGATCTGGCGACCTTCTGGGTTCAGGCGTGGCGGTTCTTTCGTGGCGCGCCTTTCAACCCGGCCCTGCTGCTGATCGGCCTCGCCATCGCCGCGACCTTCTATGTGGCCGCCAGCATCACCTTCCCGCGCGTCACCGCCGAAGGCGCAGAGGCGCGCATCAATCTCGACGACCATTTCTGGGCCCATCGGCGCATCGTGTTCGGATGTGTGCTCGCGGCCAATGCCATGGTGTGGCTGCTGCTGGCCCTGCTGTCGCTGGCAGACCCGCTCTGGGCCGCCCTCTGGACCCCCAGGATACTGATCGGAATGGGGCTTTTTGCCCTGTCCACGGCAGTCGCTGGCTTTGCGCCGGGCCGCAAGGTGGTGATCGCCGCCCTGCTTGTCGTCCTGAGCTACACCATCTGGAACATCGTCCGGGCCGGGCATATCCTGATCGCATCCGGCGGCTGGTCGCCGGCCACGGGCAGCTGAGCTGCCGGCTTGCGAAGCCGCCGCATTTGTCCGAGGAACATCGCCATGCGCGCCCTGTTCACCGCCCTCGCCCTGCTTTCCCTGGGAACCCCCGTCATGAGCCAGACCGTCTCCAACACGCCCGCGTGGGATCAGCCCTTCCTTCCCCCCGCGCCCGCCTGGGCCGGGGCCTCCAGAAGCCTGCTGCGCGACGCCTCTGACCCCTGGGTCACGGCCTTCGAACTGGACGCCGACCATGACTTCAGCCCGAACTACGTCGACACCCGGGCCTGGTTCGATCGGCTGGACGCGGCGTCGGACCTGATCCGCATCGAACAGTTCGGCACCTCGCCCGAGGGCCGTCCGATCTATGCCGTCATCGCCTCGAAGGACGGCACTGCCCTCGCCCCCTCCAAGCCGGTACTGATGATCCAGGCCGGCATCCACCCCGGAGAGATCGACGGCAAGGACGCGGGCATGATGCTGCTGCGCGACATCGCCTTCTACGGCCGGGACGCGCTGCTGGACCGGGTCAACCTGATCCTGATCCCCATCCTCTCGGTCGACGGCCACGAGCGCGCATCCGCCTACTCCCGCCCCAACCAGCGCGGCCCCCGC
>NZ_JAEMRD010000231.1:2093-2907 GCF_016463485.1 Brevundimonas sp.
GCCCCCGCATCCAGGGCTGGCGCAACACCGCCACCAACCAGAACCTCAACCGCGACTATCTGAAGCTGGACCAGCCCGAGATGCGGGCCGTGCGCGGCCTGATCCTGAAGTACCGGCCCGACCTGTACGTCGACGTCCACGTCACCGACGGCATGGATTACCAGTACGACGTCACCTACGGCTTCAACGGTGAGGACGGTGCCTTCAGCCGCTCCCCCGCCGCCTCGGCCTGGCTGGATGCGACCTTCAAGCCCGCCATGAACGCGGCCCTGTCGGCCCAGGGCCATATCCCCGGCGAACTGGTCTTCGGCATCGACGACCAGGACCCCAGGAAGGGCCTGTCGGACGGCGGCCTGGGCGAACGGTTCTCCAACGGCTGGGGCGCGGCCGCCCACGTCCCCACCATCCTGATCGAGAACCACAGCCTCAAACCCTATGAGCAGCGGGTCTTGGGCACCTATGTCTTCATCGAGCGGTCCCTGACCCTGCTGGCCGAACAGGGCGCCGACCTGCGCGCCGCGACCGAGAGCGACCGCGCCCTTCGCCCCGCCGAGATCCCGACCAATTTCGAGCCCGATCCGACCCCGGCCTCGACCCGCGACTTCCTCGGCATCACCTACGAGACCTATGACAGCCCCGCCTCGGGCCGCCGCGAAATCCGCTGGCTGGGCCAGGCCGATCCGGAAACCTGGAAACTGCCCTTCTACGGCTCGCGCCCGACCTTGAGCCTCAAGCGCCCCACCGCCTACTGGGTCCCCGCCACCCGTCCCGACATCATCGAGCGCCTGCGCCTCCACGGCGTCCAGATGGAGAC
>NZ_JAEMRD010000013.1 GCF_016463485.1 Brevundimonas sp.
TTCGCCCGTCCGACGTGATCGGGCGGTCGGTGAAGCTCAAGCGTCAGGGACGGGAATGGGTGGGCCTGAGCCCCTTCTCGAAGGAGAAGTCGCCGTCGTTTTTCGTCAACGACGACAAGGGTTTCTTCCACGACTTCTCTTCGGGCAAGCACGGCGACGTCATCAGCTTCCTGCAGGAGACCGAGCGGCTGTCTTTCCCGGAGGCCGTCGAACGGTTGGCTGCCGAGGCCGGGATGCAGATGCCGGCGGAGGACCCGCAGGCCGCCGAGCGCGAGCAGAAGCGCCAGGGCCTGTCGGACTGGATGGACCTGTCCCAGAAATGGTTCGCGGCCAATCTGCGCCGGTCGGTGGGCAAGGCGGCGCGCGAGTATCTGGAGCGGCGCGGCCTGCCCGAGGACCAGTGGGAGCGGTTCGGCCTGGGCTATGCGCCCAACGACCGCGAGGGGCTGAAAAGCGCGCTGGTGCAGCGCGGGGCCAAGCCCGGCGACCTGGTCGAGATGGGGATGCTGATTTCTCCCGAAGGCGGCGGTCAGCCCTATGACCGGTTCCGCGACCGGCTGATGTTCCCGATCCTGGACGCGCGTGGGCGGATCGTCAGCTTCGGCGGCCGGGCCATGAACCCCGACGACCGGGCCAAATACCTGAACGGGCCGGAGAGTCCGCTGTTTCACAAGGGAGCGACCCTCTACGGCCTGCCCGAGGCGCGGCGCATTCTGGGGGCCGAGTCCAAGGGCAAGGCGGCGATCATCGTCGTCGAGGGATATATGGACGTCATCGCCTGTCAGCGGGCGGGCCTGCCGGCCGTGGCGCCGATGGGCACGGCCCTGACCGAAGATCAGATGGCCCTGTTGTGGCGGACGTCGTCCGAGCCGGTGCTGTGTTTCGACGGCGACGGGGCGGGCCAGAGGGCGGCGTTCCGATCGATCGAGCGCGCATTGCCCCTGTTGAAGCCCGGCCGATCCTTCCGGTTCGCCCTGCTGGAAGGCGGGCAGGATCCGGATGACATCCTGAGGGACAAGGGGGCGCCGGCCCTGCGTCAGGCCATGGGCGAGACACGGCCGTTCGCCGAGATGCTGTTCCGGCGCGAGGTCGAGGTCGAGCCGCTGGATACGCCCGAACGGCGCGCGGGGTTGAAGGGCCGGCTGCGGGCGGCGGCGGCCCTGATCCAGGACAAGGATTTGGCCGAACAGTACCGGCACGAGATGTTCGACCGGTTCGACGGCCTGTTTCCCAGCCGGACGGCGCCACAGGCGCGGCCGCAACCAGCCGGCGGACGCTGGCGACCGGGCCCGCCGCCGAAACTGGGCCAGACGTCGGAGGGGGCGCAGGCCATGCAGTCGCTGTCGCGCTCGATCGAGCCGGTGGCGGCGGCGTTGGCGCACGGGGCCATCGAGGACCCCGAGCGGATGGACGACCATCTGGAGGCCATCTCCTCACACGGGTTCGGCGATGCGGCGCTGGACGGGCTGGCGCATGAGCTGGTGCGGCTGAGGTTCTCCGATGCGGCGATGGATTCCGCCCTGCTGCGGCGGCGGCTGTCGGCCTCGGGCCACGACGACCTGCTGCGCGAAGTCGAAAAGGCGGCCGCCAAGTCGGGGGCGCCGTTCCTGGACGCCACGTCCAGCACCGCCGACGCCCGCCTGAGCTGGGCTCAGGGGTTCGAGGCCCTGACCCGGGTCGCGGCGCTGGAACAGGCCCTGGCCTCGGCCAAGTCGGGTGCCGACCAGACCTTCGACGCCCCGGCCTTCAGCCGCCTGAAGGCCGAACGCGATGCGCTGCGCCGTGCGGTCCGGACGGGGGAGATCTGGGGCGCGGGCTGACGGCGTTTTCGGGATCAGCCGGCTGTGCTAGCGTGCAGCCATGGATGGATCGCAGCCCGTCAAACTCTTCCGCCATGGTGACGGCCACGCCGTCGATATTCCCGCAGGATTCACCCTGCCGGGCGACAACGCCGTGATGCGACAGGACGGCGAGCGGCTGATCATCGAGCCAGCGGAACTCGGGGCTGCAAAACCGTCGCTGAGCGAGTTGCTCGCACAGTGGGCCGCTGAAGGCCCCCTCGACGATGACGAGTGTATGCCAGAAATTCTGGATTCACCGCCCCGTCCCTTCGATCTTTGACCTTGTATCTGCTCGACACGAATGCCGTGTCGGCAATGGTCCGCGAGCCGGCGGGGGCCATCGGCGTTCGCGTCGATCTGGTCGGTCGGACGATGATCTGCACAAGTGTGGTTGTCGCGGCCGAGCTTCGGTATGGCCTCGCCAAACGGAAATCGGCTCGGCTGACCTCAAGAGTGGAGGCGGTTTTGGAAAGCTTGGTGGTTATTCCTTTCGGTTCTCCCGCCGAGGCCATCTATGGAATGATCCGCGCAGACATAGAAAGTCGCGGCCGTACAATCGGCCAGATGGATCTTCTGATCGCCGCCCACGCACTCGCCCTGGATTGCATCCTGGTCACCGATAACGACGGCGAGTTTCGGCGCGTGCCGGGCTTGCGTGTCGAGAACTGGCTGCGCGAGGGCTGAGATCGCGACATTTACGGTAGCTCGCAACCCGCGCGGGATTGTAAGGAAGACGCGCCGGTCTCGCCTTTTCGACCGGCGTCGAGCCTGGATTTCCGGATGTTTCGTCGCCTTCGCAGACACCTTACCGCCGAGACGCCCGTGACACCGGCCGAACCGGTGCCGCAGGCCGTGACGGACGTCCCCGGGACCAGCCCCCTGTCCCCGCGCGTCCAGTCGGCCGTCGAATTCCGGCGCGAGCACCCGAACGACTTCTACGGCGGGTGGGAAGAGGAGGACATCGCCCTGTTCCAGGGCGCCCGTCGGTCCTCAACGGCGCAACCCGGCACGATCACCGACTTCCTGGGCACGCGCACGGCCACGGGCCTGCATCCCTGGGCCGCCTGGCACGACGGGGCCGTGTTCGACGACCTGCCCATCCCCGACGACCAGTTGCGCGCCGAGGCGATCGAATATTTCGCCCTGCTGCACGCCTTCGACCGGGCCGGGCCCGACAGCTTCACCATCGCGGAACTGGGTGCCTCGTTCGGACCCTGGGTCTGCGCCGCGGCGGTCGAGGCGCGCCATCGCGGGATGCCGCGGGTTCGCCTGACGGCGGTCGAGGCCAGCCACCTGCATTTCGAACAGATCCAGTACCACCTGGCCACAAACGGCGTGTCGGCCGAGAACGCCGAGCTGAACCTGGTCCACGGTGCCATCGCGACCGAGGCGGGCACTTTGTACTTCCCCAAGGTCCACAGCCTGAACGACAACGGCAGCCAGGCCGTCGAGACGGCGCGGGATCACGACTACATCGGCCGCGAAGTCGAGCACGAGGCGGTCACCGCCTACACCCTGGATCAGGTGCTGGCCGAGGGGATCACCGACCTTCTGCATGTCGACATCCAGGGTACCGAGGGGCGGCTGCTGAGCGCCAACATCGACCTGCTGGACGCCCGGGTGCGCACCCTGTTCATCGGCACCCATTCCCGCCGGATCGAGGGCGAGTTGCTGGACCTGCTGCACGGTCGGGGCTGGACCCTGGTGCGCGAGCGGCCCTGCCAGTTCAGCTATCGGACCGAGATCGCCGACATCACCGGCTGGACCACACGCGACGGCGGACAGGTCTGGACCAATCCGCGCCTCGACCGGGTCTGACGCCTGCAACCCTTGACAGGACGGCGGTCGCTCGCCATCTGGCGCATTCGGATCATCCTGCATTCGTGCGCGAGGTCGAGAAGGCGGCGGCATCGTCCGGCGCGCCTTTCCTGGCCGCAGCAGCGCCCCTCGCCGATGGCTGAGGTCCGAACCGTCACGGCGGCCCTGACGGGCGCGACCGTCACCGCTTGCAGCATGCTGGGGGCGGCGTGCGGCGGGCTGTGACAAACCTGACCAAAGAAGCGAATGAGGCCGATCCGGACGGTCGCCGTAACAAACGGTGGCCGGGCGCGTTGTCTTTTTCGCAGGCGTTGCAATTTTGCCAGGGGTCAGCCTTTGGCATTCAGGTCCGGATCGGTCGCCAGATCGCCACGGACACGGAGATTTGAGACTTCATGACGGATACGCAGGAACAGACCGAAGCCACGACGGACGGGCCGCTGCTCGACCTCACCGATGCCGGGGTCAAGAAGTTCATCAAGCAGGCCAAGGCGCGCGGCTATGTGACGATGGAGGAGCTGAACAAGGTCCTGCCGTCCGAGGAAGTCACGCCCGACGCCATCGAAGACACCCTGGCGATGCTGTCGGAGATGGGCGTCAACGTCGTCGAGGCGGAAGAAGACGCAGCCGAGAGCGGCGGCGAGGTCACGACGCGGGCCGAGACCGAGATTTCGGCCGAGAACGCCAAGCCGACCTATGACCGCACCGACGATCCCGTGCGGATGTATCTGCGCGAAATGGGCTCGGTCGAGCTGCTGAGCCGCGAGGGCGAGATCGCGATCGCCAAGCGGATCGAGGCCGGTCGCGATGCGATGATCAGCGGCCTGTGCGAAAGTGCCCTGACGTTCGAGGCCATCATGGTGTGGCGCGACGAACTGGCCAACAACCGCATCCTGCTGCGCGAGGTCATCGATCTGGACGCCACCTACGGCGTGATCAACCCTGCCTCCCTGCCCCATAACCAGCCGCAACAGCCCATTCCGGGTCAGCCCCAGCCGATCGTGGTCGCCCCCGAACCCGTCGAGGGCGCCGAGCCCAAGCCCGAGACGGACGACGAAGAGGACGAGGACTTCGACGACGGCGGCGGGATGTCGATCTCGGCGCTGGAAGCCGAGCTGCGTGACGGGGTCATGGAGATCCTGGACGCGATCGCCAACGATTTCGATGCCTTCAGGAAGCTGCAGGAGCGGCTGGTCGAGACGCGTCTGAAGGGCGAGGAGCTGAGCGCCAAGGACCGCAAGGCCTATGAGACCCTGTCGGTCGGCATCTCGGACCGGCTGAAGACGGTCAAGCTGAACAACAACCGTATCGAGGCCCTGGTCGAGCAGCTGTATGCGATCAACAAGCGACTGATCGGGCTGGAAGGCCGCCTGCTGCGCCTGGCCGACAGCTATGGCATCAGCCGCCCCGAGTTCCTCAAGGCCTATTTTAGCTCGGAACTGGACCCCAACTGGTCCGAACGGGTCAAGGAAATGGGCGTGCGCTGGACCAAGTTCAGCGACAACGAAGCCGTCCAGATCGCCAAGATCCGCGCCGACGTCGCCGCCGTGGCGATCGAGGCCGGCCTGCCCATCGACGACTATCGCCGCATCGTCCAGACGGTCCAGAAGGGCGAGCGCGAGGCCCGTCAGGCCAAGAAGGAAATGGTCGAGGCGAACCTGAGGCTCGTCATCTCCATCGCCAAGAAATACACCAACCGCGGCCTGCAGTTCCTGGACCTGATCCAGGAGGGCAACATCGGCCTGATGAAGGCGGTCGACAAGTTCGAGTACCGCCGCGGCTACAAGTTCTCGACCTATGCGACCTGGTGGATCCGTCAGGCCATCACCCGCTCGATCGCCGACCAGGCGCGCACGATCCGCATCCCGGTCCACATGATCGAGACGATCAACAAGATCGTCCGCACCAGCCGCCAGATGCTGCACGAGATCGGCCGCGAGCCGACCCCGGAAGAACTGGCCGAAAAACTGGCCATGCCGCTGGAGAAGGTCCGCAAGGTCCTGAAGATCGCCAAGGAGCCGATCAGCCTCGAGACGCCGATCGGCGACGAGGAGGACAGCCACCTGGGCGACTTCATCGAGGACAAGAACGCCATCCTGCCCATCGACGCGGCCATCCAGTCGAACCTGCGCGAGACCACCACCCGCGTGCTGGCGTCCCTGACGCCGCGCGAGGAACGGGTCCTGCGCATGCGTTTCGGCATCGGCATGAACACCGACCACACGCTTGAAGAGGTCGGCCAGCAGTTCTCGGTCACCCGCGAACGCATCCGCCAGATCGAGGCCAAGGCGCTGAGGAAGCTGAAACACCCCAGCCGGTCGCGCAAGCTGCGGTCCTTCCTGGACAGCTGATCCAAGCGTTTTCGGCGCAGACGACCCAAGGGCGGCTCCGACGGAGCCGCCCTTTTTCCATTCTCTTCCAAAAAAGGGCGGCGTCCTTGCTGGACGCCGCCCTCAGGTCGGGGAGGGCGCGGGTCCGCGCCTAGAAGAAGCCGAGTTTGTCGGGGCTGTAGCTGACCAGCAGGTTCTTGGTCTGCTGGTAGTGATCCAGCATCATGCGGTGGTTTTCACGACCGATGCCGGATTTCTTGTAGCCGCCGAAGGCCGCGTGGGCCGGATAGTGATGATAGCAGTTGGTCCATACCCGACCCGCCTCGATCCCACGCCCGGCGCGATAGGCGGTGTTCATGTCGCGCGACCAGACGCCGGCGCCCAAGCCGTATTCCGTGTCGTTGGCGATCTCGATAGCCTCTTCGAGCGTCTTGAAGGTGGTGACCGACAGGACTGGACCGAAGATCTCCTCCTGGAAGACCCGCATATCGTTGGTGCCCTTGAAGATGGTCGGCTTGACGTAATAGCCGCCGGCCAGATCGCCCGAGAGCTCCGGCTGGTCGCCGCCGGTCAGCACCTCGGCACCCTCGGCGCGGCCGATGTCGAGATAGGACAGTATCTTCTTCAGCTGCACGTCCGAAGCCTGGGCACCGACCATGGTGTTAGGATCGAGCGGGTCGCCCGCGACAATCGCCTCGACCCGCTTGATCGCCTTCTCGATGAAGGCGTCATAGATGTCCTCGTGGATCAGTGCGCGGCTGGGGCAGGTGCAGACCTCGCCCTGGTTCAAGGCGAACATGGCGAAGCCCTCCAGCGCCTTGTCCAGGAAGGCGTCGTCGTGATCCATCACGTCCTTGAAGAAGATGTTGGGTGACTTGCCGCCCAGCTCCAGCGTGACAGGGATGATGTTCTGGGTCGCGTACTCCATGATCTTCTGGCCCACAGCGGTGGAGCCGGTGAATGCGATCTTGGCGATGCGCGGGTTGGTGGCCAAGGGTTCTCCGACCTCCTTGCCAGTGCCCGAGAGGATGTTCAGCACACCAGCCGGGATCAGATCCTGGATCAGCTCCATGACCAGAAGGATCGAGGCGGGCGTCTGTTCGGCGGGCTTCAGCACCACGCAGTTGCCGGCGGCCAGGGCGGGGGCCAGCTTCCAGGCGGCCATCAGGATCGGGAAGTTCCAGGGAATGATCTGACCCACGACGCCCAGCGGCTCATGGAAGTGATAGGCGACGGTGTCGTTGTCGAGCTGGGAGATGCCGCCTTCCTGGGCGCGGATGCAGCCGGCGAAATAGCGGAAGTGGTCGATGGCCAGAGGGATGTCGGCGGCGAGCGTCTCGCGCACGGGCTTGCCGTTTTCCCAGGTCTCGGCCTCGGCGATGGCCTGGAGGTTCTGCTCCATCCGGTCGGCGATGCGATTCAACATGATCGATCGTTCCGTGACGGACGTTCTGCCCCAGGCTGCCCTGGCGGCATGAGCAGCGTCGAGCGCCAGCTCCACATCCGCGGCGTCCGAGCGGGCGACCTCGCACAGGACACGGCCGTTTACCGGGGAGGTATTCTCGAAATAGCGGCCGGCGACGGGGGCGACCCATTCACCGCCAATGAAGTTTTCGTACCGGGGCTTGAACTTGGGCGTCACGCTGCGGATGAATTCGGGCTTGGTCATCGGGTGTCTCCGTTCGTTTCCAGGCGCGCCGGTTGGTCGGCGTCGTCGTTGGCGACACAGAGCGCCTTTGAACGGTCACAAGAAAGATGCGCGGACCATGTTGCGGCGCACACCTGTCGCAAGCGTGAGACAGGTCCGGACTTTCCCCGGCGTGGCAGGTTCAGAGGCCCAAACGGTTCATCTTCCGGTGCATCGTCGCCCGACTGACGCCCAACGCCCTCGCGGCGGCGGAGACGTTGCCGCCCGTTCGAGCCAGCGCACGACGGACCGCGCCGCGTTCGGCTTCGAGCAGATCGGCGGGGTGGACGCGACCCAGCAGGTCCGAGGCCGGAAGCTGGGCGGCGATGCGGGCGTCGGTGATCTTGAGCGCCTGCCGCGCCGCGCGGGTGGCCCCGATGACGAGGTCGTCGCGGTCCACCGCCAGCAGGGCCGCCGAACGTTCGGCACCGTCGCCCGCCAGCACGATGCGGGCTTCGGCGAAAGCCTGGCGAAACGCTTGCGTCTCGATCGTGCGAGCGGCGTCCCCCACCGCATTGGAGATCAGGCCCAGCATGATTGCTGTCGCATCGGCGCGAGCGGAGGAGACGTCCAGCGCCCCGGCCAGCCGTCCCAAATGGTCGTGAATCGGGTGGGTCGTGCAGCTCAGGCCGGTGTTGCGGGTGTGGAAATGCTGGTCGCGGTGGATGGTGACGGGCCGGTGCTCGGCCAGGGCTGTGCCGATGCCGTTTGTCCCCTCGGCGGCCTCGGACCAGTCGGCGCCCGGCCACAGGCCCCATGAATGGAAGGTCTCGTCATCGACGGGAGCACCGCGTCGATCGACCGCGATCCCTTGCGCGTCTGTCAGCAGGACGCAGCAGCCGGTATCGCCGACGGCGAGGAACAGCCGGTCAAGCACAGGCTGGGCCGCCAGGGTCAGGGGCTCCATCGCCTGGCGGGCCTCGCGCAGGCGTTCGGCGGTGACGGTGCGGGCGCGCCCGCCGTCCTCCGGAGCCAGTCCGTGAACGGTCATGGACCGCCGCCAGGACGCGGCGATGGCCGAGCGCGCCGGGCCCGCCTCGTCGTCCAGCGCCTGCCGGATCCGGTCCGGATGGTCAGCGTCCGCCCTCGCGTCCACGCGTGCTCCGTGGCTTTTCGTTTGATCGGCCAGCAAAGGCCCGATCCGTGGCCGTGTAAACCCCGACCGACCCCGCGGCGCCTCGCTCAGCTCGCGAACACCGTCCCGAAGCCGCCCCAGATCATGCGCTTGCCGTCGAAGGGCATGTCCATGTTCGCCCAGGCGGGGTCGCTTTCCATGGTGGCGAAACAGGCGTCGGCGGTCGCCTTGTCGGGCCATTTGATCCAGGAGAAGACCACGGCCTCGCCCTCTTCCAGCTTCACGGCCAGGTCAAAGCCGGTGACCTTGCCGGGCGGGATGTCCTCGCCCCAGGTCTCGACCTGTTCCAGGGCACCGTATTTTTGGAAGATCGGCCAGCTGGCCTCGGCGGACGCGATGTATTTGGCCTTGTCGGCGATCTTTACGGGGATGAGGAAGCCGGAGACGTAGGGCATTCTGGTGCTCCTTCGGAGGCGCTAACGCTCGGCTCGCGGAGCCTCGCTGCTTGAGCGCCTATGGGTGGATGATGCGGCAGGCAGGCGTCTTGTACGAAGGCGTCAGGATACCGCGTCGGCGGCGGCTTCCAGGGCGGCGATGTCGATCTTCTTCATGGTCATCATGGCCTCGAAGGCGGCCCTGGCGCGGGCGGGGTCGGGGTCGGAGTGGAACTGCATCAGACGTCTGGGCGTGATCTGCCAGCTGACGCCCCAGCGGTCCTTGCACCAGCCGCACTGGCTCTCGGCCCCGCCGTTGCCGACGATGGCGTTCCACAGACGGTCGGTCTCGGCCTGGTCGTCGGTGTAGACCATGAAGGACACGGCCTCGGTCTGGGCGAACATCGGGCCGCCGTTCAGGCCCATGAAGGTGCGTCCGGCCAGGGTGAACTCGACGACCAGCTCCTCGCCCGCAGGGGTCGAGGGGTTGTCGGTGGGGCTGTCGTGGACCGTGTCGACGTGGCTGTCGGGCAGGCCCAGCGAGACATAGAATTCAGCGGCGGCGCGGGCCTGACCCAGGTCGTACCAGATGCAGGGGGTGATCTTGTCGGGCATCGCAAGTTCTCCAGGCTGTATTTAACCATGAAGTTATTTAGGAAGGTCGTCAACCCGGCCTCTCCGTCCGGTGCTCCCCCCGCTCGCCACAGACCCGCGTTCTTCCGGTCGACACCGGCGCGCGCCGGGGGCATGGTGGCGCTGGACGGCGGGGGCGGTCGGGGATCAGGCGGCCATGTTCAACATCGGATATCTGAAGACGCGTCTGGGCCAGTACGGGGCGCTGTGGGTCGCGGCGTTCGTGCTGAGTGGGGCTGCGATCGGGGTCGGGGTGTTTTTCGACGACCTGATGGTCATCATCGACCTCGTGCTGCCGGTCGGACTGGGTCTGGCGGCGCTGGGACTGGGCGTCGGCGTCGTGGTCAGCCTGATGTCGAAGGAGACGTTGGGGACCAAGCTGGTGGTCGTGCTGCTGGCGGTCCTGCTGGCGATGCCTTTGCTGTGGGGGCCGGTTTCGGCAGCGGTGGTCGCGGCGTTTCTGGCCGACCGGTCGATCGAATATTCCCAGGTCTATGCCGCCTTCCAGATCCGGATCAGCGAGATCCTGTATCCGGTGTCCCAGGCGGTGTTCGGCACGACCTTCCAGACGGTGTGGACCCTGTTCCAGGGGGCGGCGACGGTGGTGGGATTCTTCTCGGCCCTGTCGACCCTGTGGCCGCGTATTCGGCGGTTGCTGGGGCCCGAGCCCGTCCAGGAGGCGTGAGGTCGATCTTGTCAGTTGCGACATTCGGGCGCAGCATCGGCCCATGAGCAGCCAGCCCGCACCCGAACGCTACGCATCTTTTCAGGCCTTCTATCCCTACTATATCCACGAGCATTCCAACCGGACGTGTCGGCGGATCCATGTGGTGGGGACGACCGTGGTGTTGGCGGCGTTCGTCGGGTTCCTGTTCACGATGAACCCGTGGTGGCTTCTGGCCATGCCGGTGGTCGGCTATGGCGCGGCCTGGATCGGACATTTCTTCTTCGAGAAGAACCGGCCGGCGACCTTCAGATACCCGCTGTGGAGCCTGATGGGCGACTGGCGGATGTGGTTCGAGACCCTGTCCGGCCAGCGGAAGTTCTAGATCAGTTCGAGGCCATCTGGATCGGAGCCGAGGCGGACGCCTGGGCCGTCTGGGTGGTGACCGGCACGGTGCGACCCCAGGCGGGCGGGCAGCCGTCGAAACGACCCGCGTTGATCACCGTCAGGGCGCGCTGGTTGAAGCGCATGGCCGGCTGCATCGAGCCACGGCCGTGGCCGGTATAGAGATCGACGCGCTGGCCCTTGATCGCCCCGCCGGTGTCGGTGGCGTACCAGTAGCCGTCATGCAGGGTACCGTCGGGCATCCGCATGCCGACCGTCTCGCGGATGAACAGACGGGTGCGACGGGGAATGACACGCGGATCGACGGCCACGGTACGCATCGCGATCGGACGGCAGCCGAGCGAATCGTTGCCGGTCGCCCCGCCTCCGCCTGCGTGATACAGGCTGGCATGGGCGCGCCAGTCGCCGTCGCGGGCCATCAGTTCGGCTTGTTCAGCGCTGAGTTCGACACCCGCATCCGCCACATCGCCGCTGGAACCAACCGTCGCATCCGGGGTTTGAAGGGCAGCCTGTTCGGCGGCCAGAACCTCGGTATAGGCGATCGGCTCACCCATGGCGGGGAGCGCGAACGCACAGAAGGCGACGACGGCAGCGGCGACGAAACGCATGGACACGGCTCACGGTGGCGCCGACCCCGTACCGTGGCGGCATCGGCTGTGTCGTTTTAACCTGTGTCGAGAATGTGGCAACGCGGCCCGGTGCGACGGTCTGTCCACACCCGCGACGGATCAGTCCCCCTTATCGATAGCAGAGCGGAATCGCGGTATGGCATCGTTTGAGATGGCGATATCAGTATTCGTGCGATCTGTGACCTTCGAGAGGACGTGATGCTTACTGCGTATGGCGATATTCGTTCGGGTAACTGCTTGAAGGTCAAGTGGCTGCTGGACCGGCTGGGGCGTGATTATCGCTGGGTCGAGGTGGACATCATGTCGGGCGGTAGCCGAACACCGGAATTCCTGGCCATGAGCGGTGCGGGGCAGGTTCCGGTCATTGTATTGGAGGACGGCCGGCCGCTGGCGCAGTCGAACGCGATCCTGCTGCTTCTGGCGGAGGGTACGGACCTGATCCCGGCCGATCCCTATGACCGGGCGCGTATGCTGGAGTGGCTGTTCTGGGAGCAGTACAGCCACGAACCCTATGTGGCGGTGGCGCGGTTCCAGCGGCTGTACCTTGGCAAGACCGAGGTCGAGGCGCGGATCATGGAGCGAGGCGACGCCGCACTGGACCGCCTGGACGCGGCGCTGGTCGGGAGGGAGTGGCTTGTCGGTGAGGCGGTCTCTTTGGCCGACATCGCGCTGGTCGCCTACACGCGGATGGCGGGCGATGGGGGTTTTGATCTGGCCGCGCGGCCAGGGGTGCGGGCGTGGGTGGCGCGGGTCGAGAGGGCATTGGGAATCGGGGCGTATTGGTGACGACATGCTCCCTCTCCCAGAGGGAGAGGGAGCCGTTAGCGCTCGACCGGTCGCCCGCCCTCGGCCCATTTGGGGGTGAACGCACCATCGGCCAAGGCGCGCAGGGGTTCGACCAGGGACTGGATCGCGGCGGTCATGAAGCCGATATCCAGGTTGGCGATCGTGTCCTCGGCCGAGTGATAGGTCGGGATGGTGGCCCAGCCGGAGATGGTGTGGGCGACGATGCCTTTCAGAGCCAGGGCGTAGTTGTCGGACCGCTGGAAGAACTGCTGTTCCGGATAGGGGTCGGCCGTGACCAGGGCCCCGCGCGCCTTCATCAGCGGGCCGAAATCGGACCGGTCGAAACCGGTCATCATCATGACGCCTGCGGGCAGGTTGGGGTCCTGTTTGCCGATCATCTCGATCTCCAGATTGGCGACGATACGGTCCAGCGGCACAGGCGGGTGCTCACCGAAATACTGGGAGCCCAGAAGGCCGATCTCCTCGGCGCCGTAGGCGACGAACAGGATGCTGCGTTTGGGTTGCGGGCCCGCCGCCAGGGCATGGGCCAGTTCCATGATCGCCGCCGTGCCCGAGGCGTCGTCATTGGCGCCGGGCATCAGGACGCCGTCCACGACCCCGAGATGATCCAGATGGGCCGAGATCATGACGACGCCGGCGGCGGGGTCCGAGCCTTCCAGCCAGCCGATCGCGTTGACGGTCGAGGCGTCCTCGACCGTCGGCGTGCCGGGATCGAGGACGGCGGGTCCGGTCGCGGCGGCCAGGCGGTCGAAGGCGTCAGGCGACAGCACCAGGATGTCGGGCCGTGACCAGGGCTCAGCACCGACGAGGGTGTAGGTCGGGCGCTGACGCGAGCGTGCGGCCGCCTGTTTCAGGGTGTCGGTCTCCCGCAGGACGATGACCTTTGCGCCCGCCGCACGCGCCGCCCCCATCAGGGGACGAAACCCCGGTCCCTCCGGTGGAGCGATCAGGACGATGTCGGCCCTGGGCATGGCGGCGGGGTCGGATCCGACCGCGACCGAACCCTCGATCCGCGTGCCCGAGGCCGACAGGATCGACAGCCCCTCGCCTTGCGCGACCGCCATGTCGCCGATCGTCAGCGTGGCGTGTCCGCTGGGGGTGGACCTGGTCAGGGGCGCGGTCTGGAGGAAGCCGGTCATGCCGGGGGCGGGCGTCAGGCCGTATCGCTCGAACACCGAGGCGACATAGGTGGCGGCGACGACCTCGTCCGGGGTCGCGCTGCCTCGGCCGCGCAGGGCGGGGGATGCGAGGAAATTCTCATGCGCGCTGACCCAGGCGGGCTTGACCGTCCAGGCCTCCTGCGCCTGACCCGCCGTGGCGAAGGCGGCGATGAGGCCTGCGACTAAAAGTGTACGGAGGTTCAGCATGAGACGTTTCCGGAAGGACTTTGGCCCGGTTTGATCGGCGGCCCCCGAACCGTCAAGCGGCGGCGCGAACCCCGGTCGCCAAGAAACCGATAGACGCCGCTGCATCCTGGTTTTAACCGCGCAGGCCACACCCCACCTCCCCGGACGGTCGCCATGAAACGCCTGACGAAACGCCTCGCCCTCGCCACCGCCTGCGTGGCGGTCCTGGCCGGATCGGCCATGCAGGTCATGGCCTGGGGGTCGACCGGGCACCGGCTGATCGGGGTGGCGGCGATGCGGGCCCTGCCCGACACCCTGCCGGCCTTCCTGCGCGATCCCGGCAATATCGCCGACGTCGGCGAGCTGTCGCGCGAGCCCGATCGGTGGAAGGGCGCGGGCCAGCCGCACGACCGCGAGCGCGACACTGCCCATTTCGTCGATCTGGACGACGACGGCCATGTGATGAACGCGGCCGGCATGTCGATCGACGCCCTGCCCGAGCTGAAGTCCGAATACGACGCGCAACTGTTGGCCGCCGGGATCAAGGTCAATGACGCGGGATACCTGCCCTATGCCATCATGGACGGCTGGCAGCAGGTGGTGCGCGATCTGGCCGGCTGGCGCGTCGTCCATGCCATGGAGCAGCGCGAGACCGATCCCGCCAGACGCGCCTGGTACCGCGAGGACCGGGTGCGGCGCGAGGCGCTGACGCTGCGCGACATCGGGGTGCTGTCCCACTATGTCGGCGACGGATCGCAGCCGCATCACCTGTCGATCCACTACAATGGCTGGGGCAGTTTCCCGAACCCCGAGGGCTTCACCAATTCGCGCCAGACCCACGGGATGTTCGAGGGGGCCTTCGCGCGCCGGGTCGCGCGGCTCGATCAGGTCGAGGCGGCCATGCCGGCCCCGGCGGCCGAGCCGTTCGAGATGAAGCCTCGCGTCGTCGGCTATATGAAGAGCACGCTCGGCACGGTGATTCCCTTCTATCGGCTGGAGAAGGCCGGCGGGTTCGTCGAGACCGATCCGCGCGGTGCCGAGTTCGTCAACCAGCGGCTGGGCGCCGGCGCGGGCGAACTGCGCGACATGCTGGTGGCAGCCTGGGCTGCGTCGGGCGAAGCCTCCATCGGCTGGCCGGCCGTCAAGGTCGCCGAGGTCGAGGCCGGCACGGCCGACCCCTGGCTGTCGATGATCGGCGAGGACTGATCGCTTGAGCGAACAAGCCGAAATCCTGTTGCGGGAGGCGCAAGGCCACCGCGCGGCCGGACGGGCGGGCGAGGCGGCGGACGCCTATGCCGCCCTGCTGGCGATCAAGCCCGACCTGCCCGACACCTGGTTCAACCTGGCCCTGATGCAGCGGCAGGCGGGGCGACCGGCCCAGGCTTTGGCGTCCTATCAACAGGCGCTGGATCGCCGCATCCGGGGGCCGGAGGAGGTCCATCTGAACCGGGCGGTGATCTATTCAGACGATCTGGGTCAGGCCGACGCGGCGCAACTCGAGCTGGATCGGGCGCTGGCGATCGATCCGAACTATCTGGCCGCCCTGCTCAACCTGGGCAATCTGCATGAGGACAAGGGCGAGCGGGATGCGGCGCGGGCGGCCTATTCCCGCGCGCTGGCCGTCGCCTCCCCGCCCGAGGCCCCGCTGGCGTTGGCGCGGCTGGCCAATGCGACGCGGTTCGAGAATGCGGCGGATCCAATGATCACACAGCTGCGGGCGGCGATGGCAGCACCGGGCGCAAGCCACGCAGACCGGGCCGAACTCGGCTTTGCGCTCGGTCGGGCGCTGGACGAGGTCGAGGCGTATGACGGGGCCTTTGCCGCCTACGCGGACGCCAATGCCGCCAGCCGCGCGGCGACCGGTGCACGCTATGACCGGGCCGCGCAGAAAGCCTTCGTCGACCGGTCGATCGCGACCCACGCGGCGCCGGCCAAAGCAGTCGGTTCGACGGGTGCGCCGGTCTTCATCCTGGGGATGTTCCGGTCGGGATCGACCCTGGTCGAGCGCATCCTGGCGGCCCATTCCGGTGTGATCTCGGGCGGCGAACTGGCCCTGCTGCCGCGCGTGGTGGCAGGAATCGCGCCCTATCCGGAGGCGGTAGGCGGGGCTTCGGCCGAGACGGTTCAGGGGTGGCGGGGGGCCTATCTTGAAGGCCTGCGGGCGGCACGACCGGGCGAGGGGCTGGTCACGGACAAGCGGCCCGACAACTTCCTGCACGTCGGGCTGATCAAGGCGATGTTCCCGGATGCGCGGATCATCCACACGGTGCGCGATCCGATGGACGTCTGTCTGTCCAACCTGTTCCTGCATCTGGACCGGTCGATGGCCCATGCGACGGACCTGTCCGACATCGCGCACTGGCTGAAACAGCACGACCGGTTGATGGCGCACTGGAAGACGCTGTATCCCGACATCCTGACGGTCGACTACGACGCCCTGGTCGCCGATCCGAGACCGGAGATCGAGCGGGTGCTGGCGCACTGCGGCCTGGACTGGGAGGACGCCGTGCTGGACTTCCACAAGGCCGGCGGGGCGGTGCGCACCGCCAGTGTCTGGCAAATCCGCCAGCCGCTTTATCGCAAGTCGTCGGGACGGTGGCGGAACTATGAGGCGCATCTGGATGGGCTGAGAACGGCGCTGGAACACTAGATTCCGCTCATCCCGGCGAGTGCTTTCGCGAGGCACCGGCGCGTGGGATCGATTTCGGGGCCGACTCGGTGGTACCGATCGCCCACAGAACTGGGTCCCGGCTTTCGCCGGGATGAGCGGATATTGCATTGACCCCACCCGTCATCATCCTGGACCGGCCCCAGATGGCCGAGAACATCGGCGCGGTGGCGCGGGTGATGGCCAATTTCGGGCTGGACCGGTTGCGGCTGGTCAGCCCGCGCGACGGCTGGCCCCAGGAACGGGCCTGGGCCACTGCGTCGGGCGCCGACTGGGTGCTGGAGGGGGCCCAGGTGTTCGACAGCGTCGCGGCCGCCGTCGCCGACCTTAACACCGTCTTCGCCACCACCGCCCGCCCGCGCGAAACCCGCCAGCCGGTGCGCACCCCGCGCGAGGCGTCGCGGGTTCTGTATGACGGTCGCGCTTCGGGCCTTGCGATCGGGCTGCTGTTCGGGGCCGAGCGGGCGGGGCTGGAGACCACCGACATCGCCCTGTGCCACGGCATCGTCACCATCCCCATCGACCCCCGGCATCAAAGCCTGAACCTGGCCCAGGCGGTGGCCATCAACGCCTATGAGTGGCGAACGCTGGTGCTGGACGCCCCGCCGCCGAACTTCCGCGAAGGCGATCCGCCGGCGTCGGGTGAGTTGGCCCTGGGGATGTACGAGCATCTGGAGAAGGAGCTGGACACCGCCGGCTTCTTCCATCCGCCCGAGAAGTTCCGCTCGATGAGCCAGAACCTGAGGGTCATGCTGGGTCGCGCCGCGTTCTCGGCGCAGGAGGTGGCGACCTTCCGGGGAGTGATCACGGCGCTTTCGAAGGGGCGGGGTCGGGTTCTGGAAAGGTTGGCGCGGGAGAAGGCCGGGAAAGACTAGAGCGCTGCGAAAAATCCGGGCACAACCTCCGTCGCCGGCCCATAGAGTCCCTCGTCGAACAGCCCTGCCCCGAGGCTGGGTTCCAGGTTGATCTCGACCGTGCGCGCCCCGGCCCTGCGCGCCAGATCGACGAATCCCGCCGCCGGATAGACCGCGCCCGACGTCCCGATCGAGACGAACAGGTCGCTGGCCGACAGCGCCCGTTCGATCCTGTCCATGTGCAGGGGCATCTCGCCGAACCAGACTATGTGCGGCCGCATCCGACCCTCCGGATGATCGGGCGAGGGCTCGTGGGCGGCCATGTCGCCGGGCCAGTCGCTGACCAGGCCCGTGCGGGTGCAGCGTCCCTTCAGCAGTTCGCCGTGCATGTGGATCAACTCGAACCCCATGCCGGGCAAGGGGTCGGCGTGGGCGCGGTCGTGCAGGTCGTCGACGTTCTGGGTCACCAGCAGGAAATCGCCCTCCCACCGCGCGGCGAATTCGGCCAGGGCATGATGGGCGGCGTTAGGCTGGACCGTAGGCAGCGCGGTGCGACGCAGATTGTAGAACCGCTGGACCAGCGCCGGATCGCGCGCGAAGGCTTCCGGCGTGGCCACGTCCTCGAACCGGTGGCCCTCCCACAGGCCGTCGGTGCCGCGAAAGGTCGGCACGCCCGATTCTGCCGAGATGCCGGCCCCGGTGAGAACAACGATATTGCGATGGGTCATGAGACCGTCATCGCGTCCGACTGTGACGGTTTCTAGCGCCGGTTCTTCCGACCCGGCTTTCGGCTCGCTACAAGGGTTTCGAGTCACACGAGGATCGCCCATGAAAACCCGCGCCGCCGTCGCCTTCGAGGCCAAACGTCCGCTCGAGATCGTCGAGGTCGATCTGGAAGGGCCGCGCGCCGGGGAGGTGCTGGTCGAGATCAAGGCGACGGGCATCTGTCACACCGACGCCTATACGCTGGACGGGCTCGATTCCGAGGGCATCTTCCCGAGCATCCTGGGCCATGAAGGCGCGGGCGTGGTGGTCGAGGTGGGGCCGGGCGTCACATCCGTCGCCGTCGGGGACCATGTGATTCCGCTGTACACACCCGAATGCCGGCAGTGCAAAAGCTGCCTGAGCCGCAAGACCAACCTCTGCACCGCCATCCGCGCCACCCAGGGCAAGGGGATGATGCCCGACGGCACGTCGCGCTTCAGCTACAAGGGTCAGGCGATCGCCCACTACATGGGCTGTTCTACCTTCTCGAACTACACGGTCCTGCCCGAGATCGCCCTGGCCAAGATCCGCAAGGACGCGCCGTTCGCCTCCGCCTGCTACGTCGGGTGCGGGGTGACGACGGGGGTCGGCGCAGTGGTCAATACGGCCAAGGTCGAACCGGGGGCCAATGCCGTGGTGTTCGGTCTGGGCGGCATCGGGTTGAACGTCATCCAGGGGCTGAAGATGGTGGGGGCCGACATGATCGTCGGCGTCGATCTGAACCCGGCCAAGGAGGAATGGGGCCGCCGCTTCGGCATGACCCATTTCGTCAATCCGAAGGATGTGAGCGACGTCGTGGCCCATCTGGTCGAGCTGACCGGCGGCGGGGCCGACTATACCTTCGACTGCACCGGCAACACGGTCGTCATGCGCCAGGCGCTGGAGGCCTGCCACCGCGGCTGGGGCGAGAGCATCGTCATCGGCGTGGCCGAGGCCGGCAAGGAAATCTCCACCCGCCCGTTCCAGCTGGTCACCGGCCGGGTCTGGAAGGGCTCGGCCTTCGGCGGCGCGCGCGGCCGCACCGATACGCCACGCATCGTCGACTGGTACATGGACGGCAAGATCGAGATCGACCCCATGATCACCCACACCCTGCCGCTGGAACGGATCAACGAGGCCTTCGACCTGATGCACGCGGGCGAGAGCATCCGGTCGGTGGTGGTATTCTGATGCTTACCGCGCTCGCGCTCTCAGCCTTGTTCTCTGGCGGCGCCTGCGAGCTAGATGCAGATGAGCAGGTGCGTATGGCCAACGCCGGCATCAGAAGGGTCAGCGCCGGTGAGACCTCCGCTGCGCCGGTATTTGAAAGCATCAGTAGTCCGGCCGGTTGCGGGGTCTGGGAACTCACCGTCGGTGAGGACGGCACCGTCAAGGACGCCCGATTGCTTCGTGGCGATTTCACAGAAAACTACGAGCGCTATGTTCGACCGATCTTGCTGACGCAAACCTATGCTCAAAGTAGAACGCCATGGAGTGCGCTCGTTGTCGTGAAGCTCAACGAGTCGCCACAGTGACTTTGGTGGGCGGGCAATCCCGATGATCGCGGTCGGTCTCGCCATTGCGCTCCTGTCCACGCCGCCCCAGGCCGCGCCCGCCGACGCGGACGGCTATAGGCCAGCGACGACCGCCTACAATTTCGCGCTCGAACTGCCCGAGGGGGCAGCCCTGACCCGGCGGGAGATTCTGGATTTCGATCTGTACCGGGTCAGCCTGGACGGCGTCGTGGCGCTGAACCTCTACGAGGGGTGGTCGGCCAATGTCGGGGACTGGGTCACCGATCGCCATGCGGCGGGGCGTCAGGATCGCAAGGTCGGCGATCTGACGGTCGAGTATTTCTGGAACCAGCAATGCGACGGCTGGTCAAACGAGGTCCATGCCTGGATCACCGCCGACACCCCGCCCGAGATCGCCTCGCGCGCGCGCGTAATCGCCGATACGGTGGCCATGAAACCGTGCTTCAACACGCCGGAAGAATAGGGAGAGAGCCGATGTTCAGCCACATCATGGTCGGGGCCGACGATATCGAGGCGTCGCGCAAATTCTATGACGCCGCGCTCGGCGCCCTGGGCGTCGCGCCGGGCAACGCTGATCCCAAGGGGCGGGTCTGGTGGCGCTCCGACAAGGGTCTGTTCTCCATCTCCAAACCGATCGACGGCGGTCCCGCCAGCTGTGCCAACGGCGGCACCATCGGCTTCGTCGCCGCCTCGATCGAGGCGGCCGACGCCTTCCACGCAGCGGGCCTGGCCCACGGCGGCACGGCCATCGAAGATCCGCCCGGCCTGCGGGACGGTGCCTTCGGCAAGCTGCACCTGGCCTATCTGCGCGACCCGGCGGGCAATAAGGTCGTGGCGATGCACCGGCTGGGGTGAGGCACTGGCGTTGATGATAGCGACGTGCTAGCATCAAGAGATGGGACAGGTTCTGGTTCGCGATCTCGACGACAGGGTGATCACCCGACTAAAAGTCATGGCCCGACGGGAAAACATCTCGCTGGAGCAGAAGTTTCGCGACATGGCAGTGCGGGAAGTTCGGCTCGCGGAAGAACGGTTTGAAGCGGTCGCCGCTCGGGTACGCGAACAGACGCGTGGCGCGAACCTCGATATCGACGCCATGATCCGCGAAGACCGCGACAGGTGACGGTCGCTGTCGTCGATGCCAGCGTGGTCGTTCGATGGTATGTCAGCGACGATCCACTGCATGAACGCGCTTTGGAAATTCGACGAGGCTATGAGGCGACCGCTCCCGCCATACTTCAAACCGAGGTCGCGAATGCCCTTTGGAAGTATGTCCGTATCCACAGAATGCAGATCGATGATGCTTGTGAAAGCGTCGCTGTTCTCTTCGACCTGATCGTCCTTGTCGAAGACAGACTTCTACTATCGGCCGCGCAGCAACTGAGCGCAAAACACGATCATCCTGTCTATGACTGCCTCTATGTCGTTCTAGCTCAGCGGGAGGGCGTTCGCCTGGCGACCGCCGACGCTCGAATGGCCAAGATCGCCTCCTTGGTGGGTGTGCCCACATCCCACATCGGCCGGACCTGACATGGAAATCCTCAAAACCCACACCGTCCACGGCGGCACCCTGCGCTACCTGCGGCACGACAGTGCGGCGACGGGCACGCCGATGACCCTGTCGGTGTTCACGCCGCCGGGAGGGGGCCCCTTCCCCGCCCTGATCTGGCTGTCGGGCCTGACCTGCACGGAAGACAATTTCACCACCAAGGCCGGAGCCTATCGGTCGGCGGCCGAGCATGGGGTGATGATCGTCGCGCCCGACACCTCGCCGCGCGGTGAGGGCGTGGCCGACGACGAGGCCTATGACCTGGGTCAGGGGGCGGGCTTCTATGTCGATGCGGTGCGCGGGCCGTGGGTGCCGCATTTCAACATGGAGACCTATGTCACCCGCGACCTGATCTCCCTGATCGACGCGGAGTTTCCAACAACGGGCGTCCGGGGGATCAGCGGCCATTCGATGGGCGGGCATGGGGCCCTGACGCTGGCGCTGCGTCACCCGGACCTGTTCCGGTCTGTCTCGGCCTTTGCGCCGATCGCCTCGCCGACGCGGTGTGGGTGGGGACAGAAGGCGTTCGAGGCCTACTTGGGTGACGACCGGTCGGCCTGGGCCGGGCATGACGCCGCCCTGCTGATCGAGGGCGGTGCCGCAAAGGGTCGGTTCGACGACATCCTGGTGGACCAGGGCGACGCCGACGGGTTCCTGGCCGACCAGTTGAAGCCGGAACTTCTGACCGAGGCCGCGCGGATCGCGGGGCAGGCGCTGACCCTGCGGATGCAGCCGGGCTATGACCACTCGTATTTCTTCATGGCCAGCTTCATCGCCGACCATGTGGCGTTCCATGCCAAGCGCCTGAAAGCCTCATCATGACCGACGCCGACATTGAGCAGGACCGCCACGCTGGGATGTTCGGTGCCCTGTGCAAGGAGCTGGGTTACTGTCTGCATGACAAGGGTCAGAAGCGGGTGATGGCGGCCCTGCCGGACGGGCTCGACGCGGCGGTGAAAGCGGTGCTCGACGCCGACGGGGCCGACTTCCTGAATTCGTCCGGGACGTTGAAACGCCAGATTCGAGACTGTCTGAAAGCCAATCTGCCCGCAGGCTAGCGAACGACTCGCAAGAGGAACGAAAACGCAGTCCCAGGCTTGGGTCCGGCAGGTGGGCCGCCTAGATGCAGCCCGTCACAACCCTGACCGCCCACCCGGATCGAACGGAGCCTCCCCATGGCCTATGAACTGCCCCCCCTGCCCTATGCCCACGACGCGCTGGAGCCGATCATCTCCAAGCAGACGCTGGAGTTCCACCACGACAAGCACCATCAGGCCTATACCGACAACCTGAACAAGGCGCTGGACGGCCTGGCCGAGGCCGAAGGCAAGTCGCTGGAACAGGTGTTCGCCGAGATCTCCAAATTCCCCAAGGCCGTGCGCAACAACGGCGGCGGCTATTGGAACCACATCTTCTACTGGGAGAGCATGGCACCCCAGGGCGAAACGGGTGAACCGTCGGCCGAACTGGCCGCCGCCATCGACGCCGACCTGGGCGGGATGGACGCCTTCAAGACCGCGTTCGAGCAGGCGGGCGTGACCCAGTTCGGTTCGGGCTGGGCCTGGCTGATCCTGGAAGGCGACAAGCTGAAGGTGATCAACACGCCGAACCAGGACAACTCCCTGATGGACATCAACCCCGACAAGGGCACGCCCCTGCTGGTCAACGACGTCTGGGAACACGCCTACTACCTCGACTACCAGAACAAGCGCCCGGCCTTCCTGGGGGCCTTCTGGCCGATCGTGAACTGGAACAAGGCCAACGAGCGGTTTGCAGCCGCCAGGGGTTGAAACGTCCGACCGGCGTTGACTCCGGGAGGGCGGGCCGTCATAAGCCCGCCTTTCCCGCGTCGGCCTTACGGCTGAACGCGCGAAGAGACTACGGACGATGCGTGGACCGCCGTTGAGATCGCCCTCCCACTTTCGGGAAGGCCGGGCCGCATCACTGAAGAAGAGATACGTATGTCCAAGCGCCACAGCGCCAAATACAAGATCGACCGGGCCATGGGTGAAAACCTGTGGGGTCGTGCCAAGTCACCCGTCAACAAGCGCTCGTATGGCCCCGGCCAGCACGGCCAGCGCCGCAAGTCCAAGGTCTCTGACTTCGGCCTGCAGCTGAAGGCCAAGCAGAAGCTCAAGGGCTACTACGCCAACCTGACGGAAAAGCAGTTCCGCAAGACCTATGACGAGGCCGCCCGCCGCAAGGGCAACACCTCGGAAATCCTGATCGGCCTGCTGGAAGCCCGTCTGGACGCCACGGTCTATCGCGCCAAGTTCGTGCCGACCCCCTGGGCCGCCCGTCAGTTCGTCAACCACGGCCACGTCACCGTCAACGGCAAGAAGGTGAACATCGCTTCGTATCGCCTGCGCGTCGGCGACGTCGTCGAGGTCAAGGAAAAGTCCCGCAACATGGCGCTGGTGCTCGAAGCCCAGCAGTCCGGCGAGCGCGACATCCCCGACTATCTGGAACTGGGCGACCGTGGTTTCTCGGTCCGCTTCGTCCGCTTCCCCGAACTGGCCGACGTGCCCTTCGCGGTGAAGATGGAGCCGAACCTGGTCGTCGAATACTACAGCTCCTGATCGCTCCGCGATCAGTTCGCTTTCTTTTTCCGGCTACCGCGCTTCGCGCTACTTGAGCCGGGATGGGACCAGAATCGAAGAAGGCCCCGGGGCAACCCGGGGCCTTTTCCTTTGGGTCAGGATTACGGAACCGTCAGTTCCCTTGGCGCGCGAACAGGCGCACTATGTGTCCGGGTTCGGGATCCGGCGGGAGGCTGGAATGAAACGCATCGTCGTCGCATTGATCGCGATCGCATCGCTGGCGGCCGGTTGCGCTACCTTGCCGGCCGGCCTGCCATTCGGACCGGACGACGTCCAGGTGGCGACACAGCCCCCCATGCCCGGCCAGCTGGAACCTATCCACGCCGCAGCTCTGGTCAACAATGTCGCGGTGTTCTGGGTGTCGTCGAACGGCTGCACCAGCAAGGACGACCTGACCCCGGTGGTCGAGACGCACGGCGACGCCTCGGTCATCACCCTGCGCCGCATCTCCGAGGATCGCTGCAAGACACCGCTCGACGACGGGTTCGAGGTCCAGTGGTCGTATCAGGAACTCGGACTGACGCCGGGATCGCGGGTGTCGGTCAACAACCCCTATCAGTTGCCCCAGACCTAAGCCTTGGCGCTCGCGCTGAGCGAGGGATTCTGGACCGCCGCCAACTGGCTGTGGATCACCGACACCAGGGTGCCGTGGCCGGGGCTCTCTACCTGAATCCGGGCGTGAAGCTGTTTGGCCAGGGCCTCGACGATACTGGTGCCCAGGCCCGGCGTGGCGCTGGCCGCGTCCTTCGGCATGCCGACGCCGTCGTCGCGCACCGTCAGGGTCCAGTTGGGACCATGGCTGGAATAGCCGACTACGATCGTGCCGCTGCGTCCGCCGGGGAAGGCGTGCTTCAGGGCGTTGATCACCAGTTCGGTCACGATCAAGCCAAGGCTGACGGAGATGTCGGCATTGGTGGCGCTTTCATCGGCCTCGACCCTGATCGACAGGCGGGTCGGGTCGTGGATCATCGAGGCGCCGATGCTCTTGCACAACTGGATGAAGTATGGGGCCAGCTCGACCTCACCGAGGCGCGAGGTCGCGAGTTGCTGTTGCAAGGCGGCGACCGACATGACGCGAATGTGAGCGTCGGTCAGATGCAGTCTGGTCTCGTCGGAGGTGGTCTTCCTGGCGCTTTGCAGGATGACGCTGGCGATGATCTGCAGGCTGTTGGCGACGCGGTGCTGAAGCTCCTGCAACAGGATCGCCTTCTCGCGCAGGAGGTCGTCACGCAGTTGGCTGTCGGCGCGCGCATCGGTGACATCCTGGATCGTCAGCAGCAGGCGGACAGGATCGGTGTCGGAATAGACGAGCCGCTGGGCGTTGATGACCAGTTTGCGGACACCCTGACGTAGAACCTTCAGATCCATCTCATAGGCGTCGATGGCAGCGTCACCGTTGGCTGTGGCCTCCAGCAGCACCCGCAGTTGAGGCCTGTTCCATTCGCCGGTTCCGATCTCGCCCAGGAAACGATTGATGATCCGATCCGGGTCGATGTCGAAGGTGCGACAGAAGGACGTGCTGGCGGCGATGACCTTCAGGGACTGGTCAAGAAGCAGAAGCGGGGCCGTCGAGGATCCCACAACGGCAAGTGCGAGGCTGAGCGGACCATCGGGATGCAGCGGCGGGTGGGCAGCCATGGCTGGCCCTTCAGGTGATCCGGAGGCTCGCGGAGCGAGAGCCATACCCGGCCGAGATTTCGAGGAAGCGCGAAGATCGCCCCAGACGATCATTCGATCAGGATGAAACCTTAACACGCGTCGCGCACTTGCGCGCGCTTTATTGCGCCAACGTCCATCAGCCCGGCTGAATACAGTGAAGCTTTGGGCCGGTCGACTATTGCCGGGCGTCAGCGCGCCTCGAAGGTCGGCAGCATGGTCGCCGGGATGCGGGTGGGCCGCATGGTGATGGCGTCCACCAGACACCATTCCGACAGCCCCTGCGCGCACAGTCGCCCCTCGCCGTCCTCGATGCGGACATAGCGGTTGAAGCGTGGGCCTTGCGGATCTCCGACCCAGGTGCGGGCCACGGCGGTCGCGTCGGGCATCAGGGCGCGCAGATAGTCGATCTCGTGACGCAAGGCGACCCACGACCAGCGGGCGCGGGTCTCTTCGTCGAAGCGGGCGTTCCAGTGGGCCGTGCCCGCATCCTGGAGCCAGCCGACATAGACGACATTGTTGACGTGGCCGTTGGCGTCGATGTGCTCGGGCAGCACGTCCAGCGGGACGGTGAAAACCTCGCGGTCGGGACGCGGTTCGAGGATGGGACGGGCCAAGGTCAGTCCTGACCGAGCGCCACGCCCTTCTCGGCCATCAGGGCGTGCAGTTCGCCCGCCTGGAACATCTCGCGCACGATGTCGGAGCCGCCGACGAACTCGCCCTTCACATAGAGTTGGGGGATGGTCGGCCAGTCGGTGAAAGCCTTGATGCCGTCGCGCAGGGCGTCGTCCTGAAGCACGTCGACGCCGACGAAGGGCGCGCCGACCTGATCGAGGATCTGCACCGCCAGAGACGAGAAGCCACAGCGCGGAGCGTCCGGGGTGCCCTTCATGAACAGCACGACCTCATGATCCCTGACGGTCGAGGCGATGAAGTCGTGGACGGGATCGGCGGCAACAGCTTGGTCGGTCACGGGAGGAGCCTTTCGGGTTCGCCCGTCAGCTAGGGACGATGCCCCGGCCGGTCAAGGCCGACGGGGCCAAGGTGACCGGAGCGTGATCAGGCGACCTGTCTGGCCGCACCGACGCGGGCCATCTCGATCTGGGCCGACAGGCCGGGCGGCATGTCGCGATCGGGGACGGTGGCCAGGACGGCGATCCGGGCCTCGTCGCGCGCCTCGATCATCACGCTGCAGATCGCGGGATCGGTCATCACGTGGGCCAGAGAGATCGACTCGGCGTCCCAGCCCGAAGTCTGGTGCAGGAAGGCGAAGGTTCCCGCGCCGGCCAGGGGATCGTTCTTGGGGCGACCCGAGCCGAGGCCGAACAGACCTTTTTTCGGCTGATGCAGCGAGGCGGCCTTTTTCGGCGTGGCGATGGCCTCGGGGAAATAGCCGTAGGCGAAGACGGCCATGTCCTGTTCCTTGGCGGCGCGGATCCGGCTGCGTACCCGCCATTCGGAATCGACGTGATAGGGGGTGGCCAGGACGTCGAAGGCCCCCGTCGAGACATAGGCGTCCATGACCTCGCCGTCGCCCGAGACGCCCAGATAGCGGACCCGCTCGGTGGCGCGCAGGGCCTTGAGCGCATTCAGCGAGGACTGCGGCAGTTCATGGTCTTCGGGCTGTTCCAGCAGGGCCATGTCGATCCAGCCCAGGCCCGAGATGTGCAGCGCCCGGTCGATGGCGTGGGTCATGCCCTCGGCGGAAAAGTCGCGCTGGCTGTTCCGACGGCCGTCGCCGCGCCCGAGCGTCAGGCTGACGTTCAGCAGCTTGCGATCGACGCTGGACAGGGCCTGACCGACGCATTCGGCCAGGACCGGGTCGGCGCTTTGCAGGCAGTAGGCGTTGATGCCCGCCTCCAGCCCCGCATAGATCAGGGCGGCGGCGGCGTCCGGCCCGCGCGAAATGGCGTCCAGACCCACGCTGAGCGTCACGGTCGAGATCGAGGCACCGTTGGCGCCGAAGGGGCGGTAACGCATGGATCAGTCTCCGGCCAAAACTGGAGGTGGGGGAGCGGAAGTTTCGAGCGCGAGGGCGTGCAGTGCCCCGCCCATCTGGCCCTTCAGGGCGGCATAGACGAGCTGGTGCTGGCGGACCCGGGGCATGCCGGCAAAGGCGGTCGAGACGATGCGCGCACGATAATGGTCGCCGTCCCCGGCCAGATCGTCGATGGCGATCTCGGCGTCGGGAAAGGCCTCGGCCAGATGGGCGTGCAGCGTTTCGGCGGACATTGGCATGGACGAGCGGTCTCGGTTCACCGCCAAGGTTGACGCATAAACCTTAATGTCCGGCATACGGCGGGATCGGTGGCTGGTGGCTGGGGGTTACCGGATCACCCACCGAGCGGCATCGGCGACAGGCCATGGAAGCCAAGGCAGGACTGCCGCACCCAAGCACCAACCACTAGCCACCAACCACCTTCGCGAACCGCTCCAGCAGGATGACCGGCCGTTCGTAGTACACCCCCTCCGCATAAGGCCTGAACCCCGTTCGCTCGGCCAGTTTCAGGGACGGGGCGTTGTCGGGGTTGATCATGCAGACGGTGCGGGGCACCTTCAGGCTGTGGTCCGCCCAGGCCAGGGCGGCGTCCAGACCCTCGCGCGCCAGCCCCTGGCCCTGAAACGCCGATCCCACGCCCCAGCCGAGTTCGGGGGCGTCCAGTGGAGGTGTGCAGCCCCGGCGGTAGTCGAGCACCCCGACGCTGCCGACATAGGCCCCGTCCGTCTTCTGGCGCAGGGCCCAGTTGCCAAAGCCCAGCACCTGCCAGTGGCCGATGTCGCGAAGCAGGCGGAACCAGACCTCTTCCTGTGACATCGGGTCGCGATGGGCGATGACCTGGGTGAAGACGGGGTCGCTCCACAGGGCCATGAGGTCGTCGAAATCCGCCAGGGCGACGGGCGTCAGGATGAGCCGCTCGGTGGTGAGAATCGGAAGGGTCATCGGGCCTCGAACAGGGACCCGGCGCGCTCGATGCGGGTCGCGCCCGACGCATCGGTGACGGCGAAGGTGAAACCGGGCTGGAGCGCCCAGCCGCCCCATTCCCCCTGTTTCGACAGGGCCAGGAAGGCGACCTGATGATCGGCGATGGCCGTACCGCGCAAACGCGCCAGCCGTTCAATCACGCTGCGACAGGCCTCGGTCGGCGACTTGCCCTGACGGATGGCCTCGACGACGGCGTGGGATCCGGCGACGCGGACGACGTCCTCGCCGAGACCGGTGGCAGTCGCCGCCCCGACCTCGTCATCGACGAACAGGCCCGCGCCGATGATCGGACTGTCGCCGACCCGGCCCCGCATCTTGAAGGCCAGGCCCGAGGTGGTGCAGGCCCCGGCCATGTGGCCGTCCAGCCCGATGGCCAGCAGGCCGATGGTGTCGTGGTTGCCCGGACCGCCCGGCATCGACCGCCACTCGGTATTCTCGCGATTGCTGACCGGGGCATAGGTCGAGGTCTTCAGCCATTCGCGCCAGGCGGCCTCGGCGCCCGGCGAGGGCATGACGGCCGTCTCGAACGCCTGGTCCAGGGCGAAGCGGCGGGCCCCCTCCCCCACCAGCATGGTGTGGGGCGTCTTCTCCATCACGGCCCGCGCGACCGAGACCGGATGGGCGATGTCCTCCAGCGCGCAGACCGCGCCGATGTCGCCGTTCCAGTTCATGACGCAGGCGTCCAGCGTCACCCGCCCGTCACGGTCCGGATAGCCGCCGACGCCGACCGAGGTATTGTCCGGATCGGATTCGACGACCCGACCGCCCGCCTCGACCATGTCGAGTGCCGAGCCCCTCGCGCGTCGGACCTCTATGCCTGCCGCATTGGCCACCCGTCCGAAATCCCAGGTGGAGACCATGACGGCGCGCGACACCGGCGTCCGGGCCGAGACGGCCGAGGCCATGGCCAGACCGGGCGCCAGGAACAGGGCGCGGCGGACGACCTCGCTCATATCAGGCCCAGTTGCTTGAAGCTGGCGACGCCGTCCCGGCCGACGATCAGGTGGTCGTGGACACTGACGTTCAGCGGATGGCCGGCGGCGACGATCTGTCGGGTCATGTCGATGTCGGCGCGGCTGGGGGTCGGGTCGCCGGCCGGGTGGTTGTGGACCACGATGATGTTCCGCGACGACAGTTCCAGCGCCCGGCGGATCACCTCGCGCGGATAGACGGGGGCGTGGTCGATCGTGCCCCGGTTCTGGACCTCGTCGAGGATCAGCTGGTTTCGGTTATCCAGATACAGGACGCGGAACTGTTCGATCGGTTCGTGCTGAAGCGCGACCCGCACATAGGCCAGCAGCGCCGTCCAGGACGAGATCACCGGGCGCTTGGACGCCGGTTCGCGCGCCACCCGCCGCGCCGCATCGAAGATCAGTTGCAGGTCCAGCGCCGTGGCGCGCGATTGCTTGCCACGCACGATCTTGAGCGATTCCGCGACCTGGGCGTCGATGGCTTCGTGGCTGGCGGCCCCGATGCCCTCCAGGCTGCCGAACCTGGCAAGCAGGTCCTTGGCGAGTGGCTTGGTGTCCTTGTACGGGATCGACCGGAACAGCAGCATCTCGAGCAGCTCATAGTCAGGCAGGGCGTCGATCCCGCCCTTGGCCGCACGTTCGCGCAGCCGCTCGCGGTGGCCGGAGTTACGGCTTTTTGCCGGAAGGGGCGCGGGGGCTGCGTCGCTCAAAGCCGGCTGAGCATCGTCAGGACGAACCCGAGCCAGGCGGGATAGGCGAACGGCAGGGCCACGGAAAAGCCGAACCCGAGCCGCCACATCCGGCGACGATAGGCCTGCGGGTCACGCGGGCTCAGCACCTTCTCACTGACCGCTCCGATCAGATAGCAGAGGTTCGCTGCTGCCATGAAAGCGAGGTAGAGCAGGACTTGAAAAAGGATGGCCAGCCAGGGAATTCCGATCGGCGCAAGGTCATTGCGAAAGCTCCAGATCACCAGGCCCGCCAGCCCTCCGGCCAGCACACCCGCGACCGCAAGGCCGAGGTTGTAGCGAAGCCGTCGCGCCTCCCACCATTGCCAGGTGTCGGTCGGAGTCTGATCGGCGGTGAGCGCCTCGGCCGGCATGGCGTGGATTCCCCTGTGCCTCCCGATCATGCGCGGCACAGGTGAGGCGTCAAGGGCGCTGGTGCCGTCCGCCCCCGACGCGGTAGGTTTGGTCATGACCCAACCCAGCCCCACCGCCGCTGTCCTGATCATCGGCGACGAGATCCTGTCGGGCCGCACGGCCGACACCAATCTGAACACCATCGCGCGCTTCGTTACGGCGCTCGGCATCGACCTGAAGGAGGCGCGCGTCGTCGGCGACGTCCCGGCCCAGATTATCGACGCCCTGAACACCCTGAGGGCCGCCCACGACTATGTCTTCACCACCGGCGGCATCGGCCCGACCCACGACGACATCACCGCCGACTGCGTGGCCCAGGCCTTCGGCGTGGCCTTGCCGGAACATCCCGAGGCCCTCGCGATCCTGGCGCGGCGCTATGGCGACGACTTCAACGCGGCGCGACGGCGGATGGCGCGGATCCCCGAGGGTGGGACCCTGATTGCCAATCCCGTGACCGACGCGCCGGGGTTCCAGATCGGCAATGTCTTCGTCATGGCGGGGGTGCCCAAGATCATGACGGCCATGCTGGAAGACGTCGCGCCTCGCCTGCGCACCGGGGCCGTGGTCCATTCGCGAACCCTACGGGTCACCGGCGTAGGCGAAGGCGCGATCGCAGAGACGCTGGGCGCTGCGGCCAGGGCGGAGCGGCAGTTGTCGTTCGGTTCCTATCCGTTCGGCGCGGGATCGGACGGCGAGGTCGGCACCAATCTGGTGGTGCGAGGGCGGGATGCGGCTCTGCTCGACGCCGCTGTCGCCTCGCTTTCAGACGCCTTGGGGGAACGGGGCGTCACGGCGACGCTCCAGCCCTGAAAGCAGGAAACCCGCCCGGTTCGCACCGGGCGGGTTCCTTATTCGTCGATCGTATCAGGCCTTAAGCTGCGTAACCCTTGCCGCCGTTGGAGGGACGACGGCCCCGGGGGCGGCGCTTGAACTCGCCGTCGGGCTTGGCTTCGGAGACCGGGCGGTTGGCGGCCGCGGCCGAGCGGGCGCGGTCGGCGGCCAGGGGATCGAACGGCTGGGTCGAGGCCAGGGGCCGGTCGTGGTGGACGCGCGGTGCGCCGTCGCGGGCACCGTCACGCGCCGGGCCGGGCTTGCGCTGGCGATGCGGCTGGCCACCATGGGCCGGCTTGACACCGTCGCGACGCGGGTTGCGGGCGCCGCGACCTTCGCCACGGGGACGTTCCTCGCGGTCGGGCATGGTCGCCTTGGTGCCGACGCCGGCGGCCATGATCGACTGATCCAGCAGACCCAGCGACTTGTCGTTGCGACGGTCGGACGCCGGGATCTTCTGGCGCGTGACCTTCTCGATGTCCTTGAGCAGCTTCATCTCGTCGCCGGCGCAGAAGCTGACGGCCGAGCCGTCCTTGCCCGCGCGGGCCGTCCGGCCGATGCGGTGGACATAGGCTTCGGGCACGAAGGGCAGTTCGAAGTTCACGACGTGCGAGACGCCGTCCACATCAATGCCGCGCGCGGCGATGTCGGTGGCGACCAGGACGCGCAGCTTGCCGGCCTTGAAGGCGGCCAGGGTGCGTTCACGCTGGGGCTGGGACTTGTTGCCGTGGATCGCCCCGGCCTGGACGCCGCCGGCCTCCAGATAGGCCGCGACCTTGTCGGCGCCGTGCTTGGTCTTGGTGAAGACCAGGCAGCGGGTGAACTTGTCGTCGGCGAACATCTCGGTCAGCAGGGCGCGCTTGCGGCCCTGTTCGATGTGGATGACCGACTGGTTGATGCGTTCGACCGTGGTCGACTGCGGCGTCACCTGAACCTTGACGGGCTCTTTCAGAAGCTCGCCGGCCAGCTTGCCGATTTCGGTGGGCATGGTGGCGGAGAAGAACAGGTTCTGGCGCTTGGCGGGGATGCGCGACACGATCTGACGGATCGGCTTGACGAAGCCGAGGTCCAGCATCTGGTCGGCTTCGTCGAGGACGAAAATCTCAGTGGACGACAGGTCCAGGGTCTTCTGCTGCATGTGGTCCAGCAGACGGCCGGGGGTGGCGACCAGGACGTCGAGGCCGGCCTGGATGGCGCGTTCCTGGGGTCCGTATTTCACGCCGCCGAAGACGACCGCGACCTTGAAGCCCAGGTGTTTCCCATAGGCCTTGAAGCTCTCTGCGATCTGGCTGGCCAGTTCGCGCGTGGGCGACAGGATCAGGCAGCGCGTGGTGCGCGGAAGCGGCGCGACACGGTTCTCGGCCAGGCGGTGCAGGATCGGAAGCGCAAACGCCGCCGTCTTGCCGGTGCCGGTCTGGGCGATGCCCAGCAGGTCCTTGCCCAGCATGACCGAAGGAATGGCCTGGGCCTGGATCGGTGTGGGGATGGTGTAGCCCTCGGTGGTGAGGGCCTGCAGCAGGGCCTTGTTCAGGCCGAAGGATTCGAATGTGGTGGTCACTTGCTGTGGTTCTTTCGCGTGCGGCGACGCGCATCAGCCATGGCTCAACGCCAGATAAGGCCGCGCACCGCCAGTCCCGACGGGGCGCCAGAGTGGAGCCTTCGGGGTGGATCGGGCGCCGCCCCGCGTGTCCGGGCAGCGTAGTGAACTTGAGGGCCGGCCGCTGCTACAGTCAGGTCTTCGTTGGGGAGTGAAGACCCACACGCGCTGGAGCGCACCGGGGATCGCAATTGTGCGACGCAGCGCAGATGGGCGCATAAGATGGCGATGTCAAGGCAAAGGCCACAACGGCACCGGTCGCCCGAAGTGACACCCCGCGCAGTTACCCCACCTTAACCACAAGGATTCACCATCGCGGCTTCTTCTCCCCGAGGCTGCCTGTGACCGATCTGAAGACCGACATCATCCATCTCGGCGACTGCATCGAGATCCTGCGGTCCCTGCCGTCGAAGTCGGTGGACATGGTCTTCGCCGATCCGCCCTATAATCTGCAACTCGGCGGCGATCTGCTGAGGCCCGACAATTCCAAAGTCGATGCGGTTGATGACGAGTGGGACAAGTTCGACAGTTTCGCGACCTATGACGCCTTCTGCCGCGACTGGCTGAAGGAGTGCCGGCGGGTGCTCAAGGACGAGGGCTCGATCTGGGTGATCGGCAGCTATCACAATGTCTTCCGGCTGGGCGCGGCGATCCAGGACCTGGGGTTCTGGGTGCTGAACGACATCATCTGGCGCAAGTCCAACCCGATGCCGAACTTCAAGGGCACACGGTTCACCAATGCCCACGAGACCCTGATCTGGGCCGCAAAGTCGCGGGATCAGAAGCGCTATACCTTCAACTACGATGCGCTGAAGGCCTTCAACGAAGACACCCAGATGCGCTCGGACTGGACCTTCCCGCTGTGCACCGGCGAGGAGCGGATCAAGGGCGAGGACGGCAAGAAGGCCCACCCGACCCAGAAACCCGAGGCCCTGCTGCATCGGGTCATCCTGGCCGCGACCAAGCCGGGCGACGTCATCCTGGACCCCTTCTTCGGCACCGGCACGACCGGCGCGGCCGCCAAGCGGCTGGGCCGGCAATACATCGGCATCGAGCGCGACGAGACCTATGCGAAGGTGGCCACGACCCGCATCGCCGCCGTCATCCCCGCCAACCCCGAGGACCTGATGGTCATGGGCTCCAAGCGGGCCGAGGTGAAGGTGCCGTTCGGGGCCCTGGTCGAGGCGGGCATGCTGGCCCCCGGCGATATCCTGTATGGGCCCAAGGGTGATCGTCAGGCGCGGGTCAGGGCCGACGGGTCGCTGGTGTCGGGCGAGTTCACAGGCTCGATCCACAAACTGGGGGCCCTGCTCGAGAACGCCCCGGCCTGCAACGGCTGGACCTACTGGCAGTTCAAGACCGACCAGGGCTTCAAGTCGATCGACGCCCTGAGGTCGGAAATCCGCGCGGCGATGTAGGCCCGGAGGCCATCGTCAAGGAAATCAACGGGCTGGTTCCGGGCAACGTCCAGAACCGTACGCTAATCAACGGGTAAGCGTCGGGGATCGTTGAAGAAATTTCAGGCCTGACGGAACTTCGCACGTGGGAAGGTGTTGATCCCTGCGGCCCGGCTCAACGGGTCGGGAAACACCGCCATGAAGATCGCCCAGGTCACCCCGCTGTACGAGGCCGTTCCTCCGAAGCTGTACGGGGGGACCGAACGGGTCGTCGCCCATCTGACCGACGCCCTCGTCGATCTGGGCCATGACGTCACCCTGTTCGCCAGCGCCGATGCGCGGACCAAGGCGAGGCTGATCCCCGTGCGCGATCAGGCGATCCGGCTGGACCCCTCGCCGCTCAAGTCCGATCTGGCGGCGCACATGACCATGCTGAGCGAGGTCATGGACCGGATCGACGATTTCGACGTGGTCCATTTCCACACCGACATGATCCAGTTTCCGATGTTCCGGAAATACGCGGGAAAGACCCTGACCACCCTTCACGGGCGCCTCGACATGAAGGATCTACCCGAAGTGTATGAGCGGTTCAGCGAATACGGACTGGTGTCGATCTCGGACGACCAGAGGCGGCCGCTGGCCTTCGCCAACTGGCGCGCGACAGTCCATCACGGGATGCCGGCAGAGCAGTACAGGTTCCACGCAAGGTCAAAGGGCTATCTGGCCTTCCTGGGTCGCATCTCGCCGGAGAAGCGGCCGGATCGGGCCATCGAGATCGCGCTGAAGCTCGGCAAGCGGCTGAAGATGGCGGCCAAGGTCGATGCTGCGGACAAGGTCTACTATGAGACGAAAATCAAACCCCTGATCGAATCCAGCCCGCTGATCGAGTTCATCGGCGAGATCGGCGATCACCAGAAGTCCGACTTCCTGGGCGGCGCCGACGCCCTGTTGTTCCCCATCGACTGGCCCGAGCCCTTTGGCCTGGTGATGATCGAGGCCATGGCTTGCGGCACGCCAGTGGTGGCTTTCAAATGCGGTTCGACCACCGAGATCATAGAGGATGGCGCGACCGGCTTTCTGGTCGATACCATGGAGCAGGCGATTGCGGCGACCGACCGGGTCGCTCTTCTGGACCGCGAAGCTATCCGCGCGCGTTTCGAACTTCGGTTTTCGGCCCAGGCGATGGCTAGGCGTTACGTCGATGTCTACAACGACCTTCTGGCCGTCCAGCCGGTGATCGAGCCCCCGGTCAACGACGTCGTGACCACCCTGCACGAGCCGCGCAGTTTCGGCCACGTGGCTTGAAACAGGTCGTCAGCGGTTCAAGCTGAACCGTTCGCGGTCTTGAGCATTGGTCACGCGAGCGGCCCTTAAGCGCCGCATTCGGGTGACACGTTCGCTCGTCCCCAAGCCGCGCACAGAGACCTCATGGACGATACCTATTCGGTTCAGACCACAGCCGCCGAAACGTCGGACAGCGGCGGGCTGGATACGCTCCAGGCGCTGAAGGACGGCGACACGTTTCTGGTGGCCGATACCTGGGGCGACCTGAAGGGCGGGGCGGACGGCCTGTTCGATCAGGACACCCGCATCCTGTCGCGCCTGACCCTTTCGGCTGGATTGGCGCGGCCGTCGCGCCTGAGCAGCGGCGTGTCGCGCGACAACGTCTTCTTCACCGCCCACCTGACCAACCGTCCCCTGCCGCCGATGGGCGGGCGTTCGGCCCCCGCAGGGGTGCTCCATATCGAGCGGCGCAGGTTCCTGTGGGATCGGCGGATGTTCGAGCGGGTGCGGGTGGTCAACCACGGCATCGAGGACGTGCTGCTGCCGCTGGCGTTCGATTTCGGGGCCGACTTCGCCGACATTTTCCAGGTGCGCGGGACGCTGCGCGAGAAGCGCGGCACCCAGCATACCCCGACCCACGACGGCCGCCGCGTCACCTTCCGCTACACAGGCCTGGACGAGGTCGAGCGTACCAGCTGTCTGTCCTTCTCCGAGCCCCCCGCCCGCCTGACCGCCAGCCGTGCCGAGTTCATGTTCAGCCTGCCGATGGGCAAGCGGATCGACCTCTATATCGAGTGCGGCGGCAATGCCTGCGAGGCACCGGACGCCCTGCGCTGGCGCCAGAATGCGCTGAAGGCCCAGCTGTCGATGCGCCAAAGGCGACGGCGCGGTGCATCCCTGCGAGGACCACGCAGCCCGCTGTTCAACGCCTGGCTGGACCAGTCACGGGCCGACATCGCCCTGCTGACCACCGACCTGCCCACCGGCCCCTATCCCTATGCAGGGACCCCCTGGTTCTCGACCCCGTTCGGGCGAGACGGGATCCTGAGTGCTTGGCAGATGCTGTGGCTCGATCCGTCGCTGGCGCGCGGTGTCCTGACCTATCTGGCGCGGAGACAGGCGACGGAGGTCTCCGCCTTCCGCGACAGCCAGCCCGGCAAGATCATGCACGAGACCCGCGGCGGCGAAATGAGCGCCCTGCACGAGGTACCGTTCGGTCTCTATTACGGCGGGGTCGATACCACCTGCCTGTTCATCGCCCTGGCGGGTGCCTATGCCCGCAGGACCGGCGACCTGGAGCTGATCCGCACCCTGTGGCCCAATCTGGTCGCGGCGTCGGAATGGATGCGCGACTACGGTGACTCCAATAGCGACGGCCTGATCGACTACGCCCGCGCCGCCGACACCGGCCTGTCGAACCAGGGCTGGAAGGATTCCGAGGACTCGATCTTCCACCGCGACGGCCGCTTCCCCAAGGGGCCGATCGCCCTGCTGGAAGTTCAGGGCTATGCCTACGCCGCCTGGCTGGCCATGGCCGATCTGGGAGCACGTCTGGGCGACGCCCGCGCCCAGGCCTGGGAGGATCACGCGCACGAGGTCCGGTTCCTGGTCGAGGACCGGTTCTGGATGGAGGACGAGGGCTTCTACGCCATCGCCCTGGACGGCGACGGCGAGCAGGTCCGCTCGATCGGATCGAACGCGGGCCACCTGTTGTTCAGCGGCCTGCCCTCGGCCGAACGGGCGAAGCGGGTGACCCGGCGGATGCTGTCAAACGAGTTCCGATCGGGCTGGGGCCTGCGCACCCTGGCCAAGGGTCAGGCGCGGTTCAATCCGATGAGCTATCACAACGGCTCGGTCTGGCCCCACGACACCTCCCTGGCCGTCGCCGGCATGGCCCGCTACGGCGAGCGCGACGCCGTGGCCATGATCATCAGCGAGATCTACACGGCCGCCAGCCATTTCCAGATGCGCCTGCCCGAACTGTTCTGCGGCTTCGATCGCGAGCCGGGAGAAGGCCCGATCGCCTATCCGGTCGCCTGCCTGCCCCAGGCCTGGGCTGCGGGGTCGGCCTTCCTGATGCTTCAGGCGGCGCTGGGTGTGGATGTGGATGCACTGAACGGCGTCGTCACCGTCACCAACCCCACCCTGCCGAACGGGGTCGATCGCCTGGCGGTCACCGACCTGCGGGTCGGGGGATCCAAGGTCGATCTGATCTTCGAGCGTATCGGCGAGGGAACCGTGCTGATGCCGCGCGGAAAGTCGGGTGACGTGCGAATCTTGACGGCGCGATAGGTCGTCTCGCCTATTCGTTCGCCACGCGACGAACGGGCAACAGAAAGATTTACGGCATGGCCGCCCGTGCAGCGCCCGCCGGCTTCCTCGGCGCGTAGCCATAGTCGATCACGCACATATAGCTGAACACCGTGTGCGGGCCGCAGCCGACGCCGGCGCGGACATAGCCGGGGCGGAACAGGTTCACGCGGTGGCCACGGTCGCGGACGTTGTCGTCGACCAGCAGCTGGATGATGACCTCGCGCGCGGTGTCGTAGCCGTAAGAGATGTTTTCGCCGCCATAGGGCTCGCCGCCGCGACGGGCGACGCGGGTGGCGAAGTCCCAGCCGTCTGAGGAATGGTGGCCGATATAGCCGGCCGGTCCCTGGTCGCGCGCATGGTCGGCGGCGGCCAGGCCCAGGATGGTGTCGGGCTGAAGCGGCGGCATCGGCGACTGGGCCTGGAGGAAGCGAATCGCCTCGTCCACGGCGGCGACGCCCTCGCGGGTCTGGATCGAGATTCGGCCCGGACGGATCACGACGTCGCCGCGGAACTGGGATCGGTATTCTTGCAGAACGGCGACATAGCCCTGCGGGTCGGCCCGCATCAGGTTCATCTCGTCGAAGACTTCGCGCGACAGTTGGCCGGCACCCCCACCGGGGCCGGTGCTCGCCGGCATGGCGGTCACGAGTCGATCCGTCGCCCCCAGGCCCATCAGGCCCGGGGCAGCGCAAAGCACCGCTGCGGCGAATAGAAAGCGTTTCAAGAAGTCAGCCCCGACTTGTTGAATCGACACTGCCTCAGGAAATCACGGGTTTCCAGACCAGACGCCCGTCAGGCGAAGCTTGGCGACGAGGTGTCGCACGAGACCCACAGATTCCCGGTCGATGGCGTCCAAACGGTCAAGGATTGTGCCTATAGTGTGCAGGCCGATGTCCCCTGTCCCCCCCGTCATTGCCGAACTCTCCGACCTCGACCGGCGTCTTGACGCCCTGGTCGGCGGGCCGAACGTGCGGGCCGAGGTGGCGACCCTGCTGGGCGCGCACCATGCCGCCGCCCGGCACAGGATCGGGTCGAAACTGGCGAACGGGCTGGGCGGGGTCGAGGTGGCGCGGCTGTATTGTCAGGCGGCGGACGAGATCCTGATCGCCCTGTGGCGGTTCACCACCGAGACCCTCTATCCCTCGCCAGCCCCCAATGAGGCCGAACGGCTGTCGTTGATCGCGGTCGGCGGCTACGGGCGCGGCGTCCTGGCGCCGTTTTCGGACCTCGACCTGTTGTTCCTGCGGCCGTGGAAGACGACGGCCCGGACCGAGACGGTGGCGGCCTTCGTCCTCTATGTGCTGTGGGATCTGGGGCTCAAGGTCGGGTCGGCGGCGCGGGCGGTCGAGGAATGCCTGAGCTTGTCGCGCACCGACATGGTGGTGCGCACGACCCTGCTGGAAGCGCGATATCTGGCCGGGGACCGGCTGCTGACCGAGGATTTCCTGTGGCGGTTCCGGGGGATGGTGACGAACGCCGATCCTCGGCCCTTCATCGCCGCCAAGCTGGAAGAACGTGCCGCCCGGCACGAAAAGGTCGGAGCCGTACGATACCGCGTCGAGCCCAATATCAAGGACGGCAAAGGGGGCCTGCGCGACCTCAACACCCTGTTCTGGATCGCGCGCTCGCTGGCACCCAACTCGGTGCTGGGCGCCGCCGTGCTGGACGACCTGCTGACGGCGCGGGAGCGGCGGACCTTCGAAGAGGCGTTCGATTTCCTGTGGCGGGTGCGGGCCCATCTGCACCTGACGGCCGGGCGGGCCGAGGAGAAGCTGACCTTCGACCTCCAGCCCGAGGTGGCGCGGCGGATGGGCTGGCGCGGACGCGGCGACGAACCGGCGGTCGAGCGGTTCATGCGCCGATACTTTCTGGTCGCCCGCGACGTCGGTGCCCTGACCCGGGCGATGAGCGCCACCCTGGAAGCGCGCCAGCAGAAGAAGACGATGAGCCTGTCGCGGCTGATCCCGGGACGGAAGCGCAACTTGGGCGTACCAGGCTTCATTGAGGAGGGCGGGCGACTGTCGGTGACGGGGCCGGAGGTCTTTGCCGACGATCCGGTCAAGCTGCTGAGACTGTTCGTCTGTGCGGACCAGCATGACCTCGACGTCCATCCTCACGCCTTTTCGGCCGTGACCCGGTCGCTGGGGCTGGTGACGCCGAAACTCAGGCGCAATCCGGAGGCGACGGCGGCGCTGCTGCACATCCTGGCACACGGCGCGCGGCCCTATCGCGTCCTGACGATCATGAACGAGACGGGACTGCTGGGCCGGTTCCTGCCCGAATGGGGGCGGATCGTCGGCCAGACCCAGTTCAACATGTACCACGCCTATACGGTCGACGAGCACACGCTCCAGGCCATCGGCATCATCAACGACATCGCGCGCGGCAAGCTGAAGCACGACCACCCCAACGCCTCGGCCATCATCCACCTGATCGCCGATCCCGAGGTGCTGATGCTGGCCATGCTGCTGCACGACGTCGGCAAGGGCGGCGAGCGGGGCCAGCTCGAGGACGGAGCCATCGCGGCGCGCCGGGCCTGCGAGCGGCTGGGCGTCGATCCGCGGCGGATCGAGCTGGTGGTCTGGCTGGTCCGGAACCACCTGGCCCTGTCGGACTATGCCCAGAAGCGCGACACATCGGACCCCGCCACCATCCGCGCCTTCGCCGAACTGGTCGGCGATCCCGAGCGGCTGAGGCTGCTGCAGGTCCTGACCGTCGCCGACATCCGGGCCGTGGGGCCGGGCGTGTGGAACAGCTGGAAGGGCCAGTTGATCACCAGCCTGTACAACGCCACCGAGGCCCTGTTCCGGGGCGAGGACGTCCAGGCGCTTGATCCCCTGGCCGACCATGCCGACCTGGTGGCAAGGGCGGCGCAGACCGGGGCTGCTGTCGAGACACGCCAAGGGCCGGGCCGGATCGAATCGACAACCCAGATTTCTCTGGCCGCCCGGGATCGTCCCGGCCTGTTCGCCGACCTGACCGCCGCGCTGGCCGCAGCCGGAGCAGACGTGACGGGCGCGCGGGTCGCCACCACGCCGGACGGCACGGTGCTGGACGTGTTCCAGGTCCAGGACGGGGCCGACGCCCCCTATGGCCAGAACGAGCCGCGCCGTCTGACCACCCTGGTCGCCGCGCTGGAAGCCGCCGCCCGGGGCGAGACCCCCATCGCGCCTCCACCGATGCCAGCCGCTACGCCCCGCCGCGCCGTATTCGACGTGCGGCCGGTGGTGATGATCGACACGGCGGCGTCGGATACGGCGACGGTGATCGAGGTCTCGGGGGCCGACCGGCCGGGGCTGCTGGCCGAGCTGTCGCGCACCCTGACGGACCTCGGCCTGTCGATCCGCTCGGCCCACGTCGCCGGCTATGGCGAGCGGGCTGTGGACAGTTTCTACGTCGTCGACCGCAAGGGCCGGAAGGTCTTCGCCGAACAGATCCTGACCGAGATCCAGACGGCGCTGGAGGCCGTGCTGGAACGCACTCCCGCCGCCCCGGCGGGCAGGCGCATCACCGCCGCCCGGGCCAGCGCCCGCGATGTCTCCGACCTGAACCGCCCGATCCGGCGAAAGGCCGTTTCGACATCGCCGGAAGCGCGCTAGAGGCCGCCGATGTCCCTCGCCCGCAACACCATCGTCCAGTCGACCCTGACGCTCGGCAGCCGTATCCTGGGGTTCGCGCGCGATCTGGCCCTGTCGGCACGGTTCGGTCAGGGACCGATGATGGACGCCTGGGCCACGGCGATCATGCTGCCCAACCTGTTCCGGCGCCTGTTCGCCGAGGGTGCCTTCGCCCAGGCCTTCGTGCCGATCTACGGCGGGGTCCGCGCCGCCGAGGGCGAGGAGGCCGCCGCCGTCACCGCGTCCGAGGCGCTCAGCTTCATGTTCGCGGTGGTGACCGCCTTCTGCATCGCCATGCAGGTCGCCATGCCATGGATCATTCCGCTTCTGATGTCGGCCTGGAAGGACGATTCCGGGGTCATGCAGGTCGCCATCACCGCGACCCAGCTGGCCATGCCCTACCTCGCCTGCATGACCATCGCCTCCCTGCTGTCGGGCGTGCTCAACACGGCCGGCAAATTCGCCCTGACAGCGGGGGTCGGCGCGTTTCTGAACGTCTGCACCCTGATCCCGCTGCTGGCACCAGAATTCCTGCCGATGAGCCAGCCGGATACGCTCAAGGCCGTCACGGCGGCGGTGACGGTCTCCGGCCTCGTCCAGGCGGGTCTTTTGTGGTGGGGCGTCCGGCGCCTCGGCGTGCGCCTGCGCATCCACTGGCCCAGGGTCACCGCCAGTGTGAAGACCACCCTGAAGCTCGCCATCCCCGGTGCCATGGCCGGTGGCGCCCTGCAACTCAACTCGGTGGTCAGCCAGGTCCTGACCGGGTCCGACGCCGGCGCGCGTTCGGTGCTCTACAACGCCGACCGCCTCTACCAGCTGCCGTTGGGCCTCGTCGGCGTCGCGATCGGCCTGGCCCTGGTCCCGCGCCTGACCAAGGCCTTCGTCTCCGGCGACCACGAGGGCGGCCAGAGGACGCTGGACGACGGCATCACCCTGGCCATGGCCTTCACCCTGCCCGCTGCCATCGCCCTGTTCGTAATGCCCTTCGTGGTCATCGACGCGACCATGACGCGCGGGGCCTTCACCACCGCCGATGCGGCGCGGACGGCCGACGCCCTGCGCCAATTCGCCTGGGGGGTGCCCGCCTTCGTCCTGGCCAAGGTCCTGACGCCCCCGTTCTTTGCGCGGATGGACACGCGTCGGCCGATGATCTTCGCCATCACCTCGGTGGTCATCACCGTGGTTCTGGGGGCCGGGCTGTTCTTCTGGTTCAGCCGGATCGGCGTCGACGGCGTCTTGGGCCTGGCGATCGCGACCTCGGTCTCGGCCTGGGTCAATGTCGCGCTTCTGGGCGGGACCCTGATCCGCGAGAAGGCCTGGCACGCCTCGCCCCGGTTCGTGTCGCGCATCGCCCGCGTCCTGGCCGCCAGCGCGGCCATGGCCGGCGTATTGTTCGCCGCCAGCGTCTTCTACGAGGATCTGTCACGATGGCTACTGGCCAAGGAGATCGCGGTGCTGGCGGTCTGCGGCGTCGGCGGCCTGGTCTATGCCGCCTGCCTGATCGCCTTCCGCGCCGTGACCCCCGCCGAGCTCAAGGCCGTGCTCCGTCGCGAGCCCGGCGCGCCGGCTGTGAGTGGCGGGCTGGACTAACTCTCCCGCCCGTTACGAAGCGACCATGAGGTGGCGAAGCGGTGAGGACATCATCCCGCCAACCCCCGCGTCAGCGCCTTGGCGAAGACGGTCGGCAAGGCCTTGAGCGCCTCGTCTTCGGGGGTCCAGATGAATTCCCCCTCGCCTTCCACCACCGCCACCGCCACTGACAGCGTCAGGCTGAAGTGGGTGAAGACGTGTTCGATGGCTCCCGCATCGCGCCAGTCGGCCTCGACGGGCGGCATGCCCGACGGCACGGCCCCCCACTCCCCCGTCGGCAGGCCCAGCATCCCGCCGAGCAATCCCTTGTCCGGCCGACGAACC
>NZ_JAEMRD010000109.1 GCF_016463485.1 Brevundimonas sp.
GCCAAGGCCACGGCCGACGGCGTGCGCGAGCCGCTGAACCGTCGCGCCACGATCGACATCAACTTCTAGGACGAGCGGGACCGCGTTTCGGCGCGGTCCCGGCCCGGACAGTCTGATATTGAAGAATCGCCGGTCGCTCACGCGGCCGGCGATTTTTCAATGTGATTTCAGTCAACGCGCCAACACCGCTCTCGAATTTCGCGTGGTGGGAGAGGCTCCGGCGTCACAAATCCGCCGCTGACATGACGGATTCGACAAGTTCTGCGAGAGGGGGCGTCGCGAGCCTTGCCATGCGGCGTCTGCGGCCTCTAGGAAGATGAACCGCCGTGCTGAGCTCAGGAATTTACAGGTTTGCTCGCCAGTCTCGATCCTGATTATCCCGAGGTCCCGGCCTCAGAGAGCACGGTCGTCGACGCCCTCGGGTTGGCCGGCCGTCGTTTCCTGATCGTCACGGCGCCGTTCGGGCCCTTCGGTCGCGTCCTGGCCGAGACCCTGCGGGCGCGCGGCGCCGAGGTGTCGCGGATGCTGCTCAACGCGGGGGACCTGCTGTACTGGCGCGGGCCCGGCGGGATCACCTTCAAGGGCGAGGCGACGGCATGGCCCGCCGCCCTGGACGCCATGGCGCCGGACTATACGGACATCGTCGTCTTCGGAGAGGGCGGGGCCTACAACCAGGCCGTGCTGCGCGACGTCGAACGGTTCTCGGCCACGGTCTGGGTGCTGGAGAACGGCTATTTCCGTCCGGACTGGGTGACGCTGGAGAAGAACGGCGTCAACGCCTCGTCCAACCTGCCGCGAACCCGTGTCGCCTATGAGCCGCCGACGCCCGAGATTCCGGTGACCCGCGCCGTCGGCAAGATCCTGCCCCACCACGTGCTGAACATCAGCCTGTATCACCTGATCCAGCTGCCGGGCCGGTGGCTGTTTCCGCGCTACAAGGCCCCCTACACCGTCGCGCCCTGGCTTCAGTGTGCCGGCCATATCCGCCGCTATATCGGCCTGGCTTTCCAGAGGGGCGATGCCTGCGACCCCGTCGCCATTCGCCGCAAGGGCCCGTTCTTCATCGCCTGCCTGCAACGCGAGGGCGACGCCCAGTTGCTGCGCTATTCGCATTTCGCGGACAACACGGCCTTCCTGGCCGAGGTCATGACCAGCTTCGCCGCCCACGCGCCCCGGGATGCCCGGCTGATCGTCAAGAACCATCCGCTGGATCCCGGCCTGGTCGATCTGGGCCGGATCACCTATCGGCTGGCGGTGGACCGGGGGCTGGAGAGCCGGGTCGACTTCATCGACGGCGGCAACCTGGCCCAGCTGTGCCGCGCGTCGCTGGGTATGGTGGTCAACAACTCCAGCGCCGCCCTGTCGGCCCTGGGCTTCCATACGCCGGTCAAGGTGCTGGGCGAGGCCTTCTTCGACTTCGACGGCCTGACGGACCAGCAGCCGCTGGACGGCTTCTGGGCCCGGCCCGCCACGCCGGATTCGGACCTGTTCCACCGCTTCCGCGCCCATGTGATCGCGCGCAGCCAGCTGAACGGCAACTACCACGAACCGCGTGCCCTGGGCCCGACCGCCCAGGCCATCGCCGACGCCTTCCAGGGCCGCAAGCGCCGCTGACGCGGGCGATCCGTCGCATGATGTATCCGAAGGGCCGGTGCGGACGTATCTGATTGCAGACGCTGTCCTTTGCTTTTCGGAGCCTCGCCATGTCCCTTCGATCCGTTCTCATCGCCACAGCCATCGCCGCCGCGGCGGCCTGTTCCCCCGCTGCCCCGCCCGCCTCGGCCCAGGCGTCGGGGCCTGACAGCGGCCGGCGCGAGGTCGCGGTCTTCGCCGGCGGCTGCTTCTGGTCAACCGAGGCGAATTTCGAGCGCATACCGGGCGTGGTCTCGGCCGTGTCGGGCTTTGCCGGCGGGAGGGTCGCCAATCCGACCTATGATCAGGTGGTGCGAGGCGGCACGGGCCATCTGGAGGCGGTCCAGGTCACCTTCGACCCCGCCCGGATCAGCTATCGCCAACTGGTCGACCGCTTCTGGCGCACCATCGACCCGACCGATCCCGACGGACAGTTCTGCGACCAGGGCGCGACCTATGCCACGGCCGTCTTCGCGACGCCCGCCCAGAAGCCCGCCGCCCTGGCCTCGCGCCAGGCGGCCGTCGCCGTGATCGGCGCGCGTCGCTTCGTCACACCTGTCCGCGACACGGCCCGCTTCTGGCCCGCCGAGGCCTACCATCAGGATTTCGCCCGCCTGAATCCGGTCCGTTACGGTGGTTACACCCGCTTCTGCGGTCGCGCCGACCGTCTGAGGCAGGTCTGGGGGGCGTGACCTGACCCGTCCGCGCGGGTCCGTTCATCACGCGATTCCCGGACCTGAAGCCGCGCGACGGCGCGCCAGCTCGTTCATGCTCAAGTCGCGCGACCGCGCGTTGGCCTAATCTGGGCTCAAGTCGCGCGACTGCGCGGTAGTCCCCTCGGGCTCAAGTAGCGCGACGCGCGGTAGCCCCACAAAGGGTGTGGCCCACGGGTCACCCTGTGGCCTTGTCATATCAGTGTCACATCACTGTCGTCGCTCGTTCCAATACCAGACGTAGACGGGGCGGGATTTCGACCGGCTGCCTCCTTTTCGCCGGGCATGGGCATTGGCCCGCATCTTTCTGGGGATACAGAAACCATGATGAACCGCAAACGCGTGTTCTGGGCGACGACCGCCCTCTTTACCGGCCTGCTCGCCGCCGGCGCCGCTTCTGCCCAATCCACCGCGACGGAAGCGACCGAAGTCGAGACCGTCGTTGTCACCGGCCAGCGTGGCCAGCGCACCATCGACGGCGCCATCGCCGCCGAGACGGTCGCCAAGAACCGCTCGACCATCACCCAGGAGTTCATCTCCACCCAGCCCGCCGGTCAGACGATCCTGCAGTCGCTGAACCTGACGCCGGGCCTGAACTTCACCAACAACGACCCCTACGGCTCGTCGGGCGGCAACATCCGTCTGCACGGCCTGGACGGCAACCGCGTCTCGCTGACCTTCGACGGCATTCCGTTGAACGACACCGGCAACTACGCGACCTTCACCAACCAGCAGCTCGACCCCGAGCTGATCGAGCGCGCCACGGTCAACACCGGCACGACCGACGTCGACAGCCCGACGGCCTCGGCCATCGGCGGCACGATCAACTACACCACCCTGCGCACCACGCCCGACATGGGCGGCTTCATCCAGGGTTCGCTCGGAGACTTCGACTACAAGCGCATTATCGGCGTGATCCAGACCGGCGAGATCGGCCCCTGGGGCACTTCGGCCTGGTTCGCCGCCTCGTACCAGAACTACGACAAGTTCAAGGGTATCGGCGAACTTGAGAAGCAACAGTACAACTTCAAGATCTACCAACCCCTGGGCGACAACGGCGATTTCGTCGCCTTGTCCGGCCACTACAATCAGAACCGCAACAACGCGTTCACCGGGCCGAACCTGCGCACCGCGACGGGCTCGTTGCCGGATCAGATCGTCGATCCGACCAACCCGTTCGGCTACAATGTCGACTTCAACCGCACCTATTCGCCGATCACGACGACGGCGGCCCCTGCGGGACAAACCGGTGACGTCGATGTCGATCCGGCTGCGAACAGCAACTACTGGGGCATTCGGATCAACCCCTCGAACACGGGCAACATCCGCGGTCAGTCGAAGATCCATCTGATGGACAACCTGATCTTCACCTTCGACCCGTCGTTCCAGTATGTGCTGGCTAACGGCGGTGGCCAGAACGGCACCTTCTCGGAGCGTGACGCCCTGCTGCGCGGCACGACCGGCGCTTCGGCCCCGACCATCGGCATCGATCTGAACGGTGACGGCGACACGCTGGACACCGTCCGGGTCATGACGCCGTCGAACACCAACACCCACCGCTATGGCGTCAACACCTCGCTGATCTTCGACCTGAACGACGATCATCAGTTCCGCGGCGCCTACACCCTGGATTGGGGTCGCCACCGTCAGACCGGCGAGTGGGCCGGAATCAACTTCTCGAACCCGAACGCGCCCGAGTTCCTCGACATCTTCGGCGGCCGGAACGAGGAAAACCTGCGCATCGTCAACCGTGACGGCTACTTCCTTCGCGCCCGCGATCGTAAATCGATCGCCGAGCTGAACCAGTTCGCCTTCGAGTATCGCGGCTTCTTCCTGGATCAGTCGCTGCGCCTGAACCTGGGCGTTCGCGCACCCTTCTTCACGCGCGAGCTGAACCAGTACTGCTTCTCGCAGAACGCCTCGTCCAACGTGCGTTGTACGTCGGAAACCCCGAACGCGACCCTGGCCAGCGGCAACGTCACCTTCGCCTCGACCGGTACGACCCAGTACATCCGTCCGTACTCGACCGAAAAGAAGTATGACAAGGTTCTGCCGAACATCGGGGCCTTCTACCGCTTCGGCGAAGGTCACTCGGTCTACGGTTCGTACTCGCAGAACCTGTCGGCTCCCCGCACGGACAGCCTCTACACCGTCCTGCGCCTGCCGAACAACACGGTGACCAACCCCAACGTGGCCCCGGAAACCTCGGAAACCTACGACGCCGGCTACCGCTACAGCGCCGGTACCCTGGTGGCTTCGGTCTCGGGCTTCTACACCAACTACGAGAATCGCATCGTCAACACGTTTGACGAAGACCTGGGCTATTTCGTCGACCGCAACGTCGGCGACGTGATCATCAAGGGCATCGACGCGTCCTTGGGCTGGTCGCCGATCGAGCCGCTGACCCTCTACGCCTCGGCCTCGTTCAACGACTCCGAACTCCAGAGCGACTTCCGCGTCAACGCGACCACTATCGCTGCGACGAAGGGCAAGGAACTGGTGGAAACGCCGGACATGACCTACGGCCTGCGCGTGTCGTACGAGTTCAACGACGTCTTCTCGGCCGGTATTCAGGCCAAGTATGTCGGTGAGCGTTGGATCACCGACGTCAACGACCTCAAGGACGACAGCTACACGACCGCCGACATCGACGCTCGCTTCGACTTCGCGACGTTCGGCTTCGAGGGCACCTATCTGCAGTTCAACGTGACCAACGTCACCGACGAACAATACTACGGCTCGCTGGGCACCACGACTTCGGCGACGCCGGGCGCACCGGGCTTCGCCCGCCCGTTCGCCCAGGTCGGCTCCCCGCGCACGGCCATGGCCAGCCTGCGCATCGCCTTCTAAGGCCACGCTTCAGGATACAAACTGCGAAAGGGGCCGCGAGCGATCGCGGCCCCTTTTTGCTGTCTCCACCGACCTGTCAGTTTCAGGTCGGCTCGACATGGGCTCATGCAGCCTGCGTCGGCCCGGCGCATGACACACCGGGCCACCCTGATCCGGTTCAGGGTATAGGATTAAATTCTCTTCAGGCGCTTGCGCACGCTACTTGCCACACCCACATCGGCTGACAGGTCTTTGAAATGTGTCGGTCGAGAGGCTCGTCGCGACGGGGGTGACAGCCGCCAGATCTGGCGGTGGTCCACGACGGTTCCGGAACAAGTCCTTGTTTCCATTGAACCGGCCGTGGCGGTTTGGCGCTTTGGCGGTCTGTTTTCGCTACGCCACCGCCAACGCGCGGTGGGCGACCATGGTCGGCTTCAACCCGATCGGAAGGATCGAAAGGTCAGGCCGCGCCGACCTCGGCGTCGTCGGGCTGGGGCAGGGGACGCAGGTCCTCGACGGGCGAGATATAATCGGCCATGGCGTCGAACTCGCTCAGGAAGTGGGCACGCAGGTCGTCGGTCTCCATGATGACCTCGTGCTTGGCCCCCGGTACCTCGACGTATCGACCCCGGCCGAGGCGTTTGGCCGCCCATTTGTTGGTCTGTTTCCAGACCCGGTCATCCTCGCTCGCCTGAACGAAGGTGGTCGGAATCTTGACGGCTTTCAATGCCTTGGGCTTGAGCGCCCGCTCGCCGGCGTCCAGCGCAAACGCAAGCCAGCCCCAGGTCGGGCCACCGACGGCCAGATGCGGACAGGCGTACAACTGCTGGCGCCACAGCTCGTAACGGCCCTCGTCCGAGGTCAGGGCGTCCTTCTCGAAGGTGTGGTCGAACGGATCATCGGCGTCGTCGAGCACGAACTCGCCGGCCTTGCCGTGACGCAGGTTCCAGCGCACGGCCAGCTTGACCGACCACATCGACCGCTTGCCGGTCTTGATGCGCAGCATCGGCCCGACCAGGACGGCGCCGGAGAACCGGTTCTCGCCGTTCTCGAGGGTCAGCAGGTTCAACGCCGCCCCCATCGAGTGCCCGACCATGATCCAGGGCTTGGGCGCACGGGTCTCAAAGGCGTTCAGCAGCCGGTCGTAGTCATCCAGGAACTCCTCGACTGCGCGGGCATGGCCCTTCAGCCGGTCGGGCAGCAGCCGTGCCGACAGTCCCTGTCCGCGCCAGTCGTGGGCCAGGACGCAGAAGCCGCGTGCGAGGAAATTGCCGATGACCTCGAAATATTTCTCGATCGGTTCGGTGCGACCGGGCGACAGGATGACCGTGCCGCGCGGCTTCTTGGCCACCATCGTTGACGGCGTCCAGAAGGCGGCGCGCAGCCGCAGACCCCCGGCGCCCCGGAACCAGTCTCCCTGTCCGCCCGGAGGCGAGGAGGCGCCCGGAACCCCCATCAGGGGTGCCTGGGCGGCAAAGGCTTGGGCTCGGTTCACTCAGGCTTCCTGAACTTCAAGGTCATGCGGTCGCTTTCGCCGATCGCATCGTATTTGCTGCGGTCGAACGTCGGGTCGGGCACCTGGCCCTGCGGCGCCGTCAGACGCTGGGGCGGCAGGGTTTCGACGCCGAACGGATGATCCTTGGTATCCGTTGCATTCGCGTTGATTTCCGAGGAGGCGACGAAAATAAAGCCCGCCTCGGCGGCCAGCTGGCGCACGAAGGCCTCCTGGACATAGCCGTTCGCCGCGGACGGATCCTGATCCTCGTCGGGGGCCAGCCGGTGCTGCTCGATGCCCAGCACGCCGGCGGGTCGCAGGGCCTCGAAGGCGTCGGAAAAGGCTTTCTCGGCAATGCCCGCCGCCATCCAGGCGTGGATGTTGCGCATGAACAGGACCAGGTCCGCCGACCCGGCCGGAGCGACCGCGCCCGTGGTCGGCCCGAACGCCGAGAATTTGACCTCGCCATACAGTTTCGGGTCGGCCGTGAACCGCTGTTCGTAATTGGCCATCAGCGCCGCCTGGGCCGGATCGGCACCCGGTCCGGTCGGGAAGCCCGCCGCATAGTAGGTGCCCTCACCCCGCGACAGATAGGGGGCCAGGATCTCGGTGTACCAGCCGCTGCCGGGCCAGAAATCCACCACCGTCATCCGGGGCTGAAGCCCGAAGAAGCGCAGGGTCTCCATGGGGTGCCGCGCCGGATCACGGACCCGGTCTGCGGCGCGCCACGGCCCCTGGATGGCCCATTCCAGCGTGCCTTCGGGCGGCCCGGCGGGTGTGTCCGGGGCCTTGGTCTCGGTGGGTTCGGGCTTGCGATCACAGGCGCTGGGCAGGACCAGCGTCGCCGCCGCCATCATCAGCATGGATCGCCGCGAGGGCGTCGTCCGCGAGGTTGGCGCGCGCTGTCGCATAGAGGTCTCCCACCCAACCGTGCTGCCCCACGGTCGCCCAAGGGTGAGGGCTTAACGGGGTTCTATCGTGCGGTCAAAAGAGGCCGATCAGCCCGGTTTGCGGAAGCGCAGCGTCATCCGGTCCGCCTCGCCGATCGCATCGTATTCAGCGCGCTGTTCCGGGGTCAGGGCCCCCGTTCCGTCGCGGTTGGCCGAGCGACGGGCGGGCGGCAAGGTCCAGACGCCGAAGGGGTGGTCGCGGTCGTCCTTCGCATTGGCGTTCAGCTCGCTGCGCGCCTCCAGCACGAACCCGGCGTCCTGGGCGGCATGGATCACATAGCTTTCGGGCACATAGCCGGTGGAGGCGACCGTCGCGACATTGATGCCGTCCACGCTGCGCTGTTCCTCGATGGCCAGGATGCCGCCGGGCTTCAGCGCCTTGAAGAAGGCCGCCAGATAGGGCTCGGTGCGGCCGTCACGGGCCCAGTTGTGCAGGGCGCGAGCCACGATGACGATGTCGGCCGTGCCGTCGGCGACCCCCATCCCCTCGAGCGGCTTGGCCACACCGACATAGGTTCCGCCGGTCGCGGCGGCATAGGGCTGCAGGATGTTGCGCCACCAGCCGGCCGCGCCGGGCTCGATCTCGACGATGGTTGTGCCGGGGTTCAGACCCCAGAAGGTCAGGGTCTCGAACGGGCGGCGCTGGCCGTCGCGGGCGACGTCGGCGGCGGGACGGGTATCCGAGCCGATCGCCGATTGCAGGGCCTCGTCTTCCTGGAGCACCGGCGGCGTCATGGCCGCGCGGCGCGCCACCCGCTGGGCCGGGGTCTCGCCCAGGGTCGGCAGGTCGATCCGGGTCGCCTGCTGGGCGGCGGCCGGAACCGCCGCCAGCAGGGCGCATGAAATCAGGACGGGGGCGATCAGGCGCATGGAACTCTCCGACGGGGGTTGCGCCCAGATAGCCCGGTCATGGCGGCGAAGGAAAGGCGGCGAAACGTCCTGACCTGACCTGACCTGACCTCTTGCGCGCCGAAAACCGCTTCCCACATCGTCAATCGAAGGTGCCACTCGCGGGCCTTCCAGAGCGCCGGGGCCCATCAGGGACCGGAACTTTGATTACCCACCGCCGGCCCGGGCACAAAACGCGGGACGGCTCCATCTTGCTGATGATCAGGAGATCGACATGCGTACCATCGACTTCACCCCCCTCTATCGTTCGGCCGTCGGCTTCGACCGTCTGGCGGGCCTTCTGGAAAGCGCCGCGCGCACCAGCCAGGAGAACGGCTGGCCGCCCTACAACATCGAGACGACGGGCGAGAACGCCTATCGGATCGAAATCGCCGTCGCCGGCTTCAAGCCCGACGAGCTGTCGCTCGAGGTCAAGGAAAACCTGCTGACCGTCACCGGCAAGAAGGCTGCCAATGACGACGCCACCGCCGCACAGAAGACCTATCTGCACCGCGGCCTGGCCGAGCGTGACTTCGAGCGCCGGTTCCAGCTGGCCGACTATGTCGTCGTCACCGACGCGAACCTGGACAACGGCCTGCTGTCCATCAGCCTGAAGCGTGAACTGCCCGAGGCGCTCAAGCCTCGCCGCATCGAGATCGGTACCGGCGCGGCCCGTCTGATCGAGGGCGAAGCCGCCGCCGCATAAGGCGGCGACCGGCCTCAACCCGCCCGAACGGGCGATAGGCCAAAAGACCGGCCTCAAGCAGCGCGAACGCGCGGTAGGCCAAATGGAGGAGAGGGGCGGCGCGGTGCGCCGCCCCTTTTCTATGCCGCGATCCTCGGGGCGGGCAGGCCCAGGGCGTGATCGGTGTGCGCATCGGAGAAGGTGGCCTCCATCACCGTCGCCCCGGTGAAATCGGCTCCCGCGAGGTCGGCGCCGTCCAGATTGGCACGCGTCAGGTCGGTTCCATGAAGGCTTGCATAGCGCAGGCGCGCGCCCTTGAGGACCGAAGGCATCGACCGGGTCGGACCGAGAGGCAGGGGCCCCAGCTGCGCACCGCCCAGGTTGGCCTTGTTGAGGATGGCACCGGACATCCGCGCCCCCCGCAGGTCGGCGCCCCGTAGATCCGCCCCGCGCAGGTCGGCGTTCTCCAGATTGGCCCCCTGAAGGAACATCTTGCGCAGGTCGAAGCCGACCAGACAGGCCCCCTTGGCGCTGAGCGCGGGCAGCTTGAGACCGGTCAGGCGATCGCCGAGGGGACGCAGATCCTCGCCGTCAAAACAGGCCGGCGCCCCCAGTTCTCCACCGCTCTCGGCCCAGGCGTTGGCATCCAGCGCCATCTCCATCAGGGTCTCGGCCCGATCGATGGCCGCTGCGCTCGGCGCGCGCAGACTGCCGGTCATGTCGGTCCTGTCCAGGCGGGCGCTTTCCATGACTACGCCCGACAGGTCGGCCCCGATCAGCCGCGCACCGGCCAGGTTGGCACCGCCGACCTCGGCACCTTCGAGCATGGCCCCCGACAGGTCGGCGTCCTTGAGGTTGGCACCGGTCAGCCGGGCCCCCTTCATCGAACAGTCGGTGAAGTCTGCCTTGAAGGCACTGACGCCGTCGAAGCGGGAGCCGTCGAGGGTCGCGCCGGCGAACCGGGCCCCGTCGGCCAGGCCCGGTCTCTGTTCGTGTTTCATCTCCGCCAGCCCCTTGGTGGCGTGGGGGATGGCGATGACACCTTCGCGGAAGTCCGCCTGGGTCAGATCGGCCTGGCTGAGGTTGGCCCCCTGAAGGCAGGTCCCCCGGATGTCGGCGCGCCGCAGACAGGCCCCGGAAAGGTCCGCACCCCGCAGGTCGCAGCCGAACAGGATCGCCCGTTCCAGCCGCGCCCCCGACATCCTGACCCCCTCCAGCGAGGACCCGGTAAAGTCGGCGTCATCGAGCAGGCGACCGGCCAGGTCCAGCCCGGTCAGATCGACGAATTTCAGCGACAGGCGGCGGCCGCCCGACTTGCCCTCGACGAAGCGGACGTGGGCCGCCACGAACAGATCCAGGTCGCCCTGACCCAGCTTGCGTCGCACCACGCTCATGCGGCCTTCTCCTCGATATCCAGACCCTTGACGCCGGTCAGGGTCGCTCCGTCGAAATCGGTATGTCGCGTCTGGGCACCGTGCAGGATGGCGCGCGTCAGGTCGGCCTTCGCCAGGCAGGCCCGTCGCAGATCGGCCCCGCCCAGGTCAGTGCCCCGCAGCGTCGCACCGGTCAGATCGGCGGCCAGCAACCGGTCCGGGCCGATCATCAGCGGGCCCAACTGGGCCTCGCGCATATCGGCGCCGGACAGTTTGGCGCCGGTCAGACGGGCACCCCGCAGGTCGGCCCGTCGCAGATGGGTCTGCCGCAGGTCGGCACCTTCCAGGCGGGCCCCCTGAAGCTGCACCCCCTCCATGTCGAGGCCGTAGAAGACGGCGCGGCGGGCCGACAGGGCGGTCAGGTTGAGACCCGTGATGGAACGCAGCGGCCGCAGGTCGACGTCGTCGAACACCGAGGGCTGGCCCTTGGCTCCGCCGGTCTCGCACCAGGTCGCATGGTCGTGCAGCATGTCCGCTGCGGGCAGGTCGGCGACCCGTGATCCCGAGGACCGGTCGTCGGTCAGCGCGCCGTCGAGATTGGCCCCGTCGGTCCGCCACATAGAGGCGGTGACGCCCACCAGGACCGCATCGCGCAGGTCGGCACCCGACAGGTCGGCACCCGACAGGTCGGCACCGGCCAGGTCTGCGCCCCGGAAACAGGCCTGTTTCAGATTGGCCCGGACCAGTTTGCAGTCCTTCATGATGGCGTCGGAA
>NZ_JAEMRD010000232.1 GCF_016463485.1 Brevundimonas sp.
TCCCGCACCCAAATCACAAACGCCGCCCCTAACAGGGCGGCGTTTTTGCGTTCAGAATACCGATCAGCGAGCTCTTCGATGACCGAAACCAACAGTCCTGACCGCATGGGCGCCTCGACCGATATCCAGGTCGCTGCCGTCTATGGTTTCAGCCGGATTTCGGACCCGGACGCATTGCGCATGACCCTCGAACAGGTGTGCCGCGCCGGCGGCGTTCGCGGCACCCTTCTGATCGCGCACGAAGGCGTCAACGGAACGATCGCCGGACCGGCCGCCGGCGTCGCGGCTGTGCTGAACAGGATCCGGGCCCAGCCGGGTCTCGCCGCACCGGAGATCAAGTATGCCTGGGCGGAGGTCATGCCCTTTCACCGGCTGAAGGTTCGGGTGAAGGCCGAGATCGTCACCATGGGTCGGCCCAACGTCGATCCGGCCAACGCGGCGGGCACCTATGTCGCCGCCGAGGACTGGAACGATCTGATCGCAGATCCTGACACGCTCGTGATCGATACCCGCAATGACTACGAGGGCGAGATCGGGGCCTTCGCCCATGCTGTCCAGCCCAACACGTCAGGTTTCCGTGACTTTCCGGCCTGGTTCGAGACCGAGGGACGGGCGCTGATCGCCGAGCGACGGCCCGACCGCGTGGCCATGTACTGCACCGGCGGCATCCGCTGCGAGAAGGCCAGCGCCCTGTTGAAGGCGGAGGGGGTGGACGATGTGCGGCACCTGCACGGCGGCATCCTGCGCTATCTGGAAACCGTGCCCGAAGCCGAGAGCCTGTGGCGCGGCGAATGTTTCGTGTTCGACGAGCGGGTGGCGGTCGGCCACGGTCTGGCACTTGGCGACCACGTTCTGTGTCGCGGCTGCCGCATGCCGGTGGGGGCCGAAGGGCGCGCGTCGCCCCGTTTCGTCGAAGGGGTGTGCTGCGACCGCTGCTTCGAAGACCGGACGCCGGAACAGCAGGCCCGCTATGCCGAACGCCGCCGCCAGATGGAGATCGCGGAGCGACGCGGGGCCGCCCATATCGGCGAGGCGGCACGTCAAACAGCGAAGCGGAGCCTTTGACGGAGAACGACGTTAACCGGGTTCAGCCTTCCTGGGAAAAGCCATGCGTCCGATCCAAGCCCTGAGCGTCGTCGGCCTTGCCGCAGCCCTGACCCTGGGGGCATGCAATCGCGACCCGGTCCCGGCCCAACCGGTTCAGGCGCCGGCCGCCGCGACGTCACAGGCCCCGCCCGTTCCGCCTGTCGGCTATGCCTGCGAGAGCGGCAAGACGGTGACGGTCCAGTACCCGGACACGGCGACGGCCAATGTCGCCTATCTGAACCAGACCTATGCGATGCGGACCACGCCGTCGCCGACCGGCGCGCGCTACGCCGGCTCGGGCATGGAATGGTGGACCACCACGGCGAACGGCCAGGAGCAGGCGACGCTGAGCCGACTGGGCCCCAATCAGGACGTCGGCGTCGCCATCCTGGAGCGGTGCAGCCGGCCGACATCGGCTCCGGGGACGCCCGCGCAACCCATGCCACTGCCCGCGCCGGGAGAGACGGCCCCTACGACCGGATCGCTCGCACCGCCTTGCCGGACCAGCCAGCTCAAACTTTCGTCTGAGGGAGGGGACGCCGGGGCCGGCAATCGGGTGGCGGTGCTGGGCGCGCAGAATGGGGGCACGCAGGCCTGTAGCCTGAACGGCTATCCCACCGTCACCTTGCTGGACGGGCAGGGGCGGTCGTTGACGGCGATCCGGGCCGAACAGCAGTCGGGCAACTATTTCGGCGGGGCGACAGGGCCGACGCCGGTGACGATCGCGCCTCAGGCCAAGGCCTATTTCGACGTCGCCTGGTCGGTCGTGCCCAATGAGGCGATCGGCGAGCGGACCTGTCCGAACGCGGCCACGGTGCGGGTTGCCCTGCCCGGCGATACGGCGGTCGTGACGCTGGCCCAGGCCTTCTCGCCCTGCGGGGGGCGCGTCCGGGTCAGGCCGTTCAGGGCTCAGGCGGGGGACACGGCCGGGGGCTGATCCATCAGCTCAGGCGTCGGGCCAAGCTGGCGTCCGTCGCGAAATCGGCGTAACCCGCAGGGCCTTCGCCAGCCGCTGCCCGAGGCCCCATGCCGACCGCCTTTCACGACCGCGTATCCGCCGAACTGGCCGACATCGACAGCCAGGGCCTGACCAAGCCCGAACGGGTGATCGCCAGCCGGCAGGGTCCGGTGATCGAGGTCGGCGGACGCAAGGTCCTGAACTTCTGCGCCAACAACTATCTGGGTCTGGCCGGCGACGACCGGATCGTACAGGCGGCACAGGCGGCGACGGAGCGGCGCGGGGCGGGCACGGCTTCGGTGCGCTTCATCTGCGGCACCCAGGACATCCACAAGGAACTGGAGGCCCAGGTCGCGGCCTGGCTGGGGTTCGAGGACGCCATCCTGTTCGCCGCCGCCTTCGACGCCAACGGCGGCCTGTTCGAGCCCCTGTTCGGCGAGGCCGATGCGATCGTGTCGGACAGTCTGAACCACGCCTCGATCATCGACGGGGTGCGGCTGTGCAAGGCCAAGCGGTACCGGTTCGCCACCTCCGACATGGACGATCTGGAGACCCAGTTGAAGGCGGCGCGGGCGGCCGGGGCGCGCGACATCGTCATCGCCACCGACGGTGCCTTTTCGATGGATGGTTATATCGCCAAGCTAAAGGACATCCGGGCGCTGGCCGATCGCTACGACGCCCTGATCATGGTCGACGACTGTCACGCGACCGGGTTTCTGGGGCCTCAAGGGAAGGGGTCATTCGCGCATCATGGGGTCGAGATCGACTTCCTGACCGGGACGTTCGGCAAGGCGCTGGGCGGGGCGATGGGC
>NZ_JAEMRD010000014.1 GCF_016463485.1 Brevundimonas sp.
ATCGGGTGGGGGCGGCAGGCAAAGTCAGCGACGTATCGCCTTGCCGTTTCCACCCGGTCTTCGCTGCGCTTCGACCACCCTCCCCCTCGGGGGAGGGAGAAGGCGACGACACGGCCTCGACCTGCAAGGTCTCGACGATCAGGCCGCGTTCAGCGACGAACCCGAACCGCTGGCGATGCGCCGCGTCGAAGGCCCCGCGCATTGTCTCGGCCGGGCCGAACGGCACGGTCAGCGGCGTGTCGGTCCCGGCGTATTTGACCTCTGCGCGGGCGATGATCGCGACCGTGTCGCTGACGTCGCCACCCGACAGTCCCGCCCGCGCCGCCTCGGCCAAGCCTGCGACCCGACCGGCCAACGCGGCGTCGGCCACCGCATCGAGCGGTTCCGCGACGGTCTCCTGTCGGATCGTCCGGACCTCGGCCAGGCCCATTCCGTAGGCGGACAATACGCCTGCATGGGGATGCAGCATCACCGTCTTCATGCCCAGGGCGTCGGCGACTAGGCAGGCGTGCTGGCCCCCTGCCCCGCCGAAGCAGTTGAGGACGTGGCGCGAGACGTCATGGCCACGCTGGATCGAGATGGTCTTGATGGCGCGGGCCATGTGGTCGACGGCGATGGCGATGAAGCCCTCGGCCAGTTCGGCGGGGGAGACGGGGCGGCCGGTCGCGGCGGAAACCTCGGCGGCCAGGGCGTCGAATTTCGAGCGTACGATCTCGGCATCCAGAGGTTGATCGCCGCCGGGGCCGAACACGGCTGGAAAATGCTCGGGCTGAAGCTTGCCCAGCAGGACGTTGCAGTCGGTGATGGTCAGGGGGCCGCCACGGCGATAGGCGGCCGGGCCCGGCACGGCCCCCGCGCTTTCGGGCCCGACCCTCAGGCGCGCGCCGTCGAAGCGACAGATCGAGCCGCCGCCGGCCGCCACGGTCTCGATCGACAACATCGGGGCCCTCAGCCGCACGCCCGCGACGACGCTGTCGCTGGTCCGCTCATACTCGCCGGCATAGTGGCTGACGTCGGTAGAGGTGCCGCCCATGTCGAAGCCGATGACGTGGTCGAAGCCCGCTTCCCTCGCCGTCGCCGCCATCCCGACCACGCCCCCCGCCGGGCCGGACAGGATGGCGTCCTTGCCGCGGAAGGCGTCGGCGTCGGTCAGGCCGCCGTTCGACTGCATGAACATCAGGGGCGTCGCCGGGCCCAATTCGCCCCGCACCCGATCCACATAGCGGCGCAGCACGGGCGACAGATAGGCGTCCGCGACCGTCGTATCGCCGCGCCCGATCAGCTTGATCAGGGCACCGACCTCATGGCTGACCGAAATCTGCGTGAAGCCCACCTCGGCGGCGATCTCGGCCAGCCGCGTCTCGTGCGCCGTCCATCGCCATCCGTGGACCAGGACGATGGCGACCGCCTCGGCCCCCTCCACCCGTGCCGCCGCCAGGTCTGTTCGCGCGCGAGCCTCATCCAGGGGGATCAGCACCCGGCCGTCGACACCGACCCGTTCGTCGATCTCGATTACGCGGTCGTGCAGCGGTGGGTTCAGCACGATGTGGCGGGCAAAGATGTCCGGACGACTCTGCCAGCCGATGGTCAGGGCGTCGCCGAAGCCGCGCGTGATGGCCAGGACCGTCGTTGCGCCCTTCCTCTCCAGCAAGGCGTTCGTCGCCACCGTCGTGCCCATCCGAACGGTCTCGACCTGGCCGGGAGGCAGCGGACCAGGGCCCACCCCCAGCATCCGCCGCATCCCCTCGACCGCCGCGTCGGCATAGTGTTCGGGGTTCTCGCTCAGCAGTTTGGCGGTGCAGACGTGACCATCGGGTGCCCGGCCGACCACGTCGGTGAAGGTGCCGCCCCGGTCGATCCAGAAGCGCCAGCCGGGAGCCAAAGGTCCAGCGGTGGTATCGGTCGGTGTCGTCATGTCCCGGTTAGACCGGGCCCCGCTCCGCGAGACAAGCACCCGCTGACAGGCATCGTCTGACGCGCCGGTGTTGCGGGCCGCACCGCACAGGCCTAATCTCCACCGCAAAGCTTTCGCATCCGGCAGGGGGTCGGACGGGGCGATCAGAGTTTCCGGGGGGAAATCACAATGCCTGACAGCGTCACCAGGACGACGAACACCTCATGGTTTTCGCGCGTCGGCTCGGCCTTCGCCGGGGTCGTCGTCGGCGTCGTTCTGATCTTCGTCTGCATCGCCGGACTGGCTTGGAACGAGGGTCGGGCCGTCAAGACCGAACGCGGCCTGAAGGAAGGCGCATCCATCGTGGTCGATATCCAGGCCAGCCCGATCGACGCCGCCAATGACCAGAAGCTGGTCCACGTGTCCGGCCCGGTCGCCGTGACCGCGCCGCTCGAGGACAGCGACTTCGGCATCACCGCGACGGGCGTGCATCTGTCGCGCCAGGTCGAGATGTACCAATGGCGCGAAAGCTCCAAGTCCGAGACCCGTACCAAGCTGGGCGGCGGCGAGGAGACGGTGACCACCTATACCTATGCCAAGGTCTGGTCCGGCGCGCCCGAGGATTCCAGCGCCTTCGCCGAACCGAACGGGCACCAGAACCCCGAGTTCGCCGTCGAGGGAGCCGACATCCTGGCCCAGGACGCGACGCTCGGCGATTTCCGGCTCGACGACGCCGTTGTCGGCCAAATCGGCGGCGAGACCCCGCTGCGTCTGACCCAGGACAATCTGGCTGCAGTGCAGGCGGCTGTCGGCGACGTCGACCAGTATGTTTCGATCTCACAGGGCAAGATACTGCTGTCCGCCAACCGGCCGCGCAGCAGTAATGTCGACGACGCCGATGACGCCGCGCCCGTGTCGGAGACGTCCGTGATCCAGGGCAGCCCAACGATCGGCGACATCCGCATATCCTATGACCTGACCCCGGCGGGCGTGATCTCGATCGTCGGCAAGCAGAACGGCGACGGCTTCACCAACTATCGCGCCAAGAACGGCGAAGAGTTCCTGCTGGTTTCGGACGGTGCCGTCCCCGCCGCCGACATGTTCCAGGGGGCCCAGGACGCCAACCGGGTCATCACCTGGATCATCCGGGTGCTGGGCATGGTGCTGTTGATCGTCGGGTTCGGCCTGATCCTGGCGCCGCTGGGAGTGCTCGCCGACGTCCTGCCGCTGGTGGGGACGATCGTGCGGATGGGGACGGGACTTGTGGCCTTCGTCCTGGGCTTCAGCATCGGGACGGTGACCATCGCCCTGGCCTGGTTCGCGTTCCGGCCCCTGCTCTCGATCGCCATTCTGGCGGTCGGTGGATTGATCGCGTTCGGCGTCTATCGGCTGGGTCGCGGGCGGAACAAGAAGAAGCTGGCGGAAGCTGCGGCATAGTTTCCTTCTCCCCTTGCGGGAGAAGGTGGGCGGCGGAGCCGCTCGGATGAGGGGTACAGAGATACGAAGCAAGTGTTGAAGGGCGTTCGCTCTCCTTAAGCGCCCGATATCACCCCCCATCCGTCAGGCTCCGCCTGCCACCTTCCCCCGCAAGAGGGGGAAGGGACCCTACCCAAGCGCCGTCTCCCCGCCCGTGGGGTTCCTCGGATCGAGCGAAAGCCCCGCCGCCTGACGCGCCTTGAGCACGCGCAGCCAGCCGTGCATGCCCTCGCAATCGAGGCCGTGCATCATCAGACGATAGCCGGCCTGCAAGGTCGACAGGGTCACCAGAGGGTGGCCGTTCTTGACGAAATTCATGTGGTAGTCGGTACCCAGGATGCGGGCGATATAGATGGCCACCGTCTCGTCCAGCTGAAGGCTGTGCGAGGCCCGCATGAAGTCGGAGCGGGGCAGCATCAGGGCATAGAGCGGGGTGTAGAACTCCACCGCCGTCTGGATGTCGATCCGGTTCAGCGGGCCGGTCGGGAAGGTCTGGAAGGCCGGTTCGACGTCCGAGATCATCGAAAAATCGACCACCGCCGGCGGGGTCAGTTCGCGCCCTTGCGCCTTCAGGCCGATGTTCATCTCGATGATGAAGTTGAAGATGTTCAGGTCGTGCTGGAGGAAGACGTTGTCCTCCAGATCCTTGAGCGTCAGGGGCTTGAGCGGGATCGTCTTGATGGATGCCGGGTCGACGCCGGAGTTGGCTTTCATGAAGGCCAGCAGTTCGGTACCGACATGGAAATGCCGCATGATCAGGGTGTTGGCCTCGGGCGAGCCGAAGATCTGCAATCCCCAGCGGATGGACTTGTGCAGCAGGCCGTTCAGGTTCGGATGACGGGGCGAGATCGCCCGCAGGACCTTCACCAGGCAGAAGAACAGGAAGACCAGCGGGCGGCTGACCGGGAACAGCCATCGCCGCGACCACGACCGCGCCCCCAGCAGCAGGGCCCGCTTGGCCTGGGGGTCGATCGGTAGACTGTGATCGAGATAGAGCGCCAGCCAGGGATCGGGGTCGGCGGGGTCGTAGGCGCGGGCGTCGAACGGATCGGCCCGCTCGCGTGGGCCTGCATCGCCGTGAGCGCCACCGTCCGACAGGCTCATGCCATGATCTCCTCGATCTGGAGCGCATAGAGGCGGGCGGTGACGCGGGCGCAGGTCACGATGCGTTCGGCGACGGCGGGGTCCGGCAGCACCATCCGCAGCATCGCCTCGAACTCCTGCATATGCTCGACGTCGTTCTCGCCGTGATAGAGCAGGAACCGCACCGCCTCGTCGGGCAGGGCCAGACGTTCCTGGACCTTCAGGCCCCATGGCCGGGCCTTGATCGAGCCCAGCCCCTCGATGACGAACATAGCCCCCAGCAGGCCGAAGGGGTCTGGCCTGGACGCCTCATGGAACATCCAGGCCGAGATGGCTTCGGAGCCGACGTTTTTGGGCGCCCCGCGAATGGTCTCGAGCGTCCCGCCCGAGGCGACGAAATCGGCCTCCAGCAGGCGGAAATCGCGGTGTTCGGTGACCGCATGGCGCATCAGGGTCGAGCGCAGTTCCAGATGCGCCTCGCCGACGTTCGACGCCGCCCGGCTCATCCACAGGGCACCGTCCTTCACCTGCTGGCGCAGGTTGATGAGGAAGGCGTGATAGTCGGCGATCTCGAACCGGCCGCGGGTCAGCTTGCGGATCAGGGGGGTGGATTCCAGTCTCTGCTCGAACTCGGCGAAGACGACGGCCAGCTTGCGCAGAGTGTCGGCGACCGCATCGTCATGGATCGGACCATCAGCCATCACACCACCTCCAGCATCATGAACCCCACCATGGCGCGACCGCTTTCGGGCACGATCAACAGCACCTTCTCGCCCCGCTTCGCCCGCCCGCTCTTCATGAACTCGTCCAGCATGACCCAGATCGAGGCCGAACCGACATTGCCGACGGTGGCCAGGTTGGAGAACCATTTGTCCTCCGGGATCATGGCCTTCGTCGATCTCAGGATGGAGACGATCTCCTCGCGCAGGGACTTCGCCGAATAGTGGCACAGCAGGTGATCGACGGCATCGGGCACGATCCGGCCGTCGTCGACCTTCTTCATCCAGACTCCGATCCAGGCGCGGATCACGATCTTGAGCAGGTCAAAATCCTGAAGCAGGGCGATGGCCCCTGACGCATGGGAGGCGGTCGGGCCGACGTGACTCCAGGCCGATTTCATGTCGGCGCGATCGGCGAAGGTCGAGCCGGCCCACATGCAGGGATCGAAGGCGTGGGCCAGCGAGGTCAGATCGATCCAGTCAACCTTCAGTGACAGGCCGTCGGGGCGCGGCCGGGGTTCAAGCACCACAGCCCCCGCGCCGTCCGACAGGGTGAAGCGCAGGAAGTCCGCCTCCATCCGCGCCCGGCCCTTGGCATCGACCAGGGCGGTGCCTTCATAGAATTCGGGCCGGAACCAGCGCGACGAGAACTCGCTGCCGGTCGTGACGGCGACATTCGCCTCGCCCGCCCGGACCTGCAGCCAGGCACCCTTCATGGCCATCAGGGCGGAGGCGCAGACGGACTGGTAGCTGGCGATCTCGATGGGGCCCATTCCGGGACAGAGGGCACCGAGCTCGGCGTGGACCGCGCTGGCGTGGCCGGGCACCAGATAGTCGCCCTGGGTCGTCGCCGTCGCCAGGTGGTTCAGGTCGCCGACCGAAAGCCCCGCATCGTCGAGCGCCGCCCGCACGGCCTGCGCGGCCATGGAGGCGTTGGAATGTAACACCGTGCCGTCCGGTGCCATCGCATAGTGGCGGGTCTCGACCCCGTTCCAGCGCAGGGCGCGACGGCCGACCGCCGAGGATCGGCCACCGATGCGGCCGATGTGGTCTTCCATCGTCCCGACGCCGACAGGCTCTCCGGGCAGAAAGGCACCGCAGCCAGTGATGTAGACGTCGCGAAGCAGGGCCGAGGTCATCGGCTCAGTCGGCACGGGGAAGACGACGGAAGCAAGGCCCGATCGCGACCTTTCGTCCGTCATGTGCGATCCGGCTTCACGCTATGATGCCCGCATGAGTGACCTGATCGTCTGGTTCGACGGCGACTGCCCCCTGTGTCGGCGCGAGATATCCCTGATGCGACGGCTGGACCGGCAGGGTGCCATCCAGTTCGTCGATCTGACGGATGGAACCGGCGTCTGTCCGATCGATCGGGGAGAGCTTCTGGCCCGATTTCACGCCAGCGAGGACGGCCGCATGCTGTCCGGCGCGGCGGCCTTCGCGGCGATGTGGAGAGCGATACCGATCCTGCGGCCGTTCGGCCTTCTGGCGCGACATCCCGGTGTCCTTGCCGTGTTCGAGCGCGCCTATCTGCGGTTCCTGCGGCTCCGTCCCCGTCTGCAGGCCTGGGCCCGCCGGCGGGAAGGACGTTGAACCAGGCAGGGATCAACGGACCAGGTTGAAACGCGTCGGGGTTCCGACCTGGGCCGACGGTGCCAGCCACAGGTCGAAGGCGCCAGGTTCGACGGTCATCCGGCCCTCCGCTCCGATGAACTCCAGCAAGGGGCGGCGCAGGCGGAAGGTGACGGTCGTCGTGGCTCCGGCAGCGATCTCGACCTTGCGATAGTCGCGCAGTCTCTGGCCTGGCTGGGTAAGGCTGGCGACGCGGTCATGGATATAGAGCTGCACCGTTTCCACGACGGGCACGGTCCCGGCGTTCTGGATGGCCACCGATGCCTCGATCTCGCCGTCCCAGGCCAGGGTGTCCGACGACAGGACGGCGGCCGAATAGCGGACCTCGCCATAGGTCAGGCCGTGGCCGAACGGGTACAGGGCAGTGTTGGTCGTCTCGCGGTAGCGGGCGGTGTATTCCTCGCTGGCCAGTGCCGGATTGGCCGGACGGCCTGTGGTCTTGTGGTCGTAGGAAAAGGGCTGCTGGCCCGAGCGGTGCGGGAAGCTGACCGGCAGGCGACCGGACGGCGAATGGGCGCCGAAGACGACTTCGGCGACGCTGTTGCCCATCTCGGACCCCAGGAACCAGGTGACGACGATCGCGGCGGCGTCCTTCACCGCCCCCGACAGTTCCAGCGCCCGTCCGTTGCGCAGCAGGACGACCATGGGCTTGCCGATCTCGGCGACAGCCTGGGCCAGGGCCTGTTGCGCGGGCGGAAGGGTGATCTCCACGCGGGACTGGGCCTCGCCCGAGAACCGGGCGCTTTCGCCGAGCGCGAGGACCACGACGTCGGATTGGGCCGCCGCCACCACGGCCGCCGATATACCACCGGATATGGCCGCCTCGACCTCGCAACCCTGGGCCACGATCAGGTCCTCGGGACGCCGCATCGCCGCGCGGAACCCGGCCTCCAGCGAAACGCGGTGCCCCTCGTCGCCCCAGATGGTCCAGGGGCCGAAGACGTTGTCCACGTCGCTGGCGAACGGCCCGATCAGGGCGATCTTCTGGCCCTCGCGACGCAGGGGCAGAACGCGGCCCTCGTTCTTCAGCAGGACGATCGATTTGGCCCCCGCCTCGCGCGCCAGGGCATAGTGGTCGGCGGCGCCGCGAACGAGACGTTCCCGTTCCGGGTCCATGCCGCGATAGGGGTCGTCGAACAGGCCGAGCGCCGCCTTGGTCGTCAGCACCCGGCGCACCGCCTCGTCGACGCGGGCCATCGGCACGCCGCCGGACGCGACCAGACCGGGGATGTGTTCGAGGTAGAGGCCCGACACCATGCTCATGTCCACACCGGCCAGCAGGGCGATGCGGGCGGCGTCGCGGCCGTCCTCGGCGAAACCGTGGGCGATCAGCTCTCGCTCCGAGGTGTAGTCGGACACGACGAACCCCTTGAAGTCCCATTCGCCCCGCAGCACGTCAGTCAGCATCCGCCGGTTGCCCGAAGTGGGCACCCCATTCAGATCGTTGAAGGCGCTCATGACCGACAGGGCACCGGCGTCGATCGCCGACCAGAAGGGCGGCAGGAAGACCCCCCGCAGCGTCGCCTCGCTCATGTCGGTGGTGTTGTATTCCATCCCGCCCTGGGCCGCCGAATAGGCGACGAAATGCTTGGGCGTGGCCAGAAGGGCGTCTCGGTCGGCCAGGCCCCGCTCGCCCTGGAAACCGCGCACCCGGGCGGCGGCCAGGCGCTGGTTCAGCAGGACGTCCTCGCCGGCCCCCTCGACCACCCGGCCCCAGCGCTGGTCCCGCGCCACATCGACCATGGGGGCATAGGCCTGATGGATGCCCGACACCGCCCCCTCGAGCGCGGCGACCCGGGCGGTGCGATAGGCCAGGTCCTCGTCGAAAGCGGAGGCCTCGGCCAGAGGCACGGGAAACACCGTGGTCATGCCGTGGATGATGTCGGCGGCGAACAGCATCGGGATCTTGAGCCGGGTCTCCTCGACCGCGATCCGCTGGATGCGCCGACCCGCCTCTGCCCCGACGCCGTTGAACAGAGCCCCGCACAGGCCCCGCCGGATCAGGTCGGTGGTCCGGGCCGGATCACCGAAGGCATCAAGCGGATTGACGTTGTAGGGCCGGAAGCGGAACGGGTCGGCCAGCAGGTTCAGCTGACCTGCCTTCTCGTCGATCGTCATCTGACCGATCAAAGTCTCGATCAAGGCCGCGTGTTCGGCCGAGGACCGCGTTTGCACCGGGGCCGCCTTGGCCTTCGGCGCGGTAAACCAGCTCGCCCCGAGGGCGGACAGGACGGCCAGGCTGGACAGGGCGCGACGACGGGACATGGCGTTCGGTGTGTCCGAAAGGGCGGCGGTCATGAAGGGGCTTTCGTGACGGGTCACGCCTTCCCTAACCGGCCAAGCTTCGGCTGTCAGGTCAGGGATCGTTACGCGCGAGGTTCAGTCGCGGATGTAGTGCGGCAGGAAGCGCGAGGTGTTGCGCGTGATCCGGCCCCGGTCCTCGCGCAGCCCGATGCCCGCCGGTTCGTTGCCGACGACCCAGGAGCCGACGATCACATAGCGGTTGTCGAATTTCGGCGGGGCATGCAGGGCCTGACGGATCCAGGCCCCGTCGCCGTAACCCCCGTCCAGCACCGACGATTTCCGCCCGTCCTTGACCAGTTCGACATTGGCCCCCTCTCGCGAGAACAGGGGCTTGCGCACATACGATGTGCCCAGCGTCGTGTGCGCCGGGTCGCTCTCGAAATAGGTCTCCAGCAGGTTGGGATGGCCCGCATGCCGTTCCCACAGAAGCGGTAGCATCCCCTTGTTGGACAGGATCGATTTCCACGCCGGCTCCAGCACCGTCACCTCGGCGTCCGGCAACGGCTTGGCGTAGTCGTCGCGCAGCATCTGTTCCCACGGGTACAGTTTGAACATCGCCCCGATCAGGAAATTCTCATGATCGACGAAGCGGCCGTCGGCATTCAGCCCGATGTCGCCGATCGCGACGAACTGGGGCTCCAGACCGGCCTGTTTGGCGCAGTCCTCCAGGAACCGCACGGTCTGGCGGTCCTCGACGAAATCGGGGTCGGAACTGAAATGAACGAAGCCACCCTCGGGGAAGATGGCCCCGAACCGCTCGACAAGCTTTTCGTGCAGGCTGTTGAACTGGTCGGCGCCCTGCGGCAGCACGCCCGCTGCGATCTGGTCCTCCAGCCACAGCCACTGGAACACGGCCGTCTCGTACACGGAGGTCGGGGTGTCGGCGTTGTACTCGTACAGTTTGGCCGGCCCCGTGCCGTCATAGGCGAAGTCGAACCGGCCATAGAGGCTGGGATCGTTCCGCTTCCAGCTTTCGGCGACATAGTCGCGCATGGCTTCGGGGATATCGAGCTGGGTCATCAGCCGCTCGGACTTTACCGCCTCGTCGACGAGGTCGAGGCACATGGCGTGTAGCTCGGCCGTCGGGGCCTCGATGCCGTCCTCGATCTCGGCGAGCGAGAACTCATAGGCGGCGGCTTCGTCCCAGTAGATCTGGCCGGAGTCGTGATGCCAGGTGAAGCCGACGGCCTCGGCCTTGGCCTGCCAGTCGGGACGGGGGCTGAGTTTGATGCGTTGCATGGTCCACTTTCTCCTCCCCGACGGCGAAGCCGATGGGGAGGTGGATCGCCGCGCTTGCGGCGAGACGGAGGGGCTGCCAGCCCCACACTCGGTATCGCGCCTGCGGGCAGAGCCCCTCCACCGCTTCGCGGTCCCCCTCCCCGTTCGCCAAGCGGCGAACGGGGAGGAAAGGATTAAGCCGGGTCCTTGTCGGCTGCCGGCACGCTGGTCCCGATCTGAGGCGTAACCACCGTGACCGGCGACTGGGTCAGCCGCGCCAGCACATCATCGGCCGAGGAATGGCCGGGCAGGATGCCGGCCTCTTTCAGCTTGTGGTCGAGGTCGGCACCGGTTCGGCGGTCTTCCAGTTCCTGACCGGCCTTGAGCTTCTCTTCCTGCACGGCCTGGCGCTGTTTGATGCGTTGCAGGCTGTCGGCGGCCGAGCCGATACGCGAGTGGGCGCCGGCCGATTGCAGGGCGACCGAAGTCTGGGCGCGCTGGACGCTTTCGTTGACCTTGACGATGTCGATCTCGCGCCGGAGCGTCTCGATCTTCTGGTCAGTAGAAGAAATGGCGGTGCGCAGGCGGGCCTCGGCTTCCTTCATGCCCTCGATCTGAGGACCGCGGGTGCCGATCTCCGATTCCAGTTCTGCGATGCGTCCGGCGACCTCGCGGGCCAGGTCCATCTTGCCCTGGGACACGGCGGCACGGGCGGAGCTTTCGTACTTGGCGATCTGTTCGCCGAAGCTCTTGAGTTCGTTCTCGGCCATCCGGCGGCGGGCGACCAGGCCGGCAAGGTCGTCGCGGGCCTTGCCTTGCGCATTGTCGGCGTCGCGGATTTCCTGATCCAGGATCTTCAACGCATTGGCGTCGACGACGGACTGGCCGGCCTCATGGGCGGTGCCGCGGAACAGGGCGGAGAGTTTGGCGAGCATGGACATTTCTATCTCTCCGGATCAGGCGGCGTCGAAGGTTTCGCGAAGCGACGTGGCGTCGATCGCATTCTCGGCCAGGGTGCGCAGTTCGATCAATATGGTCTGGAGCGTCGTCTTGCACGAGAGTTCGCCCATCAGCTCATAGACGTCCTCGTCCGACACGCTGGTGATGGCGAAGTTGGACAGGGGCACGACCCGTTGCGCCTTCAGCAGGAACTCGTTGAAGCGGGCGGCGTCCTTCTGTTCCGACACGGGCCAGAGCAGGACGGAACAGACGATCTGGGCCCCACCGACGCTGAGGTAGATCGGCAGGTCGCCATATTCATGCATGGTGGCCAGCAGCACGGGGTCCGCGCCCTCGACCACGCGCAGGGTCAGTTCGCCCTCACGGACCAGGGGAGAATCATCCAGCGCTGCCTTGACGGCGGGCACGGTCCAGGCGGTTTCGATCACGGCGTCCATTTGATGGTCAGCTCCAGGGGTGATGTCGATTGAGGTGGGAGAGCGGCGGCGTTGCACAAGAGCCGGCGAGCGCGTCGAATCGGTGACGATGGCGCGGACGGCGGCGCGGACATCGTCGCGCGTCGCCTGGGGCACCCAGAGTTCCAGCTTGACCATGCCCGCCTCGCGGCGCGCCTTGCGCCAGGCCCGGATGCGATCCGAACCGGCCGGCGATGAACTGTCGAGCGCGCCCGTCATTTGTTACATGTAACGCGTAACATGAACGCTTGACAAGAGTGTCGTCCGGGAGGATTTTCAGCCCATGCCCCAGGGGATACAGGTTCGTGATCATCTCAGGCTCGCCGCCTTCGCGGTTCAGGGCTAGAGAAGGACCATGTTCAAGCGTCTGTTCGGGTCATCGGCTCCGGAAGTCCCGGCCAATCGGCTGGCCACGGTGCGCAACATCACGGTCGGGCGCACGGTGTCGCTGGATCCGCTGGCCTGGCGCAGACTTGGCGATACGACGAGGTTCACCCTGGATCGCGACGTGCTCGACATCACCGCCCAGGGCCATCTGGAGCTGGAGGGCGGCCAGCATGTCCACCGCTTCTATACCGACGACCATGTGATGCTTCAGGCCATGAGCGACGACGCCGCCGGCCAGGAAAGCTATGATTTCACCCTGTTCATTCCCTGGACATCGGCCTATCCGCCGGGTGAGCGGGAACGGAGAATCTGGCGCGACCGGCTGTCGGCGCCGGTATTCCAGGGCGCGGCCGAAGAGCTGCCGGATTTCCCGCGTTTCTGGTTCGCGGAGAGCGACGCGACCCAGGCCCCGGTCGACCTCTGGGAAACGATCTGGGACGACCGGACATCGACGGTCCCCTATTCCAAGATTTTCCAGACCTGCATGCTGTACGCCCGTGACCTGCCCGATGGCCGCGAGTTGATGCTGGCTCTGGAGATGCAGCCGCAGGGGGCCGACGGTCGGCCCGGCGACATCACCCACGAAATCATGATCGGCATCCCGCTGGAGATGGCCGAGTTCCGCGCCTGAGGAGGCAAGACGAATGTTCGACTGGTTTGCATTCACCAACGGGGCCGCGGCCTTCGTCCTCGCCTTCGCGGCGGCGGGCGTGTTCACCGTGGCCTTCAAGCTGATCTATCAATGGGTCACGCCCTATCATGAGCGGACGCTGATCCGGGAGGGCAACACCGCCGCCGCCATCTCGCTGGGCGGGGCGTTGATCGGCTATGTGCTGCCGCTGGCCTCGGCCCTGTCGCACACGGTCAGTTTGCTGGAGTTCGCAGCCTGGGCCCTGCTGGCGGGCGTGATCCAGATCCTGGTCTTCGTGACCATGAGCCGGCTGGCCTTCCGCAACCTGACCACCCGGATCGAGGCCGGTGAGGTGGCTGCGGCCGTCTACCTGGCGTCGATCTCGATCTGCGTCGGCCTGCTCAACGCCGCCTGCATGACCACCTGAGCGCGGTGAGCGACATGACCGACACGCCCGAAAAACCCGCCCGCCCGGAAGCCGGGTCACAGAACATGCGCCGCATGATGCGGTCCAGGACCTTGCATGTGACGGGTCTGATGGCCACGGCCAGCTTCTCGCTGGCCGCCTGCGGCGCGCCCCAGGTCGCGGCTCCGGTGCCTGCGGCCGATCCGGCCCTGGCCTATACCTCGCTGGAGGAATGCCGCGCCGCCAACGACGTCACCGACGCCGAATGCGCCACGGCCTATAACGTCGCGGACCAGCAGGCCAAGGAGAAGGCGCCCCGCTATGCCTCTCAGGCCGAATGCGAGGGCCAGTGGGGGCCGGACCAGTGTCGCCCGCTGAACAACACCGGCGGCGGCAGCTTCTTCGGACCGCTGGCGACCGGTTTCATCATCGGCCAGTTGCTGAACGGCGGTGGCTATCGCGGGGGCGGGCCGCTGTATCGTGACCGCAACGGCGGCTATTCCAACGGCTATGGCGGCGGATACCTGAGCCGCGACTATCGTACCGGCCGGACGGTCGCCAACCGCAACGACGTCGATGTGGCGCGCCAGGCCCCCGCCCGGGCCCAGAGCCGCACCACGGTCGTCTCGCGCGGCGGCTTCGGCGGCGGTGGACGCGGCTACGGCGGCTGATTGCCAACGAGGCAGTTCCTACCTCAGTGAATCGTCGGCTTGTGAGGACGGCGCGTTCATCACCAGGTCGTCCCACTGTTTCCCAGACACAAAGACGCCGCCCGTGTCTCACACCACGGGCGGCGTCGCAGTTCAGGCCTGGGAGGATAGGCCTAGAAGACGGCTTTCAGGGTCGCGACGATACGGCCGTCGGTGATCGGCACGCCCGACAGGTCATAGTCGTTGTCGTGATAGCGGACGTCCAGGGCCAGGGGCGTGCCGGCGAAGGCATAGGTGCCGCCGACGTTCCAGGTCACATAGTCGTCCGTGGTCGAGAGCCACTGCTTGCCGACCGCGCTGGTCAGGGTCAGGCCCGAGACCTGCGGAACCGCATAGGCGGCGTTGAACTCGAGGTAGGTGGCCTCGTCATCCAGACCGAAGAAGTCGGGCGAGAAGTAGACGGCGGCACCAAAGGTGGCGGGTCCGACAGCGCGCGAGGCGGCGGCTTTCAGCTCGACGTAGTCGTAGTCCTGGTTGGCACCGGGAGCGTAGAGATAGGTCACCACGCCGACGTCATAGGCAAAGCCGGCAGCCTCGCCACGATAACCACCATAGACGTCGATCTCGGCGTCGGTGTTGTCGAGGAAGTCCACGTTGGACGCCCAGACACCGGCGTAGAAGCTGCCGACGGTCAGGTCGACACCACCCTGGACGGCGGCACCCTCGTCGGTCTGGCTGATGCCGCGGAACACATAGTCCGAGGCCACCGCGACGTTGGCGGTGACGGATACGTCCTGGGCCGAGGCGGCGCCGGCCGAGGCCAGCAGGGCGAGTGCGGCGGCGGCCGCGCACGTAGCAGTGAGTTTCATCTTGGTATCCCCTTCGATGACCTTGGTGGTCGTTGGCGTGTGAACCGGCGGCGCGGGAGAGAGCCAGAACCGCCGGCTAGAGAGATGCGGCCGGATGCGAGGTGAGCCTTGCATCCGGCCCGTGTCGTCAGTGGTCGAGGGACTCGCCGTGCAGGACGGTGTCGAGGCCTTCGGCTTCCTGGGCCTCGGAGACCCGCAGTCCGGTGGTGAACTTGCAGATGACCAGGATGACCAGGGTGCCGATCGCGGAGTAGGCGATGGTCCAGGCCAGGCCGATCGCCTGGGTCGCGATGTTGGCACCTTCGGACAGGCCGTTGATGGCCGTAGTCGCGAACACGCCGGTCAGCAGGGCGCCCAGCAGACCACCCGCACCGTGGATGCCGAAGGCGTCCAGGCTGTCGTCGTAGCGGAGCAGTTTCTTGATCCACACCGAGGAGATGTAGCAGACCGGGCCGGCGATGGCGCCGATCAGGAAGGCGCCCTTGGGATCGACGAAGCCGGCAGCCGGGGTGATGGCGACCAGACCGGCAACCAGACCGGACAGCATCCCGATCAGCGAGGCCTTCTTCTTCTCGATGACCTCGACCAGTTTCCAGGTCAGGGCGGCGGCAGCGGCGGCCAGGATGGTGTTGATGAGCGCAGCGCCCATCAGGGCGTTGGACGCGCCCGCCGAACCGGCGTTGAAGCCGATCCAGCCGACCAGCAGAAGGCTGGCACCGATCATCGTCAGCACGGGGTTGTGCGGATTGATCGGCTCGGCTCCGTAGCCCTTGCGACGGCCCAGGAACAGGGCGCAGACGAGGCCCGCGACACCCGAGTTGACGTGAACGACGGCACCACCGGCGAAGTCGAGAACACCGGCCGAACCCAGGAAACCACCGCCCCAGACCCAGTGGGCGATGGGCGAGTAGATCAGCACCGTCCACAGCGCGGTGAACAGCAGCAGGGCCGAATACTTGAACCGCTCGGCGAATGCACCGGTGATCAGGGCCGGGGTGATGATGGCGAAGGTCATCTGGAACGTCAGGAAGACGAACTCGGGGATGCCCGGCAGCAGGCTGTGGGCCGTTTCCAGCGTCACGCCGTTCAGGAACACGGCGTCGAGGCTGCCGATGTAGGGCTGAAGGGCCGCGTCGCCGTTGACGCCGAAGGCCAGCGAATAGCCGATGGCGAACCACAGCACGGTCACGACGGCGAAGACGCCAACTGACTGGGTGATGGTGGCGATGACGTTCTTGCGGCGAACCATGCCGCCGTAGAACAGCGCCAGGCCCGGCAGGGTCATCAGCAGAACCAGGGCCGACGACGTCGCCAGCCAGGCGGTGTCCGCGCCGTTCAGTTCAAGCGCGGCCTGGTGGGCCAGCAGCGTCGGCGCCGGCGCGGCGTCCTGAGCGAAGGCCCCGCCCGCATAGAACAGCGCCGCCGTAAGAAGTAGCAGGGCAAGGACGCCCGGTACTCGATTCCAGATCTTAGCCATGTGTGTTGCAGCCCCTGTGATGATCTCGCAGATGCGAAACAATCACACGGCGTCGCAAGGACGCAAGAGGCTTAGCCGTACGCTGTGCAACTTTCGTGCAGGCGTCTTATTTTAGCACGCCAGACCTGAATAATATTGCCGCTGATTGCGGCCAAGGCGAAGATTCATACCTTGGTCATATATATGCATCGCAACACTCAACCCCAGTGCATCTGAACCCGGTGCGACGCCGCCCAGTGGATGGCCCGGATGGCGTCCAGGATCGCGTCGGTCGCGCCGCGCGTCCCCAGCTCTCCACCCAGATCGGCGGTGACGGCACCGGCGGCCAGGACGGCGGCGACGGCGGCCTCGATGGAATCGGCCTCGTCCTCCAGTCCCAGGCTGTGGCGCAGCAGCATGGCGGCGGACAGGATGGTGCCGACCGGGTTGGCCAGATCCTGTCCGGCGATATCGGGCGCCGAGCCGTGGATGGGCTCGAACAGGCCGGGTCCGCTGGTCCCCAGCGACGCTGAGGGCAAGAGGCCGATCGACCCGCCCAGCACCGAGATCTCGTCCGACAGGATGTCGCCGAACATGTTCTCGGTCAGGATGACGTCGTAATCGCGCGGACGCTGGATCAGGTGCATGGCCATGGAATCGACCAGGGCGTGCTTCAGCTCGACGCCCGGGAATTCCTCGGCGTGGATGCGGGTCACGACCTCGCGCCACAGGCGGCTGGTCTCCATGACGTTGGCCTTGTCGACAGAGGTGACCTTGCCCCGACGCTGCTCGGCGATCTTGAAGGCGGCGCGGGTGACGCGCTCGATCTCCTCGATCGAATAGGAACAGACGTCGTAGGCGGAGCCGTCCTCCTTGCGGCCTTTTTCGCCGAAATAGACGCCGCCGGTCAGCTCGCGGAAGACGATCAGATCGACGCCCTCGACGATCTCCTTCTTCAGCGGCGAGCGATGCGCCATCACCGGCGACACCTGAAGCGGACGCAGATTGGCGAACAATCCCATGGCCTTGCGGATCGCCAGCAGCCCCTGCTCGGGACGTAAGGGTTGGCCGTCCCACTTGGGCCCACCGACGGCTCCCAGCAACACGCCGTCGCAGGCGAGGCAGGCGTCGATAGTCTCCTGGGGCAGCGGATTTTGAGCCGCGTCGATGCCTGCCCCGCCGATCAGATGTTCGGAAAACCGGAAATCGTGATCATAGAAGTCACCGATCAGCTCCAGCACAGCCTTGGCAGAGGCGGTCACTTCGGGCCCGACGCCGTCACCGGGCAGCAGGACGATCTTGAAGGTCTTGCGATTGGGCATCACGCGGTTTCCGTTACGGTTTGAGGCTCGTGAGAGCGCTCGAAGGCTTCGATGGCGGGGGTATGGTTGGAAAGCCAGCCGAGGGTGTCCACCCCGTCCAGCAGACACTGGCGGGCAAAAGCCTCGACGGCAAATGCAACAGGCGGATGGTTGCCGCGCCGTACCTCGTTGGCCTCCAGATCGACCGTCACCGGCTGTTCCGGATGGGCGACCAGATCGTCCCAGGTCGCCTGATCGACCACGATCGGCAGCAGGCCGTTCTTGAGCGCGTTGGAGGTGAAGATGTCGGCAATGCCGGTCGAGATCACCGCCCGGAAGCCATAGTCATACAAAGCCCACGGCGCATGCTCGCGCGACGAGCCGCAGCCGAAATTGTCCCCGGCGACCAGGATGCGGTGCTCGGTCGGATCGATGCGGTTCAGCACCGCCTCGGGCCGCGCCGTGCCGTCCGTTTCATAGCGCCAGTCGTAGAAGGCCTTGGCCCCCAGCCCCTTCGTCTCGGTCGTGGTCAGGAACCGGGCCGGGATGATCTGGTCGGTGTCGATATTGGCCTGGGTCAGGACCAGGGTGCGGGAGGTCAGGACCTTGATGGGTTCAGGCATTGTTTGCCCCTATCGTCTCGCGCGCGGCGCTCGACTGCTTGAGGGGCGAGGCCTCGTTCAGATACACCCGCGGATCGGTCAGAACCCCCGCGATGGCCGAGGCCGCCGCCGTCGCAGGACTGGCCAGGATGGTGCGGGCGCCCTTGCCCTGACGACCCTCGAAATTGCGGTTGGAGGTCGAGACGGCCAACTGGCCCGGACCCACGGTGTCGCCGTTCATCGCGATACACATCGAACAGCCCGGAAGGCGCCATTCGGCCCCGGCCTCGGTGAAGACGGTGTGCAGCCCCTCGGCCTCCGCATCGCGGCGCACGGCCTCCGAGCCCGGTACGACCAGCATGCGAACGCCCGGCTTGACCTTGCGACCGCGCAGGACATCCGCTGCTGCGCGCAGGTCGGGCAGGCGACCGTTGGTGCAGGAGCCGATGAAGACCACGTCGACGGCCTGGGTCGTCGTCGTCTGACCGGCCTCGAAGCCCATATAGGCGATGGCCTTGCGATCGCTGTCCGACTGGGGCTCGGGCACCTTCGACCCGATCGGCGCCCCGGCGTCGGGGGTGGTGCCCCAGGTCGCCATGGGACGGATCGCGTCCCCGTCCAGCACGATCTCCTGGTCGTAGGTCGCGCCCGGATCGCTCGCCAGGGCCAGCCATTCGGCGGCGGCGGCGTCATAGGCCGCGCCTTGCGGCACCTTGGCCCGGCCACGCAGCCAGTCGATCGTCTTGGCGTCCGGGGCGATCATGCCCGCGCGCGCCCCGGCCTCGATCGACATGTTGCAGAGCGTCATCCGCCCTTCCATGTCCAGGCCCGTCACGGCGCTGCCCGCATATTCGATGACGAAGCCCGTGCCGCCGCCGAAGCCCAGGGCGGCGATGACCGCCAGCGCGACGTCCTTGCCCGAGACGCCGGGCTGAAGCTCGCCGTCGACAGTCACTCGAAGGGTCTTCGATTTCCGTTGCAGCAGGCACTGCGTCGCCAGCACATGACCGACCTCGGAGGTGCCAATGCCGAAGGCGAGGGCCCCGAAGGCACCGTGGGTCGCGGTATGGCTGTCACCACAGACGACGGTCATGCCCGGCTGGGTCAGGCCCTGCTCCGGGCCCATGACATGGACGACGCCGCGCGCGTCCGAATCCCAGCCGGCCAGTTCGATGCCGTGGCGGGCGCAGTTCTGTTCCAGCCGCGAGACCTGATCGCGCGCCTCGTCGGTGACGTAAGAGCGTTGGCCGTTCACGGCCGGCAGGGTCGGGGTGGAGTGGTCCAGGGTGGCGAAGGTACGATCGGGCCGACGGACCTTCAGCCCCCGGCTCTCTATCTCGCTGAACGCCTGGGGGCTGGTGACCTCATGGACCAGATGCAGGTCGATGTAGAGGACGCCGGGGGTGGCCTCGGTTTCGCGCACGACCAGATGCCGGTCCCACACCTTCTCATACAAAGTCTTCGGCACGCTCATCGAGATCAGGCCGCCTCGGCGCGAAAGGTGGCGTCGTTGGAAATTCTCCGCGCGCCGACCAGACGATCGATCTGCAGGCCCAGGTTGTCGATCGAGCGACCGACATCGCGGCCGCGCACGGTCAGGGCGACGGCCAGGGCCGAACCCTCGGGTGCCATGGTCATGGCGTCGATGTGAAAGCCGCGACGCTCCACCAGGCCGATCAGCCGTTGAAGCGCGCCGTCGGCCCGGTCGATCAGGATGTGAACGGTGTCGGTCATCGTGCGCCCTCCAGCATTTCGGCGTTGTTCTTGCCCGGCGGCACCAGCGGCCAGACATTGTCGTTCGGATCGATGATGACGTGCATCAGGATCGGACCCTCGGTGGCCAGCAGACGGTCGATCCCGGCCGAGACCTGATTGCGCGCATCGACGCGGAAGGCCGGGATGCCGAAGGCCTCGGCGACCTTCACGAAGTCGGGGTTGTCGGACAGATCGACCTCGGAAAAGTTCCGTTCGAAGAAGAACTCCTGCCACTGGCGCACCATGCCCAGGCGCGAGTTGTCCAGGATGATGATCTTCAGCGGGATCTTGAACCGGTTGACGGTTGCCAGTTCCTGGATGTTCATCATCACCCCGCCGTCGCCGGTGATGGTGACGACACAGGCGTCCGGCTCGGCCAGTTTGGCACCGATCCCGGCGGGCAGGCCAAAGCCCATCGAGCCCAGACCGCCCGAGGTGATGTGGGCCTGGGGCCGCGAGAACTCGCAGTATTGCGCCACCCACATCTGGTGCTGGCCGACGTCGCAGGCGGCGATGAAGCTGGGGCCGGCCTTCTGCGAAAGTTCGTTCAGCAACTGGGGCGCGAAGACGCCTTCACCCGGCGCATTGTAGTCGAAGGCGCATTCGATCGACTTGGCGCGCCACTTGTCGGCCCATGCGGACACGTCGATCGCGGGGCCCGCCGACAGGCGCGCGTTCAGGGCCTCGATATTGGGTTTCAGGTCGCCGGTGACGCCGACCGCCACCTTGCGCAGCTTGCCGATCTCGGACGGGTCGATGTCGAAATGGACGACGCCGGCGTGGGGCGCGAATTCGATCAGCTTGCCGGTGGCGCGGTCGTCGAAGCGTGCGCCGACGACGATCAGCAGGTCGCTTTCCTGAACTGCCTCGTTGCCGCAGCGGGTGCCGTGCATCCCCAGCATGCCCAGGAAATTGTCCTGGCCCGTCGGGATGGTGCCCAGGGCGTTCAGGGTCGAGACCTGGGGGATGCCGGTCATGGCGGCGAAGTCGCGAACGGCCTGGACCGCGCCCGAGATCTTCACCCCGCCACCGATATACAGGACCGGCTTCTTTGCCGCGCGGATGGCGGCGACGGCGTCATCGATGACGGCCGCGTCGGCGACGTCGATCTGGTTGGACAGATGGATGCCGCGCGGGGCGTCGGTCATCTCGAACTGGACGTCCTTGGGCAGGTCGATCAGGACCGGACCCGGACGGCCCGAGCGGGCGATATGAAATGCCTCCTCGATCACCGCCGGAATGTCGGCGGCGCTGCGGACCAGATAGGAATGCTTCACGATCGGCAGGGTGACGCCCAGGATGTCGACCTCCTGGAAGGCGTCCATGCCCATGACGCCCTGCGCGACATTGCCGGTGATGCAGACCATGGGGATGGAATCCAGCATGGCGTTGGCGATGCCGGTGACCAGATTGGTCGCCCCCGGCCCCGACGTCGCCATACAGACCCCGACCTTGCCACTGACCCGCGCATAGGAATCGGCGGCGAAGGCCGCGCCCTGTTCGTGACGGCACAGGTAGTGGCGCAGCGACGACCCGGCCAGGGCGTCATAGATCGGCATGATGGCGCCGCCGGGATATCCGAACAGCACCTCTACCCCCAGCTTCTCCAGGGTGGAGACGACGAGGCGCGCACCCGACTGGGGGGCGGCTTCGACTGCGGGTTTGAAGGTGGCGGCGGCGGCGCTCATCAGCTTGCTCTATCGATCCGGGTTCAGGCGGCTGCGGATTTCGGGGCGTGCAGCCAGGCCATGCGTTCGCGCAGGGAAGCGCCGACGACCTCGATCTTCTGGGCATTGTCCTCGGCGACCAGGGCGTCGTAGTTCGGCTTGCCGGCGTCGTTCTCGGCGATCCATTCGCGGGCGAAGGTGCCGTCCTGGATCTCGGTCAGGATCTGCTTCATGCGCGCCAGGGTCTCGTCATTGATGACGCGCGGGCCGGACTTGACCGAACCCCATTTGGCGGTCTCGGAGATGAACTCGTTCATCTTGGTGATGCCGCCTTCGTAGAACAGGTCGACGATCAGCTTCAGCTCGTGCAGGCATTCGAAATAGGCGATCTCGGGCTGGTAGCCGGCCTCGACCAGGGTGTTGAACCCGCCCATGACCAGTTCCTTGGCCCCGCCGCACAGGACGGCCTGTTCGCCGAACAGGTCGGTCTCGGTCTCTTCGCGGAAAGTGGTTTCCAGCAGGCCGCCGGTCGCGCCGCCGTTGCCCTTGGCATAGCCCATGGCGCGGTCGCGGGCCTTGCCGGTGACGTCTTTTTCGACTGCGAACAGCGAGGGGACGCCGGCACCCTTCTGGTACTCGCGACGGACCAGATCGCCCGGCCCCTTGGGCGCGACCAGGATGACGTCCATGTCCTCGCGCGGCGTGACGCGGCCGTAGATGATCGAAAAGCCGTGGGCGAACAGCAGGGCCGAACCCTGTTTGGCGTAAGGCTCGATCTGGGTCTTGTAGACCTCGGCCTGGGCCATGTCGGGGGTCAGGATGGCGATGATGTCGGCGTCCTTGACCGCATCTGCGGGCTCGGCCGTGGCCAGGCCGTCGGCCTGGGCATTCTTCCAGCCCTTGCCGCCTGCGCGGACGCCGACGATGACGTCGTGGCCGCTATCCTTCAGGTTCTGGGCGTGGGCGCGGCCCTGCGAGCCATAGCCGATGATGGCGATCTTCTGGCCGGCGATGACGCCGGGACGGATGTCGTCGTTGGTATAGATTTTCATGACTCAGGCTTCCTGGTGAGCTTTGGCTGCGGCCGGAACTTGAGCCGGCGGCGGGTTTGGAATGGTGACAGCACCCTGCGAGGCAGAGGCGACGCTGGCGCGGTATTTGGCGAAGACGCCGTGGACGGGGGTAATGGCGCGAGGGCTGAAGCCGGCGCGGCGCGTGGCCAGATCGACGTCGACATCGATGCGGCGGTTGGTGACGTCGATGCGGATGCGATCGCCGTCGCGGACCAGGGCGATCGGCCCGCCGACCGCGGCTTCCGGTGAAACGTGCCCGGCGACGAAGCCGTAGCTCGCGCCCGAGAACCGGCCGTCGGTCAGCAGGGCGACATTGTTGATCCCCCTGCCCTTCAGCGCCGCCGTGACCTGCAGCATCTCGCGCATGCCGGGACCGCCCCTGGGCCCTTCGTAGCGGATGATGATGACGTCGCCCTCGCCGACCGAACCGTCCTGAACGGCGTGGAAGGCGTCTTCTTCCGAATCGAAGACGCAGGCCGGGCCCTCGAACACGTCGATCGCATGGCCCGTCAGCTTGATGATCGCGCCCTCGGGGGCGATGTCGCCATAGATGACGGCATAGGAACCGCGCGCCATGACCGGTGCGTCCATCGTCGTAACGACGATCTGGCCCGGCGCTTCTTCCGCCTCGACGGCCTCGGCGAACAGGCTGCGGCCGGTGACGGTGGGGGCGTCGACGATCTTGCCGGCCTCGGCCAGCCGCTGGGTCACCAGCCGCGTGCCGCCCGCCGCATACAGGTGTGAGGCCAGGAACCGGCCGCCGGGCTTCAGGTCGCAGATGACCGGCGCCTCGACGCAGGCCTGATGGCAGTCCTCGACACCGAAATCGACGCCGGCCTCGATGGCGATGGCGGTCAGGTGCATGACCGCATTGGTCGATCCGCCCGACGCCGAAACGGCGACGGCGGCGTTCTTCAGGCTGTCGCGGGTGATGTACTTGCGGGCATTGTCGCCCGCCAGGGTCCGCTCGACGATCAGCCGACCACAGCGTTCACCCTCGGCCGCCTTGGATGGATCGACGGCGGGGACGTCGTTGGCCCCCATCGGCGAGATCCCCATGACCGACAGGGCCATGGCCATGGTGTTGGCCGTGAACTGGCCGCCACAGGCCCCGGCGCCCGGACAGACGGCGCTTTCGACGATTTTCAGCTGGGCGTCGTCGATCTTGCCTGCACCATGCGCGCCGATCGCCTCGAACACCTCCTGAACGGAGACCTCGGCGGTTCCGACCGTGCCCGGCATGATGGTGCCGCCGTAGTAGACCAGGCCGGGGATATCCATCCGGGCCAGGGCCATGGCCGCCGCCGGAATGGTCTTGTCGCAGCCGACGATGCAGACGACGCCATCCAGCTGATGCCCCTCGACGGCCAGCTCGATCGAATCGGCGATGACCTCTCTGGAGATCAGCGAGGCCTTCATGCCCGGCGTCCCCATCGAGATGCCGTCGGTGACCATGACGGTGTTGAAGTCGACCGGCCAGCCGCCCGCCGCAACGATGCCGGCGCGGACGTCATTGGCCAGACGGTCCAGGTGCATGTTGCAGGGGGTGATGGTCGACCAGGTGTTGACGATGGCGATCATCGGCTTGTCGAAGTCCGCGTCCGACATGCCGGCGGCGCGCAGATAGGACCGCGCGGCGGCGCGGTTGGGGCCTTGAGTCACGACCGCACTGCGGCGATTGCCGTTCAGTGCGATCTTGGGGTCGGCGGGTGAGGACGCGTCGGTGGTCACTTTAGGTCTGGTATCCGTCTCGACCGGCGCATGGCCGACCTGGGTAAGAAAAAACCCGCTTCCTTGCGGGAGCGGGTGTGGGCGTATGATCCTGATTTGGCTTGGGTTCAGGTCAGCTGCGTCCACACCGCTCCGGAGAGCAGCACAAGGAGTACGCTGAGAATAAGGGTTGCGGCCCCGACGATCCGGGTATCTGCACGAGCGACCGCAGCGGCCTGGGCCGCCCGTCGTCCGGGGTACTGGCGATGGGTTTGGGTCACGGCCCGCTCCTGATTTCCCCGGCATATAGCCTTAATCGGAGCCCACACACAAGCAGGTTATGGAATAATATTCCACGTCAACCCGGTATCGGAGCCGATCGTCGCATGAAATGACCGCAATCGCCGATTTGCGCGCAACGCGGATCAGGCTCGACACAAGGTTGCGAAACAATCTTTCAGCCAGACCCGGTTTCAAGGCATCATCACCGCTTGTCAGCGATCAAAACGCACGCTCTGCGCCTGGATGCCGGGCCGGAACAGGACCGTGCGGGTGACGCCACCCACCCGGACGTTCACCTGCATCTCCATGTCGTCGTAGATGTCGGAGAAGAAATCCTGGTCGACGCGCACCTCCGTCACCGGTCCGGGTGCGCGTTCGCCGGCGAAATCGATGCGGACATTGTCGCCAGCCAGGGTCTCGCCGGTCCGGTGCAGGGACACGCGTGCTCCGTCGATATCGATCCGGAAGCGCTCGGCCAGATGGGCGTTCAATGCAGCCAGGGCCTCGGGATCGTCTAGAGACGGCTGCTCGTCAGGGGCCAGAACCGTCAGGGTCGGCTCGATGTCGTGGGCATAGAAGCGGTGCGTGACCGCGACCGCGCCCGAGGCGGGATCGATCTCCACCACCGTCAGCCCGGCGTGGCCGCGATGGGCAGCGGCGGGTCCGGCGAACGACAGAGCTGCCGCCACCAGTGCCGTCGCCATTCGCCTCACGCCGGTCCTCACGGTCGCGCGGCCGGCCTGGGCGCGTCGCGTACCGCGGTCGAGTCGGGACTGACCTCGACGTCCGAGTCCCGCATCCGGTTGGCGGGCGGCGGAGGCGGGGCCGAGAGGGTGAAGGACTGTTCGTCGATCCGGCGTGGGAAATAGTTGTTGGCGCGCACGGCGTCGGCGGTCTCCCACAACGGGTCCAGCTCGGCCGAGACCAGGGTCTTGGACGACACATATTGCCAGATCACCGACTGAGCGTTGCGACGCCACACCTCGGCGGCGACGCGGACCGTCTCGGTCGTGCCGTCGTCCCATGTCATCTTGACGATGACCGGCATGACCAGGCCGCCGACATTGCGGAAGGTGAAGCGATAGATGTTGTCGGTGAAGCCCTGCGCGCGACGGCGATCCTCGTCAGCCTTCTTGTCGGCCGAGGCCTGGTCGCGACGCGCCTGGGCCGTGACCGTGAACTGGTCGGTAGAGTTATAGAAGTCGCGCGCGCCAGGATCGCGTTCGATCACCGTCTCGATCCCGGCGTTGTTGGTCACGGTTGTGGGCGTCGGCGCCTGGGCGAACCGTTCACGGGCGAGGCGGGCGCGGGCGTCGGGGTCGGTCGATTGCAGCTGCGCGCGGACGACGCTTTCCAGCGCTATGTCGACGTGGTCGGTCGAATAGAACCAGCCGCGCCAGAACCAGTCCAGATCGACCCCCGAGCTCTCCTCCATCGTGCGGAAGAAGTCGTAGGGGGTCGGCCGCTTGAAAGCCCAGCGGTGCGAGTATTCGCGGAAGGCGCGGTCGAACAGTTCGCGCCCCAGGATGGTCTCGCGCAGGATGACCAGGGCGGTCGCCGGCTTGGCATAGGCGTTGTTGCCGAACTGGAGCACCGATTCCGAGTTGGTCATGATCGGCACCTGATCCTGGCTGACCATGTATTCGACGATGTCGCGCGGCTCGCCCCGCGACGGGAAGTTCGGATCCCACAGCTTCTGCGCCTGATACTGGACGAAGGAGTTCAGCCCCTCGTCCATCCAGGTCCACTGGCGTTCGTCGGAGTTGATGACCATCGGGAAATAGGTGTGGCCCACCTCGTGAATCACCACCCCGATCAGGCCGTTCTTGGCGCGCTCGGTATAGGTCCGGCGGCCGTTCTCGTCGACGATGGGGCGCTGGCCGTTGAAGGTCAGCATCGGATATTCCATCCCGCCCTGCGGCCCGTTCACCGACTGGGCGTAGGGATAGGGATAGGGGATGGCGAACTGGTCATAGACCCGGATCGTCTGGGCGATCGCCCGCGTCGAATAGGCATCCCACAGGGGCCGCGCCTCCTTGGGATAGAAGGACATGGCCATCACGATGGGATGGGCGCCGTTGGCCTGGGTGGCCGAGGTCTGGACCACACCCATGGCATCCCAGACGAACTTCCGGCTGGAGGCCCAGGCGAAGTCGCGGACGTTGTCGGCCTGGAAATGCCAGGTCCGGGTGCCCGACCGGGCGGGGCTGGCTTCGGCGGCGGCGGCCTCGGCAGCGGTGACGATATAGACGGGGGCGTCAGCCGTGCGCGCCTGTTCCAGACGCGCGCGCTGGGTCTCGGTCAGTATCTCGGGGTTCTGGAGCGTGCCGGTGGCGGCCAGCTGGTGATCGACCGGCACGGTGATACGGACGTCGTAATCGCCGAACTCCAGCGTGAACTCGCCCGACCCCAGGAACTGGGCGTTATGCCAGCCTTCGTAGTCGGAATAGACGGCCATGCGCGGGAAGAATTGCGCGGCCTCGAAGATGCAGTTGCCGTCCTCGCCCGCCTTGGTGAAACACTCATAGCCGCTGCGCCCGCCGACGATGCCGGTCTCGGGCATGGGCAGGGTGAAGGTCACGGTGAAGGTGTAGCTCTCGCCGGTCTTCAGTGGCGCGGGCAGTTCCAGCCTCAGCATCGAATCGACGATGTTGAACGGCACGTCCGCGCCGTCGGGGCCGGTGATCTTCAGGTCGTTGAAGCCGCCTTCCCAGTCCTGCATCCGCTGGACGCGCAACACCTCGTTGACGCTGACCTCGGTGGCGGCGGTGTAGGTCCGGGTGCGTTCGGCCAGGGAGTTGCGGCGATAGTTCTGCTGGTCCAGCAACATCCACAGATAGGTCAGGGCGTCGGGCGAGTTGTTGGTATAGGTCACCACCTGCTTGCCTGTCAGGGTCCGGGTCGGCTCGTCCAGCGAAACGTCGATCGAATAGTCGACCTGCTGTTGCCAGTAGCGATGACCGGGCGCGCCCGAGGCGTTGCGATAGTCTGTGGGGGTGGGCCAGTCCTCGCCCTCGAACTGGCGGAACTTGTCCTCGAACGTGCCCTTGGACTGATCGACCGGGCCGACGCTGACCTGGGCCAGGGCCGGCGCGGCCAGAACCGTGGCGAATGCGAACATCGTCGCCAAGACAGCCAGACGCATACCCTACCCCGTCACTCGAAAAACAGCCGCCGCGACCTTCGGGGATCGCATGCTGCAACGCAAGACGGACAAGGATTACGGTGACGTAATGTCCGGAGGCGGAGCGAGGCGCGCGCTCAGTTGTCGATGAAGTCCTGAAGCGTCGTGGCGAGGCGCCGGTGCAGGCGCTCGCACTTGTCGGGCGACAGGTTGAAACCGCCCGAGATGTCGCGGCTGACGGTCAGCCCCATGATCAGACCCGCCGCCAACCTGGCCTTGATCTCGGCGTCTTCGCCCCCGACCCATTCGGTGAAGGGGGTCATGAAATTGCATTCCGAGTGTCGCTGGATGACGTCCTGCGCCTTGGGCGAGGCGATCGAGCGGAGCATCACCAGCAGCCAGCGCAGTTTGAACTCGTTGCGAGGGCCATAGATGATGTCATGCGCCACCCGGTCTCCGAACGTGGCCCGGTCGCCCGCCATCAGGGCCGAAGCGTCACCGCAGGATTCGATGACGCAAGAGAACAGCTCCTCCTTGGATCCGAAATAGCGCGAGATCAGCGCCGGATCGACACCGGCGTCGCGACCGATGTCACGCATCCCGACCTGGTCGTAGCTCTCGCCCATGAAGCGCGCGTTCGCAGCCTCCAGGATGGCGGCGCGAGTCGTGGCCGCGTTTCGCGGCCTGCTGCAAATATCGAAACCCAATGTGATGTCCTCACATGCCCCACAGGGGTTATGGACATGTCATCGTCTGTTGACAAGTGTTTCGCAGACAGACATTAGACAAGTCATCAGGCGTTGACCTGAGGCCGCCTCCTCCCCGATCCGCGCCTCGGTCGCCGCCTACATGCCCAATCCTGCCAGGAGTCCGCGGATGCGCAGACTGAAGATCGTCGCTGTGTCCGCCATGCTGGCGGCCGCCCTATACGGCTGTGCCAAGACCGAGGCCGCCGGCCCGCCGCCGCCCGCGCCCGTCACCGTTGCCAACCCCCTGAGCGAGCGCATCGTCGACTGGGACGACTTCACCGGCCGGTTCGAGGCGACCCAGAGCGTGGACGTCCGCGCCCGCGTCGGCGGCTATGTCCAGGCGGTGCATTTCCGTGACGGCGATTTCGTCCGTCGCGGGCAGTTGCTGTTCACCCTCGACCCCCGCCCGGCCCAGGCCCAACTGGCCTCGGCCCAGGCTCAACTGGCCCAGGCGAATGCGCAAGTATCGCTGACCCGCACCAACCTGACCCGCTCCGAGGGCCTTCTGGCCTCGCAGGCCGTGTCCCAGGCCGAGGTCGACACCAATCGCGCCGCCGTGAGCACCGCGCAGGCCAATGTCGCTGCCGCCCAGGCCAATGTCCGCGCCCGCCAACTGGACGTCGAGTTCACCCGTGTGACCGCTCCGGTGTCCGGGCGCGTCTCGGACCGCCGCATCGATCCGGGCAACCTGATCGGCGGAGGGTCTTCGGCCGGGGACGTCCTGACCACCATCGTCTCGTCCTCTCCGATCTATTTCGTCTTCGACGGGTCGGAAGCGACGCTGCTGAAATATCAGCGCCAGACGCGAGGCGGTGCCTCGGCCCCCGTTCGCGTCCGCCTGCAGGACGAGGCCGACTTCGTTCACGCCGGCACGCTGGACTTCACCGACAACGCCATCGACGCCTCGTCGGGCTCGATCCGTCTGCGGGCCGTGATCCAGAACGCCGACGGCTTCCTGAAGCCCGGCATGTTCGGCCAGGTCCGGGTCGCCGGCGCCGGTGCCTATGACGCCCTGCTGGTGCCCGACGCCGCGATCAGTGCCGGTGCTGACCGCCGCACGGTCTCGGTCGTCGCCGCCGACGGCACGGTCACGCCCCGCCCGGTCGTCCTCGGCCCGCTGGTCGATGGTCTGCGCGTCATCCGATCCGGCATCACGGCCCAGGACCGGGTCATCATCAACGGCGGCTCACGCGTCCAGCAGCCGGGCCAGAAGGTGAAGGCCAATCCCGGCCGCATCACCCGTACTCCGACCACATACGCAGCGCCCGTGACCACCGCCCCCCCGGCCGCCACGGCGACCTCTGCCAGCGCCCTGTCGGGCTCCGTGGCGATCGGCGACTAAGACATGAACATCTCTCGCTTCTTCATCGACCGGCCGATCTTCGCGGCCGTGCTGTCGGTGTTCATCACCATCGTCGGTCTGGCCGCCTATCCGCTGCTGCCTCTGTCGCAATATCCGGAGATCGCGCCGCCCACGATCACCGTCAACGCCGCGTTCCCGGGTGCCTCGGCCGAGACCCTGGCCGAGACCGTCGCCGCGCCGATCGAACAGGAGATCAACGGCGTCGAGGGGATGCTGTACGTCACCTCGTCCTCGACCTCGGACGGTTCGGTGGCCATCACCGTGACCTTCCAGCCCGGCACCGACCTGGATACGGCCCAGGTCCTGGTCCAGAACCGCGTCGCCCTGGCCGAGCCGCGCCTACCCGATGCCGTGCGGCAGACGGGCATCGTCGTGGCCAAGGCCTCGCAAGGCTTTCTGATGATCGCCTCGGTGACGTCCCCGGACGAAAGCCTGGGCAACGACTTCCTGGGCAACTACGCCAACTCGACGATCCGCGACCGGCTGCTGCGCATTGAGGGCGTGGGCGGGGTCAACATCTTCGGGGGCGGCAACTATTCCATGCGGGTCTGGATCGACCCGGCCAAGGCCGCCGCACGCAATCTGTCCGCGACAGAGATCGTCGCGGCACTGCGCGCCCAGAACGTCCAGGCCGCCGCCGGCTCGATCGGCCAGCCACCTTTCGCCACCAACGCCTCCGCCTTCCAGGAACCGATCCAGGTCCAGGGCCGGCTGAACACGCCCGAAGAGTTCGGCCGCGTCGTCATCAAGACCAACGCCGACGGCGCCGTCACCCGCCTGTCCGACATCGGTCGCGTGGAACTGGGGGCCCAGGATTACGGCATACGGGGCTTCTTCGACGGCGAGCGCGGCGTCGGCGTCGCCATCGTCCAGCAGCCGGGTGCCAATGCGCTGGGGACCGCTGAACGGGTCGAAGCCGAGCTTGAAGCCATCCGTGCGGATCTTCCGCCGGGAGCCGCCATCAAGGTCGCCTACAACCCGACGGAGTTCGTCGCGGCCTCGGTCGAGTCGGTCCAGCACACCCTGGTCGAGGCGATCATCCTGGTCGTCATCGTGGTCATGGTCTTCCTCCAGACCTGGCGCGCCGCCATCATTCCGATCGTCGCCATTCCCGTGGCCCTGGTCGCCACGTTCGCGGTGCAACTGGCGCTCGGCTATTCGCTGAATTCCCTGTCGCTGCTGGCGCTGATCCTGGCCGTCGGCATCGTGGTCGACGACGCCATCGTGGTGGTCGAGAACGTCGAGCGTCTGATCGGCGAAGGCCTGTCGCCGCGCGAAGCCGCCTATCGATCGATGGAGGAGGTCTCCGGTGCCCTGATCGCCATCGGCCTGGTGCTGGTTTCGGTCTTCATCCCGACCATGTTCGTGCCGGGCATCCCGGGCATCTTCTATCGCCAGTTCGCGGTGACGATCGCGGCGGCCTCGGTGGTCTCCCTGTTCGTGTCGCTGACGCTGTCACCCGCCATGGCGGCCCTGCTGCTCAAGCCGCACAAGAAGGATGCCCATCATCGCAAGCCCGGTCTGTGGGGTTCTGTCGTCTGGTACGTCGGCATGGGCGGTCGCAAATTCAACGAGGCCTTCGACTGGCTGTCTGACCAGTATGGCCGCCTGACAGCCCGGCTGATCCGCATGGTCGCCATCGTCCTGGTCGTCTACGTCGGCCTGCTGGCCCTGACGGCCTGGCGACTGGTGGATACACCGTCCGGCTTCATTCCCGAACAGGACCAGGGATTCCTGATCGGCGTGGTCCAACTGCCGGCAGGCTCATCTCTGGACCGCACCGAGGCCGTGATGCTGCGCGCCAAGGACATCATCCAGGCCAAGGAGGGCGTCAACGGCACCGTCGCCTTCGCCGGCCTGGACGGTTCCAGCTTCGCCTTCGGGTCCAACGCCGCGACCATCTTCGTCCGCCTCGACCCGTCCGAGGACCGCACGTCCAAAGAGACCAAGGCCGCGGCCCTGGCCGGTGCCATCACCCAGGCGACCGGCGGCATCGAAGAGGCCAACATCTTCGTCATCGCCCCGCCGTCGGTCCAGGGTCTGGGCACCGGCAACGGCTTCAAGATGATGGTCCAGGACCGTTCCGGCGCGGGCTATCGCGCGCTGGAAGGCGCCACCTTCGCCATGATGGGCGGCGCGGCCCAGAACGCGGATCTCCAGCAGGTCTTCTCGACCTACAACACCGCCTCGCCGCGCATCGCCGCCGACGTTGATCGCGACAAGGCCCTGATGCTGGGCGTCCAGCCGTCCGAAGTGTTCTCGACGCTCGGCATCTATCTCGGCTCGTCCTATATCAACGACTTCAACATGGCGGGCCGCACCTATCGCGTCACCGCCCAGGCGGAGCCGGCCTATCGCGACGATCTGGCCGACATCGCCAACCTGAAGGTCAAGTCGACCTCCGGTGCCATGGTGCCGCTGGCCTCGATCGCCAACCTTCGCCAGGATTCCGGTCCGTCGCGGATCGTCCGCTTCAACCTGTTTCCGGCCGCCGAGCTTCAGGGCCAGGGCGCACCCGGCATCTCGTCCGGCACGGCCATCGGCCAGATGGAGACGCTGGCCGCCTCCACCTTGCCGCCCGGGTTCTCCTACGAATGGACCGAACTGGCCTTCCAGGAGAAGCAGGCGTCGGGTGGCGCAACCCTGATCTTCGCCATGAGCGTGCTGCTGGTCTTCCTGGTGCTGGCCGCACAGTACGAGGCCTTCACCCTGCCGCTGGCGGTCATCCTGATCGTGCCGATGTGCGTGCTGGCCGCCATGCTGGGGGTCAACGCCCTGGGCCTCGACAACAACATCCTGGTCCAGGTCGGGCTGGTGGTGCTGGTGGCGCTGGCGGCCAAGAACGCCATCCTCATCATCGAGTTCGCCAAACAGGGCGAGGAGGACGACGGTCTCAGCCGCTGGGACGCCGCCGTCGCGGCCGCACGGACCCGTCTCCGGCCCATCCTGATGACCTCGTTCGCCTTCATCCTCGGCGTCCTGCCGCTGGTGCTGGCCGAAGGGCCCGGCGCGGAGATGCGTCAGGCGCTGGGCGCTGCGGTATTCTTCGGGATGCTGGGCGTCACCGTCTTTGGCCTGCTTTTCACGCCCGTCTTCTATGTGATGTGCCGTGGCCTGGCCGCGCGCATCCCGCACGAGCCGTCCAAGACACCGCCGACCCCGACCACGGGATCGCATCTCGAGGACCCCGACGCACCGCTGCCGGCCACCGGGCCACGCACGGGAGACCTGTAAGATGACCGTATCCTCCCTCAAAGCCGTCCTGTCCGTGGGCGTCGCCGGCCTGACCCTGGCGGCATGCGCGGTCGGGCCGAAGGCGCCTGACGCTGTGATCCCCCCCGCCGCGTCGGGCGCCTTCATCAGTGCCCCGGGCTCGACCGCCGTCACCGCCGCCGAGGCGCGCGACGACTGGTGGAGGCTCTATGCCGATCCCGTGCTCGACGGCCTGATCGCCCAGGCCTTCGCTGAGAACAACCAGCTGGAGGCCGCCGAGGCCAATCTGCGCGCCGTCCGCGCCAGCCTGTCTGAAGCTCGCGCCGGTCGTTTCCCGACCACCGGCCTCAGCGGCTCGGCCAGTCGGAGCCAGGGCTCCGCCGCGACCAGCCCGACCGGAACCCAGCTGCCTGAAGCCGACAGCTATTCATTGGGTCTGGACGCCTCCTACGAGATCGACCTGTTCGGCCGCGTCGGCTCCTCGATCCGGGCCGCCCGCGCCGATGCGGATGCGCAGGCTGCCGCGCTTGACGTCATCCGCGTCTCGGTCGCCGCCGAGACCGCCCGGGCCTATGCCGACGCCTGTTCCGCCAACGCCCAGATCGCCGTCGCCGAACGGACCCTGGCCCTGCAACAGAACACCGCCGACCTGACCCAGCGTCTGCTGGAAGGCGGTGCCGGCACCGGGCTGGATACCGCCCGCGCCCAGGCCGCCCTGGCCCAGACCCGTGCCACCCTGCCCTCGCTTCGGGCCGGCCGCGACGGCGCGGTCTATCGCCTGGCCACCCTGACCGGCCGCACCCCGATCGAGGCGTCCGAGGCCGCCCGGTCCTGCGCCCACCCGCCTCAGCTGACGCAGCCGATCCCGATCGGTGACGGCGCGGCCCTGCTGGCTCGACGTCCCGATGTGCGTCAGGCGGAACGCGCGCTCGCCGCCGCCGCCGCGCGGGTCAATGTGGCGACCGCGTCGCTGTATCCGACCATCAGCCTGGGCGGATCGTTCGGTTCGACGGCGCTGGACGCCGGTGAGCTCGGCAACGACGAGAACTATCGCTTCAGTTTCGGCCCGCTGATCAGCTGGTCCTTCCCGAACATCGCCGTGGCCCGCGCGCGGATCGCCCAGACCGGTGCCCTGACCGAGGCGGCGCTCGCCACCTTCGACCAGACGGTGCTGTCCGCGCTGCAGGAGACCGAGACGGCCCTGACCAACTATGCCAACGAACTGGACCGCCGCGCGGCCCTGACCGAGGCGCGAGATCAGGCGGCGACGGCGGCGCGGCTGTCACGTCTGCGCTTCGATGCGGGTGCCGACAACTTCCTGACGGTGCTGGATTCGGAACGCACCCTGGCGGGGGCGGATGCCGCCCTGGCCCAGTCCGATGCCCTGGTCACCACCTACCAGATCGCCGTGTTCAAGGCCTTGGCGGGGGGTTGGGAGACGTAGGAAACAACTGTCTCTCCCTCCCCCTCGGGGGAGGGTGGTCGAAGCGCAGCGGAGACCGGGTGGGAAGGGCAAGGCAATACAGCGGCGGTTCGCCTTGCCGCCCCCACCCGATCGCTTCGCGATCTGCCCTCCCCCGAGGGGAGGGAGTATGCAAAAACGGCCGGTCTCTCGCGAGACCGGCCGCTTCCGTTTCTGACCAGCCTCGATCTTACTGAACAGGCACCCCGTTCGCGTCTACGACCTGCACCTGACCCAAGCCCAGCGCCTCGATCTTCGGCTTCATCGTGGCCACGTCGCCGACGATGACCCAGGTGGTCGGGCCGGAACCGACCACCGACCGGGCCGCAGCCGAAGCCGAGGCCGCCGTGGTGGCGTTCACGCCTGCGGCATAGCTGTCGAAATAGGTCTCGGGCCGGCCGTAGACGACCATGGTGGTCAGGTCGTTCATGACCGCGCCGTTGGTCTCCCAATCCCCGGCCATGCCCTGGATCAGGTTGGCCTTGGTCGAGCTCAGCTCGGCCTCGGTCATGGGACGGTCGCCGACGATTTCGGTCAGCTCGCGCCGGACCTCGGCTGCGCTTTCGGCGGTCTTGTCGGACTGGACCTCGGCCGTGGCCGAGAACAGGCGCGGGCCGTTGCCGGCGCGGACGCCCGAGCGAGCCCCGTAGGACCAGCCCTTGTTCTCGCGCAGGTTCATGTTGATCCGGCTGGTGAAGGTACCGCCCAGCGCGGTGTTCAACGTGTCCAGCTGAGGCTCGGTGGCGGCATCGAAGGGCGCGGTCAGGCGACCGGCCATGATCGTCGCCTGGGGTCCGGGCCGGTTGATCAGCAGGACCTGAGGCGTCGCGGGAGCCGCCGCCACCTGGACTTCAGGCTTGGCGGGGACCGGCGAAGACGGTGCCTTCCAGCCCGCCAGGGCCCGCTCGAGCTGGGGTTGCAGCTCGGCCATCTCGATATCGCCGACGACCACCAGGGTCGCGTTGTCGGGGCGGAACCAGGTGGCGTGATAGGCCTCGGCGTCGGCCGGGGTCAGGGTCGCGACCGAGGCCTCGGTGCCGTTCGTCGGACGGCCGTACGGGTTGTTCGGACCATAGACGTTGGCGGCCAGGACCCGGTTGGCGATCGCGCCGGGCGTGCGGTTGGCCTGCTGGATGCCGGCGACCTGCTGGGCCTGGGCCCGGACGAAGTCGGCCTGGCGGAAGGCCGGGTTCTCGATCACGTCGGCGAACAGATCGAGCGACGGAGCCAAGCGGGGCTCCAGCGCGGTCATGCTGACGGTGGTGTAGTCGGTCGCAGACCCGGCACCGAGGGTGGCCCCCAGCAGTTGCAGCCGGTCCGAGATCTCCAGCGCGTCGAGGTCGTCGGTGCCGTTGGTCATGACGGCCGGAGCCAGGGCGGCGATGCCCGCCTTGTCCGCCCCATCGGTCGCCGAGCCGGCGTTGACGATCAGGTTCATCGCCACGGTTGGCACGCCGGTGCGCGACGCCAGCACGACCTTCAGCCCGTTCGACAGGGTCGCCCGTTCGACATCGGGGAAGTCAGCCGCCGGGGCCACACCCGCGTCGGGCACCCCGCCCGAGCGATCGACGCCGGTCGCCGCCGCCGCATAGTCGGGGAAGGGCAGGACTTCCAGCGAATAGCTGCCGTCGGTCAGCCACGCCCGGCCCACGCCCGTGATGTCGGCCGGACGGGCCGCCAGGATACGGTCGTAGCTGGTTTTCCAGGCACCGGGATCGCCGTGATAGACCTGGCTCTCGGCCAGGATGTCGGACTTGCCGCCGAAGCCGCCGATCCGTTCGGTGCCGCGCACGAAGCCTGCGCCCACCGAGGTGCGGGCGCGCTCCAGCTCGTCGGCCGTCGGGCCGTCACGCAGCAGCTTGGCCATCTCCTCATCGACGATGGTCTCGATCCGCGCCAGGTCGATGCCCGGCTTGGCGGTGACCATGACCAGGAACTGGCTGCCGATCTCGCTCTCGCTGTTGAAGGCGCCGACATTGACGGCGATCTGCTCGTCGAACACCAGCCGCTTGTACAGGCGCGACGAGCGGCCCGAGGTCAGCACCTGACCCAGCAGGCCCAGATAGTCGGCCTCGGCCGTGCCGGCCGGCGGGGTGTTCCACACCTTGTACAGTCGGGGCTGACCCACGCGGTCGTACATGGTCTCGCGCTGAACGCCGGTCATGCGGGAGATCATCTGGTTCGGGCGGGTGACCGGAGGTCCGGGCGGGATGTCGCCAAAGTATTGCTCGACCTTGGCGCGCGCCTGTTCGGGCGTGATATCGCCGGCCAGCACGATCGTGGCGTTGGCCGCCCCGTAGTAATCCCGGAACCAGGCCTTGACCGTGTCCAGGTCGGCCGCGTTCAGATCGTCCATCGAGCCGATGACCGTGTGGCCATAGGGGTGGTCGGCCGGATAGGTGGCGTTCGTGATCGCATCCCAGACGCGGCCATAGGGCTGGTTCTCGCCACGGCGCTTCTCGTTCTGGACGACGCCGCGCTGTTCATCCAGGCGCTCCTGGGTGATCGCACCCTGCAGGTGGCCCATCCGGTCGCTCTCCAGCCACAGGATGGAGTCCAGCGCCGAGGTCGGCACGTTCTGGAAATAGTTGGTGCGGTCGGAGTTGGTGGTGCCGTTCTGGTCGGTGGCACCCAGCAGTTCGGTCGCCTTGAAGAAATCGTTGTTGAAGTTCTCCGACCCGTTGAACATCAGGTGCTCGAACAGGTGGGCGAAGCCGGAGCGGCCGTTCGGCTCGTTCTTGGAACCGACGTGGTACCAGATGTTGACCGCCACGATCGGGGCCTTGTGGTCCTCATGGACGATCACGGTCAGGCCGTTGGGAAGGACGAATTTCGTGAAGGGAATGTCGATCGGCGGCAGGGGGGCCAGTTGCTCGCCGCGCTGGGCGGAGGCGGCGGGTTCGGCGACGGCCGGCGCAGCAGGCTCGGACGCCAGGGCCGAAGAGGCGAAGAGGACGGAGGCCGCTACGCCTCCCAGCAATGCAAGGCGCAGACCGGTCGAACGCATGAAATACCTCGGGGGATGATGTGGCGGCGCAAAGTCCGCACTGTTTGCGTAACGTCACAAACCAGCCCCGGAAAGGAACGTTTTCTGAACTTTTGGTCATGTTCGAGCCGTTGGGGCCTGACAGCCGGCGGACGGCGTTCCGGCAGACCGCGCCCACCTCGGTCACTTCATGCACAAATGCCGCACTCGGCGACAAGATCATGTTGAAAGGCCTCGCTAGACCCCGATATCGCGGAAATCATTTGCCGAACGGGTCGGTTTTCGCTTTATGCGGCGTATGCAGAACAAGGGACCATCAGGGCCGCAAGGCTTCGTCGTGCAACCACGCCGTCTTCCCAAGACGGAAGCGAGCCTGCGCGTGCAGGATTTCGGCGAGATCATCGTCAAACCGACGCCCGAGAACCTCGAGGTCCAGGCCGGGCGCTGCACCGACTGTGGCGTTCCCTTCTGCCAGAACGCCTGCCCGCTCCAGAACAACATCCCCGACTGGCTGGGCCTGTCGGCTGAAGACGAGCTGCGCGAGGCCTGGCGCGTCGCGTCGGCCACCTCGACCATGCCCGAGATCTGCGGACGCATCTGTCCGCAGGACCGGCTTTGCGAGGGCTCTTGCACCCTGAACCAGTCGGGCTGGGAAGCCGTGACCATCGGTTCGGTCGAGGCCTTCATCGGCGATACCGCCTTCGACAACGGCTGGGTCGCACCGATCCGCCCGCTGCATGAACGCGGCGAATCGGTCGGCATCATCGGTGCCGGCCCCGCCGGCATGGCCGCCGCCGACCGGCTGCGCGAACAAGGCTATCAGGTCACCATCTACGACCGCCACGACCGACCCGGTGGCCTGCTGACCTACGGTATCCCCGGCTTCAAGCTGGAGAAGCGCGTGGTCCAGCGCCGCACTGATCGTCTTGCCGACGGCGGCGTGACCTTCGTCCAGAACTGCAATGTCGGAACAGACGTCACCCTCGATGATCTGCGGGGCAAGCATGACGCCGTCCTGCTGGCCATGGGCGTCTATCAGGCGCGGGCCCTGACGGCGCCGGGCGTGGGCCCCGGTTCGACCATCCGCGCGCTCGATTTCCTGACGCATCAGAACCGCCGCGATCTGGGCGATGCCGAAGGCACCGACTGGTACTCCGCCAAGGGCCGCAAGGTCGTCGTCATCGGCGGCGGCGACACCGCCATGGACTGCGTCCGCACCGCCATCCGTCAGGGCGCTGCCTCGGTCGTCTGCCTGTACCGCCGCGACAAGGACAACATGCCCGGCTCGGCCCGCGAGGTCTCCAATGCCGAGGAAGAAGGCGTGGTCTTTGAATGGCTCGGCGCGCCCAAGGCCCTGATGTCGCGTGACGGCACCACGACCTCGATCCGTGCCGCCCGCATGGCCCTGTCCGAACCCGAACTGGGCAAGCGTCGCGAGATCATCGCCGTGCCCGGCGGTGACTTCGACCTGGAGGCCGACATGGTCATCGAGGCCCTCGGCTTCGAGCCCGAAGCCTTCGCCGACCACCACGCCGAGCTCGCCCTGACCGAATGGGGCACTGTGGTGACGCCGCAAGCTCGCAACACCCAGGGCTATTCGACCACCCTGCCCGGCGTTTTCGCGGCGGGCGACGCTGTCCGCGGTGCCTCGCTCGTCGTCTGGGCCGTCCGCGACGGCCAGGACGCGGCGGCGGAAATCGATCGCTACCTCAAGGCTCAAGCCGCGAGTGTGGCGGCATGATATTTTCTCCATTTCCGCTCATTCCCGCGAAAGCGGGGACCCAGTGCTTTGGGCGAGCCAATCTCAGACCAACTCTCCGAAAACCCAGTCCGACGCACCGTGCCTCGCGAAAGAACTGGGTCCCCGCTTTCGCGGGGATGAGCGGAGAATTTGAATGACCTGGCTGAACCAATACAACACCGACCGCCAACGCCTGATCGACGCCGGTGCCTATGAACCGTCATCGGAAAAGGACGCCTGCGGCGTCGGCATGGTCGCGGCCATCGACGGTGTGCCGCGCCGCGAGGTCGTGATCCACGCCATCCAGTCGCTGAAGAACGTCGCCCACCGCGGCGCGGTCGATCCCGACGGCCTGTCGGGCGACGGCGCGGGCCTGATGGTCGAGGCCCCGCAGGGGTTCTTCGCCGAACAGGTCCGGGTGATCGGCCAGACCCTGCGTTCCGGCCCCATCGCCATCGGCCAGATCTTCCTGCCGCGCACCGACTTGGGGGCCCAGGACCGCGCCCGCGCCATCGTCGAGACCGAGGTTCTGCGCGCCGGCTTCTATATCTATGGCTGGCGCCAGACGCCGATCGATCTGTCGGTCGTGGGCTCCAAGGCCGACGCCACCCGGCCCGAGATTGAGCAGATCATGCTGGCCGCGCCCGCCGACCTCGCTGCCCCCGGTCAGTCCGAGGCCCTGGAGCGCGAGCTATATCTGTGCCGGCGCCGGATCGAAAAGGCCGCGACCGCCGAGAGCATCCCCGGCTTCTACATCTGTTCCCTGTCGGCCCGGTCGCTGATCTACAAGGGGATGGTCCGCGCCGAACTGCTGGATCAGCTCTATCCCGACCTGCTGGATCCGACGTTCGAGGCCGCCTACGCGATCTTCCACCAGCGCTATTCCACGAACACCTTCCCCGAATGGCGGCTGGCCCAGCCGTTCCGCATGCTGGCCCACAACGGCGAGATCAACACGCTGAAGGGCAACCTGAACTGGATGCGGTCCCACGAGATCCGCATGACGGCCCAGGCGTTCGGAGAGCATGACGGCGACGTCAAGCCGGTGGTCCAGGCGGGCGGCTCCGATTCCGCTGCCCTCGACAACGTGTTCGAGGTTCTGGTCCGCGCCGGTCGTCCCGCGCCCATGGCCAAGGCTCTATTGATGCCCGAGGCATGGGCTCGCGACGAGGGCCTGATGAAGGCCGACCACCGCGCCCTCTACGCCTATTGCAACGCGGTGATGGAGCCGTGGGACGGCCCCGCCGCCATCTGCGCCACCGACGGCCGCTACGTCGTCTGCGGCAAGGATCGCAATGGCCTGCGTCCCCTGCGCGCCATGGTCACCCACGACGGCCTGCTGCTGGCGGGCTCCGAGGCCGGTCTGGCCGGCCTGCCCGAAAGCCGGATCGCCTATCGCCTGCCGATCGGCCCCGGCCGGATGATCGTCGCCGATCTTCAGAAGGGCGTGATCCTGAACGAGGCCGAGGCCATCGACGCCCTGGCTGCCGCTCATCCGTACCAGGACTGGCTCGACAACATGGTCGATCTGGAGCCCCTGATCGGCCCCGGACCCGAGCCCCGCGCCGCCACCGGCGACGCCCTGACCCGTCGTCAGATCGCCGCCGGATACTCCCGCGAAGACCTGGACATGCTGCTGGACCCGATGATCCGGGACGGCAAGGAGGCGGTCGGCTCCATGGGCGACGACACGCCTCCGGCGGTGCTGTCGGACCTGCCGCGCCCGCTCGCCCACTATTTCCGCCAGAACTTCTCGCAGGTCACCAACCCGCCGATCGACCCCTTGCGCGAAGCCGGGGCGATGAGCCTGAAGACCCGGTTCAAGAACCTGGGCAACATCCTGGCCGAGGAAGAGGCCCAGACGAACGTCTTCGTCCTCGACAGCCCCATCCTGACCACCGGGATGTACGAGCGGATGCTGGGCGTCGTCGGCGCCGGTTCGACGGTGACGCTGGACTGTTCCTATCCCCTTCCTGCCGAAGGCGATCGCCCCGGTGCCGGTTTGCGGGCCGCCATCGACCGCATCCAGCTTGAGGCCGAGACGGCGGTCCGCAACGGTTCGGGCCTGGTCGTCCTGACCGACGAACGTGCGTCCGAAGACCGCATCACCATCCCGATGATCATCGCCACCTCGGCGGTTCATCTGCGCCTCACGGACAAGGGCCTGCGCAGCTTCGTCTCGATCGTGGTGCGCTCGTCCGAGGCCCTGGAGCCGCATGGCATCGCGGTCCTGGTCGGGGTCGGGGCCACGGCCATCAACCCGTGGCTGGCCCAGGAAATGTTCCAGGAACGTCTGGATCGCGGGGCCTATCCGGGTCTGTCGCTCCGGGACGCCTGCCTGAACTACAAGGCCGGTCTCGAGGCCGGTCTGATGAAGACGCTCGCGCGCAAGGGGATCAGCATAATCTCCGCCTATCGCGGCGGGTGCGAGTTCGAGGTCCTGGGCCTGTCCCGCGCCCTGACGGCCGAGTTCTTCCCCGGAGCGCCCTCGCGCATCTCCGGCATCGGCCTGGCCGGGCTGGAGCAGCAGGCGATGCGTCGCCACGCGGCGGCCTGGACCGAGGCCTCGCCCTCGCCAGCCATCGGCGGCTTCTTCCGCATCCGTGCAGGTCAGGAAAGCCACGCCCACGACGCGAAGACGATCCACCTGCTCCAGGACGCCTGCAATCGCGGCGACTACAAGCGGTTCAAGCAGTATTCCGAGGCCGTTCGCAGCCAGCCCGACAACGCCCCGCGCGATCTTCTCGACTGGCGCGAGAACCTGTCGCCCGTGCCGGTCTACGAGGTCGAGAGCGTCTCAGATATCCGCAAGCGCTTCCTGACGCCCGGCATGTCGCTCGGCGCCCTGAGCCCTGAGGCCCACGGCGTCCTCAACGTCGCCATGAACCGCATCGGCGCCCGCTCGGTCTCGGGCGAAGGCGGCGAGGATCC
>NZ_JAEMRD010000233.1 GCF_016463485.1 Brevundimonas sp.
CAGGATGGCCAGAAACTCGTCGGGCACCGGCTCATTGACCACTTCGTCGAACAGGTGACGCAGTTTCACGCCGATCGCCTGCTGTCGCAGCCGTGCCTCCTCCAGCCCGGCTTCGCCGCCAAGTGGGGATGGCTTGCGCCGTGAAGAGTCTGAGTTATCGATCATGGACAAGTCGCCGCCACCCGTTGCACGCATTCAGAAAGACCGCCGACGTTTTGTCGCCGGCTTCTTGTTGACCTCCCAACGTCGGCCGCTGGACAGAGTTCCTGACAGATGCGCATTTTATGGCCAAGGTTGGTGCTCGGCCATGGAACCGTGGCGGTTGTGATACGTTTGACGCCCATCGCACGTTCGGGTTCCGGCCGTGCATGACTGATATGTCGGGGAATTCTACGATATGAGCCTACTGGCCAGACTTGCGCCGCACCTGCCCTATGTCCGCCGCTACGCGCGCGCCCTGACCGGCGATCAGGCGACGGGAGACAATTACGTCCGTGTCGCCCTGGAGGCGCTGGCCGCCGGTGAGCGTCAGTTGTCGCCCGACATGACGCCCCGCGTCGCCCTGTATCAGGTGTTCCACGCCATCTGGTCCTCGACCGGTGCCCAGCTCGAAGACGCCAGCGGTCTCGAAAGCCGCAGCGGCGACGACGCCTCGGGACGCCTGATGCGCATCGCGCCCCGATCGCGCCAGGCTTTCCTGCTGACCGCCCTGGAAGGCTTCACCCCCTCCGAGGCCGCCCAGATCCTGTCGGCCGATGTCCATGACGTCGAGCGGCTGATCGGTTCGGCCCAGGCCGAAATCGACGCCGAACTGGCCACCGACGTCCTGATCATCGAGGACGAGGCCATCATCTCGGCCGACATCGAAAGCCTGGTCAAGGAACTGGGCCACAACGTCACCGCCACCGCGACGACCCATGACGAGGCCGTCGACGCCGTCGCCCGTCACCGTCCGGGCCTGGTCCTCGCCGATATCCAACTGGCCGACGGCTCGTCGGGCATCGATGCGGTCAAGGACATCCTGAAGCGGTTCGACGTGCCGGTGATCTTCATCACGGCCTTCCCCGAGCGTCTGCTGACCGGCGAACGTCCCGAGCCGACCTTCCTGATCACCAAGCCGTTCCAGCCCGAGACCGTGAAGGCCGCCATCTCCCAGGCGCTGTTCTTCCACCCCTCGCGCCAGAAGGAAGCCGCCTGACCCCAGGCGAACACCCGATACGAAAAGCCCCGGCCGCTCACGCGACCGGGGCTTTTTGCCGACTTTCAGCCGACTTCAGTTCGAGGGCTGGGTCGGGGCGTTGACGTTGGGCGCGTCGCCGGTCGCGACCGGCGCTGCCTGACCGGTCGAGGTCGTCGGGGCATCGGCGGCCGGGGGCGTCGAGGCGTCGTCGGAAAAGGCCTGGGCATCGACCGCCTGCTGGCCGTTGTTCGGGTTCTGGCTGGCGAACCCGCCGTTGGACAGGAACCACATCCCCAGCAACAGCACGGCCGCCGCGCCTGCGGATACGATCAGGATCAGCAGGATACGGCCGCCCGGCCGCCCGCCCCGGACATACTCGGAGCCGACGGGACGCAGTTCGTGGACGGCATCGGCGGTCTTGGTCGCGCGATCGGTTTCTTCTGGGGTCATGGTCGTTCCGCCCGTTGATATTGAAGCTGACGAGCAAACGGATGGGGAGCGTTGCCGTTCCGCTCCCACTGCCGCTCACGCGGTGGGCGAAAAAAGTTCTGTTCTGAGGGAACGAGAGTCGGCGGACCTCGTTGTCTATCTGCGGAGGCGGCGACGCCCCCCGACTTGAGACTGGCGAGAGCCAGTCTGTCGCCTCCGCGCCTCATTCTCGATGATGCCACTTGAAGGCGATCCGCAAGGGTCGCCTTTTTCTTTGTCCTCTCGACAGCCGCGTCGGGTTGCGGGACAAGTGGGTCTGGAAACGCAACGCGCTCAGGCCGAACGGCCGGGCGCTTCACGGGAGACGACCATGCCCCTCAATCGTCAATGGGTTCTCAGGAAGCGGCCGCAGGGTCTGGTCCAGCACGACGACCTGGAACTGATCGAAAGCCCGACGCCCGAGCTGAAGGACGGCGAGGTCCTGATCCGCACGATCTATCTGTCGCTCGACCCCACAAACCGCACCTGGATGAACGACTCTGTCGGCTATCTGCCGCCGGTGGGGCTCGGCGACGTCATGCGCGGCCTGACCCTGGGCGTGATCGAGGACAGTCGTTCCGGCCGGTTCAGGACCGGCGACATCGTCACCACGGCCATGGGCGGCTGGGCCGACTATGGCGTCGTGCCCGACACCGGGGTGTCCAAGGTCCACCGTGCGCCCGGCCTGCCGCTGACGGCCAATATGTCGGTGATGGGCATGACCGGAATGACCGCCTATTTCGGCGTCACCGACGTGCTCAGGCCCACGCCCGGCCAGGTGATGGTCATCTCGGCCGCCGCCGGGGCCGTCGGCTCCATCGCCGGGCAGATCGCCAAGCAGAAGGGTGCCCACGTCATCGGCATCGCCGGCGGGCCCGACAAATGCCGCTGGCTGGTCGACGATCTCGGCTTCGACGCCGCCATCGACTACAAGGGAGAGGATGTCGGCGAGGCGCTGGACCGGCTGGCCCCCAATGGCGTCGACCTGAATTTCGAGAACGTCGGCGGCGACATCATGGTGGCGGTCTGGAACCGGCTGAACATCGGGGCCCGGATGGCCGTATGCGGCATGGTCTCGGCCTATAATGCGACGAAGCGCCCGCCCACGCCGGACCTCAGCCGCCTGATCACCCACCGGATGACCATGCAGGGCTTCCTGGTCATGGACT
>NZ_JAEMRD010000110.1 GCF_016463485.1 Brevundimonas sp.
AGGGCTATATCCAGAAGGCCGCCGTCGGGGGCCACAAGGTCTATATCCACACCGGCGAATACGACGACGGCGAACTGGGCGAGATCTTCATCGACATGCACAAGGAAGGTGCCGCCTTCCGGTCGCTGATGAACAATTTCGCCATCGCCGTGTCCCTGGGCCTGCAACACGGGGTGCCGCTGGACGAGTTCGTGGACGCCTTCGTCTTCACCCGGTTCGAGCCCGCCGGACGTGTCACCGGCAACGACTCGATCGGCTCGGCCACCTCGATCCTCGACTATATCTTCCGCGAGCTGGGGGTGTCCTACTTGGGCCGTCAGGAGCTGGCCAACGCCGATGCCGAGCCGCTGGACGCCGACGGCCTGGGCTCGGGCAAGGCCGACGAACTGGTCCCCGCCGCCCGCTTCATGTCCAAGGGGTTCGCCCGCGGTGCCGCGCCCGACAATCTGGTCGTCCTGCCCTTCGGCCGGACCCGGGAACCCGACGCCCGGGCCGTCTCGTCGGCCAACGCCGACGCCTGCCCCGCCTGTGGCGACTTCACCCTGCAACAGCGCGGTGCCGTCCGCGTCTGCGACGCCTGCGGGGCATCGGCTACGATGCAGGGCTGAGGCTCAGCGTCCCGTCGATCGGTCCCAGGCGGCCGTGACCGTCAACCGGTAGAGGTAGCGATAGCCCGCGATGTCGCGCCGCCCGGCCTCGACATCGGCCCCGCCCTGGCGCGACTTCTCGATCAGGGCCCGCCCCGCCTCGCGCAACACCGGCAAGGCCTCACCCGACTGCCGGTCCGCCGCCAGGGCCGAGCCCAGGTTGGCCAGGGCCCCTATCCGCGCCAGGTGATCGCGCGGCAGGCTGGCGTCGGCGATGGCCACCGCCTGTCGGAAGCGCGGCAGGGCCTCGGCACGGCGGTCCAGCTCCCCATAGGTCAGGGCCAGCAGGAACAGGGGCTGCATCAGCCCCGGATGGTTCGGGCCCAGACGCGCCGTCGCGCGCCGGATCGCCTCGGCCAGCAGGGGCTCGGCACCCTCAGGACGTCCCTGCAACAGCATGACGTCGGCGACCGCAACCGTCGCCACCAAGGTCTCCGGATGATCGGGCCCCAGCCTGTCGCTCAGCAGGGCCAGAGCCTCCACGGCCGGAGCCTCGGCCTCGCCGCTGCGGTCCAGGCTCAGCAGGATGTCCGACAGCGCCCCCAGCGCCGCCGCCCGTTCGACCGGGTCGGTGCCGGGCCCGAGCGCCAGCAGGGACCGACGCTGCATCGCCTCGGCGGCCTCGAACCGCCCCTGGGCCGCCACCGCCCCGGCCAGCAGGGCCAGCGACTGACCCGTCAGCGGATCCGAGGCCCCCAGCGCGGTCTCACGCAGGGCCACGGCCCGACGCAGCGCGACCTCGGCCTCGGCCGCGCGGTCCAGCATCAGCAGGTTGGCGGCCAGATTGTTGAGCGTGGTCGCGATCTCGGTCGGGTCCGCCCCCGCCGCCTCTCGGGCCGCCAGCACCCGACGGTACCCGGCATCCGCCTCGCCGTAGCGCCCCAGCCGCTTCAGCACGATCGCACGGTTGTTCACGGCCACCAGCGTCTGGTCCCCTACCGGACCCTCGACGGCCGTGTGTATGGCGATGGCCTGTTCCAGCAGCGGCAGGGCCTCGTCATAGCGACCCTGATCCATCAGGGTCAGGGCCAGGTCGTTGTCGATCCGGCCGATGATCGGATGCCCCGGCTCCCCGGTCGCCAGCATCAGCCGCAGGGCCTCGCGATAGATCGACTCCGCCTCCGCAGCCCTACCCTGGTCCCGCACGGCCCCGGCCCAGAGCCAGGTCAGCGACCCTGCGTCCGGCGAGGTGTCGCCCCACAGCCGCCGCGCATCCTGGGCCGCCTGTCGCAACAGGGGTTCGGCCTCGGCGGGCCGGCCCTGCGCGACCAGTCTCTGGCCCTGCACGACGGCGGACTGGATCGCCTGGCGGTCCTGGGCGCAGACGGTCGGGGGCGCCGCCCATAACGCAGCCGCCGCCAGTCCAGCGATCATGACCCCCGTCCTCATGAGCTGACTCTACCACGGGCCGTTGCCGGCCGAGGCGCCGGTTCCTGACGATGCCGCCCCGCCCCCTTTTCGGCCCCCCGTGGCCCTGTCACGATCCTGCAACTGGAGGGACCATCATGTTCAGGATCATCGCCGCCACCGCCGTTCTGCTCGCCCCGGGCCTCGCCCTGGCCCAGGACCCCGTCAACGATGCAGGCGAGGCCGCCGGACGCGCGGTCCACGACGTCTGCCTGACGATGTTCGACGGTCAGCCGTCCGACGCCGCGCGTCTGGGGACCTTGGCCCAGGCACAGAACCTGACCGCAGCCGGCACCGGCTGGCGCGTCCCCTCGGGCGGCGGGTCGACCGTGACCATCGACTGGATGGCCGAGAACAACGTCTGCCAGGTCACGGTGACCGGCCCGGCCGGCTCGGGCCTGGACCTGCTGCCCGCCATGACCGACATCGGCTGGACCTCGGTCCAGAGCAACGTCCAGTCCAGCCCCGACATGGCCGTCGACGTCTGGACCGGCCAACCCCAGGGCGTCTCCTCGCCCCTCTATGTCGTTGCCAACAAATGGACCTCAAGCGAAGAACCCGACGGCGGCAAACGCCTCGTCATCGTGGTCGTCCGGGCGCAGTAGGCGGCCCCTGCTGGCCAAACGCCGATCATCGGTGTATGTCGCGGCCTCCGAAGACGAGACCACCATGTCCTGCAAGCCCGCCACCCCGTACCTGCCCATGAGCTTCGACCGCCAGTTGGTCGAGGGTAATGGCGCGTGCGCGGAGGGTGTCTAGGGAACGAACGGTCGATAAGACTTCGGTATTCCAGCAACCCCTCCCGCCAACCGGCCGGAGGGGTTTCTTGTATCCGCAAGTGACGCCTCCCCTGCCGGTCCGAGAGGATCGAACGACAGAAAAGGAGACGTCGCCATGCGCGGCTATGATGTGATCGAAAACCCGGACCATGTGCCGATCAAGGCCTGGACCCGGGGCGTGCCCATCGAGGATGCGGCGCTGAAGCAGCTGAAGAATGTGGCCTCGCTTCCGTTCATCCACAAACACGTCGCGGTCATGCCCGACGTGCACTGGGGCATGGGCGCGACCGTGGGCTCGGTGATCCCGACCGTGGGGGCCATCATCCCCGCCGCCGTGGGCGTGGACATCGGCTGCGGTATGATGGCGGTGCGGACCTCGATTCGCGCCGAACATCTGCCGGACGACCTGTCGGGAATCCGCTCCGCCATCGAGGCGGCAGTTCCGCACGGCCGTACCGACAATGGCGGCCGCAACGACAAGGGCGCCTGGGCCGGCGAGCCGCCCGCCTCTGCGGTCACCCGCTGGGGCGAGCTCAAGGCCGGCTACGACGCCGTGGTCGAGGCCCATCCCAAGGCGGCGCACCCGCGTGGCTTCGGCCACCTGGGCACGCTGGGCACGGGCAACCACTTCATCGAGCTTTGCCTCGACGAGGCGGGGGACGTCTGGGTGATGCTTCACTCCGGCTCGCGGGGCGTGGGCAACCGGTTCGGGACCTATTTCATAGAACGGGCCAAGCACGAGATGCGCCGGTGGCACATCAACCTGCCGGACCAGGACCTCGCCTACCTCCCGGAGGGGACCGACGGCTTCAACCACTATGTCCGGGCGGTGTCGTGGGCGCAGAAATACGCGCGCGCCAACCGCGAGGTGATGATGGACAGCGTCCTGACCGTGCTGCGCGCGTTCTGGCCGGATCTGGAGACGACGCTGGAAGCGGTGAACTGCCACCACAACTACGTCTCGAAGGAGAAGCATTTCGGCAAGGACGTCTACCTGACCCGCAAGGGCGCGGTGTCGGCCAGGCTGGATGAGCTGGGCATCATCCCGGGTTCGATGGGGGCGAAATCCTTCATCGTGCGCGGCAAGGGCAATGCGGAAAGCTTCTGCACCTGCTCGCACGGCGCCGGTCGGGCGATGAGCCGGACCGAGGCCAAGCGTCGCTTCACGGTGGAGGACCACGTCCGCGCCACCGAAGGCGTCGAGTGCCGCAAGGACGCCGAGGTGATCGATGAAACGCCGATGGCCTACAAGGACATCGACGCGGTCATCGCGGCCCAGACCGACCTGATCGAGGTCGTCCACACCCTGCGTCAGGTGGTGTGCGTAAAGGGATGACGGGAGCCGGTTTCGCGCGAGCGGAGCCGGCTTTCGTCGTTCAGGCGACTTCGGTGTCGCTTGGCCTCGGCATGACATCTCCCACCGTCGGACAATCGGCGATGCGGCGGGTCTCGATGTCGCGGCGGTTGATGATCTCTCCGCAGCAGCTGCAGGCCAGACGCGGCGACAGCTCGGCACCGCAGGTCTTGTGACGGAAGCTGACGCCGGAATCGCACTCGCTGTAGAGGTGTTTCGAGCCCCAGCCGTGCATGGTCAGCAGGACGTCGGACAGATCCCTGCCTTTTCGGGTCAGGACATATTCATTGCGGGGCGGACGTTCGGAATACAGACGCGGCTCCAGTACGCCGTGCGCGACCAGGGTCTTCAGACGCGCGGCCAGGACGTTGCGGGCGACGCCAAGCTGATCCTGCCACTGCTCGAACCGGGTCGTGCCCTGGAAGGCGTCACGGATGACCAGCAGGGTCCAGGGATCGCCGATCACCTCGAGCGTGGCGGCGATGGTGCAGCTTTGTTTGGAATAGTCGGCGGTACGTCCCATGATCGGAAAGTGACCCCGCGTCAGGCGTTTGGCAAGTGGGTTGCCAAAACGTACGGTCCACGTCAGTATCTTTTGGCAACGGACGCGCGGCGATCGTCGGGCGTTTCCTGCATTCCTCGACTGACGCGGGCGGAAGCGCCGTCTTCCGCCCGTTCCTTTTGGACCCCGACCCGACGCCATGACCACCCAGAGCCTTGCCGACGCCCTGACCCTGAACCCGGGGCCCGACGGATTGATCGGCACCCTGACCGGCGACTTCTCGAACGGCCCGATCTCTGCGCCGCCTGAGAAGGGCTTTCCGTTCGGGGGGTTGCTGGCCGCCCTGTCCGCCTCGGCCCTGCGCCAGGGCCTCGGTCTGACCCAGCCCTTGCGCAGCCTCTCGATGCAGTTCCTGTCGGCGCCGGCCTATGACACGCCGGTCACCTTCAAGCCCCGGACACTGCGCGGCGGGCGCACCGTCACCTATGCGGCGCTCGATGTGCGCCAGGGCGAAAGCCTGACCCACCACGCCCAGGCCACCTACGGCCTGGACGACACCCATGCGCCGCGCGTGGCCGGGCGGATCGTGCCGCCCCCTCCCCTCGAAAGCCTCGACCCCGCGCGTTCCATCAGCGGACCGATGGCACCCCGGTTCTCACAGCACGTCGAGTACCGGATGGTGACCGGGCCCGGCCTGTTGAAGGGCCTGCCCGGCGATCAGGGTGGCGAGCGGTTGTGGATGCGAACACGAGACGGCGCACCGCTCGACGAGGCCCGGCTCTGTTACCTGATGGACGCCCTCTATCCGCCGGGCTGGACCGTGGTGACCGTGCCGTTCCGGGCCGCGACCGTGGATCTGCGCTACGACATCCTCATGGATCCGACGCCGGAAAATGCGCCGGACGGCTGGGCTTTCTTCGAGTTCTCGCTGATCGACCTGGGTGGGGGCTGGACCCTGGACGACCTGATCGTTCGGGACGGGACCGGCCAAATTCTGGCCATCGGCCGTCAGCGCCGAAAACTGGCCCCGACCCGCCCTCCAAGGCCCTGATCGCGACAGTTTCGCTGTGACGATCGCCGCCCCGCTTGTACCCAAGGGCCAAACGCCCGATCTAGGCTTCAAAGCTCTTGAAGGATTTTTCGTCATGTCCGCCGATCCCGTCGTCATCGTCTCCTTCGCCCGCACGCCGATGGGCGGGTTTCAAGGCGCGTTCACAGGCGTGAAGGCGACGGAGCTGGGCTCCACGGCAGTCAAGGCGGCGGTGGAGCGCGCAGGCGTCGATCCGGCCAAGGTGGATCAGATCTACATGGGCTGTGTCCTTCCCGCAGGCCTGGGTCAGGCCCCGGCGCGGCAGGCGGCGATCGGTGCCGGTCTGGGTCTGCACGTCGAGGCCACGACCCTGAACAAGATGTGCGGCTCGGGCCTTCAGGCCGTGATGATGGCCTCGGACGCCCTGTCAGCGGGCAGCGCCGACGTTATCGTCGCGGGCGGCATGGAATCAATGACCGGCGCGCCCTTCCTGATGAACAAGCACCGCGCCGGGGCCCGGATCGGCCATGATGTCATCATCGATTCCATGATGATGGACGGACTGGAGGACGCCTATTCGCCCGGCAAGCCGATGGGATCCTTCGCCGAGGACTCGGCCCGCACCTATCAGTTCACGCGCGAGGCCCAGGACGCCTATGCGGTCGAGAGCCTGACCCGCGCCAATGCGGCGATCACCTCAGGAGCCTTCAAGGCCGAGATCACACCCGTCGAGGTCACGGGCCGGAAGGGCACCATCACGGTCATCGAGGACGAGCAGCCCGGCAAGGCCATGCCCGAAAAGATCCCTGGCCTGAAGCCCGCCTTCGCCAGGGACGGGACCATCACAGCCGCCTCCTCCGCCTCGATCAGCGACGGTGCCGCCGCCCTGGTCATGACGCGCGAGAGCGTGGCCAAGGCCATGGGCCTGCCGATCGTCGCGCGGATCGTCAGCCATTCCGCCCACGCTCATGAGCCCGGCCTGTTCACCACGGCGCCCGTGCCCGCCATGCAGAAGGCGCTGGCCAAGGCGGGCTGGACCGCCGCCGACGTCGACCTGTGGGAAATCAACGAGGCTTTCGCCGTGGTGCCCATGATCGCCATGCAGGAACTCGGCCTCGACCACGCCAGGGTCAACGTCAACGGCGGGGCCACCGCCCTGGGTCACCCGATCGGCGCGTCCGGCGCACGAGTTCTGACCACGCTTCTGGCCGCGCTTCAGGCGCGAGGCGGGACGAAGGGCGTAGCCAGCCTGTGCATCGGTGGTGGCGAGGCCGTCGCGCTGGCGGTCGAACTCGCCTGAGCCTGCGTCCCGCACCGCCGGCCGCGATCGGAGGCCATCAAGCGGCTCAGAGCGTCGGGGCCGGCGGTCAGCACGATCATCAAGGCCACTCTTGCAATTGCGAATAGTTCGCAACATTGCAGGATGGATCGGCCCGTGGCAAGCCTGTTCTCGGCGGCTTTCAGAAACGGACGACCACGATGCGTGAAGACGGCAAGCTGGACTATCTGGAGTTCCCGATCAGAGACGTCCGCCAGATCAAGGCCTTCTATGGTGAGGCCTTCGGCTGGACCTTCCAGGACTACGGCCCGACCTATGCGGCCTTCAGCGAAGGTCTGGACGGCGGTTTCGACGGGGATCCGTTTGAGGGCGCTAAGGCTCCCCTGCCCGTCCTCTACGCCACCGATCTGGAGGCGATGCAAGCGCGCATCGAGGCGGCCGGCGGCGTGATCGTCAGGCCGATCTTCGCCTTCCCGGGTGGGAGGCGGTTTCACTTCCGCGATCCGGCGGGGACCGAACTGGCGGCCTGGTCGGAATAGCTATTTGGCGTCGACCGAGTCGGCGATCCGCTCGGCCAGGGCCTGGTCGGCGCCGTCCAGGCTGGAGGTCCAGACGTGGATCTCGCGCGGGGCGCTCGGCCGCTGGAACATGTGCTCCAGCGCGTGGCGGGTAAGGCCGTCGGTGGTGACCACCGAGGCCCGGCCGCCGGCCATGATCACCTCGCCCGAATAGATCGGGAACTGCGATGACGGCCCGACATAGATGCGCACGAAGGCCTGGCCCGCGCGTGCGATCGTGTACTCCTGGAAATCAGGACCCGGCCGACCTGCCGTCAGGCTGAAGCCCATCGGCATCTCCACCGTGAACGGCAGGGCGGCGTAGGCCGAGGGACTGACCGGTGTCGCGGCGGGCATCGGCGCGGGCGCGGGTGGCGCGACGACCGGAGAGGGCATGGGCTCAGGCGCGAAGGCGGGCGCGGTCGAGGGTGCCGGGCTTCGAACGGGGGGCTGCACGGCCGGTACGCTGGGCCGGGGTGTCGGCACCGGCACCGGCGTCGCTGCGACAGGCGGCGTCACGGGACGAGGCTGCGGCGCAGTCGGCGTCGGCGCGGTCGGCCAGCGTACGGTGGGCTGGGAAGCGGGCGCTTGGCTCGCAGGAGGCGACGGCCGGGGTGCCGGTGTCGGAGCCGTCGAGACGGGCGGCGCGATGGCGCGCGGCTGGGGCACGACCGGCGCGGGCGTCGGCTGGCGGACCGGAGGTTGGGTCATCGGCGCAGACGGACGCGGCGTCGGTACTGGAGGGGGTGTGGTCGAGACCGGCGGCGCGGACGGGCGCGACTGAGGCATGACCGGGGCCGGAGCCGGCGTCGGCTGGCGCACAGGCGGCGGGTTCAGAGGCGGCGGGACCACGGGAGCCGGGCGCGGTGCCGGTGCAGAGGTCGGCGGCGGCGAGTAAACGGGCGCAGGCTGCACAGGACGTGGCACTGGGACGACGGCAGCAGGGGGTGCGCTGTTCAGGCTGCGGGTCAGGTCGCTGCCGGGACGCTGCGACGGAGGCAGGGCCTGGATCGAACCCGGCACCGGGGCGGCGGCGGTGGCCTGGGGCGCTGACGACAGCAGCAGGGCGGCAAACACGACGGAGCTCGACATGGCCCCTCTTTCGCGCCTCAGCCCGCGAACGGCAAGGCCCGCAACGCATAGGCGACGACGGCGACCACGGCGGAACTTGCCAGGCACAGCCCCGCGAACCAGGCCAGCTTCTTCCACAGCGGGCCGGAGGCTTCGTCCGGCTCGGGCGGGGGAACGGGATCAATGATGATAGCCGGCCTCCTCGTCGATCTTGCCCCGGAAGACATAGTAGACCCAGCCGGTGTAGAGCAGGATCAGCGGCAGGATGATCCCCGTCCCGACCAGCATCAGCCCCAGCGCATTATCGGGGGCCGCCGCCTGGCGGTAGTCGATCGCATAGGGCACGACATAGGGGGCGAAGCCGACCGCCAGCCCCAGATACCCCGACAGGAAGACCAGCAGGGCACCCGCGAACGGCCAGCGATGGGAACCCTTGCGCCCCATGACGAACACGACCCCAAGCCCGATCAGGCCCAGCACCGGGATCAGCAGCAAGGGTGCCAGGGTCGGCATCGAGACCGCCAGCCCGTCGCTGAGGTCGATACCCCACCGCGCCGCGATCCGGGGATGGATCACCAGCGTCGCCACGCTCACCGCCGCCAGAAGCGCCGTGACGCCAGCCGCGCCCCAGACTGTCCAGCGTCGCGCGTCGCCGTGCAGGTTGTCGGTGGTCTTCATCATAAGCCAGGTGGAGCCCAGCAGCGCATAGCCCGCCACCAGCCCGGCCGCGACCAGCAGGGTGTAGGGCGTGAACCAGTCGAACGGCCCGCCCGCGAACCGGTCGCTCTCGACCGTCACCCCCTGGATGAATCCCCCCAGGATCAGACCCTGGGCCACCGCCGTCAGGATCGACCCGCCAGCGAACATCTGGGTCCAGAATTTGCGACCCCGGTTCCTGGCCCGGAAGCGGAACTCGAACGCCACGCCGCGCAGGATAAGCCCCGCCAGCATCAACAGCACCGGCAGATACAGCGCCGGCATCAGCACCGAATAGGCCAGGGGGAAGGCCGCCAGCAGCCCCCCTCCCCCCAGCACCAGCCAGGTCTCGTTGCCATCCCAGACCGGCGCGATGGTGTTCATCATCACGTCGCGCTCACCCGGCGACTTGGCGAACGGGAACAGGATGCCGACCCCCAGGTCGAACCCGTCCAGCACGACATACAACAGCACCGCCACGGCGATCAGCCCGGCCCAGATCAGGGGCAGATCAAAGGTCATTTCGGATCTCCCAGTACGCCGTCGGGCCCGTCATCGCCCGGCGTGGTGTCTTCCGGCGCCTTGGCCAGCGGCGTGCCCGGTGCGCGCTGACCGCGCGGTGCAGGTTCGGTCTTCGCCGCCACCGGACCCTCGGCCATCAGCCTGAGGATAAAGATGGCCCCGGCCGTGAACACGACGGAATAGACCAGGATATAGGCGGTCAGCGAGATCGCCACCTCGCCCGTGGTCACCGGCGATACCGCGTCCCTCGTTCTCAGCACACCATAGACCAGCCAGGGCTGGCGTCCGACCTCGGTCACCATCCAGCCCGCCAGAACCGCCAGGAAGCCGGACGGCCCCATGATCAGGGCGAAGCGCAGGAACCAGGGACTGTCGAAAATCCGCTTGCGCGCGATCAGCACCGCACCCCATGCCCCCAGCCCGATCATCAGCAGACCCAGCCCCACCATGATGCGGAAGCCGAAGAAGGGAATGAACGGTGGCGGCTGATCCTCGCGCGCATAGGAATCCAGCCCCTTGATGACCTCATCGCGCGGCAGGTTCTGGATCATGTTGCCGACGCCGGGAATGGAGACCTCGAAATGGTTCTTCTGGGCATCGCGGTCCGGAATGCCGAACAGATGTAGCGGCTGGTCGGCCCGGGTTTCCCAGTAGCCTTCGATCGCAGCGGTCTTGGCCGGCTGGTACTTGTGGGTCACCTCACCCGAGGCGTGTCCGACGACCAGTTGCAAAGGCGCCAGAACGGCGATCAGGCCCACGGCCATCACCAGCGAAATTCGGCTCTCGGTCCAGCCCTCTGTCTTCACGCCGGCAGCCCGGTCCTTGAGCAGCCGATAGGCCGAGGCCGCTCCAACCACGAGGCCCGTGGTGATGAAGGCCGCCAGCAGCATATGGGCCAGCCGCGTCGGGAAACTGGGATTGAAGATGACCTGCCAGTAGTCGGTCGCCTCGAACCGGCCGTCGGCCATGATCTGGAAACCCTGCGGCGTCTGCATCCACGAGTTGGCCGACAGGATCCAGAAAGCCGAAATGGTCGTGCCGATCGCCACCAGCAGCGTCGCTGCGAAATGCAGGCGTGGCCCGACCTTCTTCCAGCCGAACAGCATGACCCCCAGGAAAGACGCCTCCAGGAAGAAGGCCGTCAGCACCTCATAGGCCAGCAAGGGCCCGATCACCCCGCCGGTCAGGCGGATGAACTCCGACCAGTTGGTGCCGAACTGGTAG
>NZ_JAEMRD010000234.1 GCF_016463485.1 Brevundimonas sp.
CCTTGCTGATCTCGGGCCACGCCTGCCGCGGCCTCGATGGCGATCGACGGACCGGGAGACGAACGGCCCGCAGGTCGCAGCGCCGCAGGCGTCAGAGACCCCGCAGCGCATGCGAAGGACCGGGCGGGGCGTGTTTCTTGACTTGCGCGAGGAGGCCGCCAGGCCGGGGAAGAAACTCGCCCCGCCCGGTTGCGGAAGACGGACGGCTTTCGGTCAGATCAAGCCCTTCGAGAGGCCGCGCGGGCTGGCCCGCCGGCGAGAGACCCTCACCCCGCCTCGGAGCCCTCCTAGCGCACGGCCTGCTCCGGTCGGACCTTCTGGCCCTGCACAAGTCTGGATCAGGGCCTTCTTGAACCTGCCCAGAGAAGGCCTGTAGATTGGCTACGACCGCACGCATGACCGGCGGACGCGTAATGAGGCGATCGCTACGCGATGCACCCCGACACAATCCAGTTCACGGTGATCCGCGGCGATGGCGACTGGCGGGTTCTTCGCGACGGCCGAACCTCGGGGCATTTCGACTTCAGCGTTGACGCCATCGAGTCCGCGCTCATCAAGGCGACGACACTGATCGACAGGGGCGCGCGGGTCGAGGTCTTCGTCCAGGACGCCGCCGGCCAGCTGCGTCAGGTCGATCCCGTCGGCGGCGAAGTACTGCATTGAACTCCAGGTAGGCCACCGCCCGTCGCTCGACGGCACCGCCTCCAGCCTAGCCAGCCCATTCCAGCTCGAAGTCTGGCGTGAGCGCGAGCAAACCCGTCTCGATCTGGTTCCAGGTCAGACGGAGCGCCTTGAGGTCATCCGGTGTGAACAGATGGGCGTGATGTGAGGCGGCGCGCAGCTTCCCCGCCTGTTTGAGCAGATCGAACACCGCCTCGGGATCGTCGAAGCCGGCCTCGAAGATCGCCTGGAAATGCTCGGGATGGCTCATGATACGCGCGTAGTGGGTGTAGTCCGCGTGGTCGAAAACCTCGCCGCCCCGCTTCTTCCACTTCCCAAGCAGATCTTTGCAGTCGCACAGCGGCAGGCGCTCGTCCGCCCAGTCCTCGCCGTAGGTTTCCGCCATCACCGCATCGAGGATTTCCCGCAGGGTCAGCTCGTAGCGGTGCACCAGGGTCTTGGCCCGCTTCACGTGAGGCGGAGCCGAGTTGGCCTGGAGGCGCGCTTTCAGGCGACGCCGCTTCTCGGCCATCGTCAACAGACGCCGTTTCGGCCAGTGCGACAGCCGCAGGCCCGCCGCGTCGAGGAAACTGCGATAGCCCGCCAGATTGGCGAACTGCGGCATCTCCGTGATGGAGAAGGCCCCGACCGCTTCCCGCACGCCACGCGTCAGCCGGTCGCTCTCGGCGAACATGTCCGCCATAGCCGACGCGCGCGCGAAGGCTTCGATCTGGGCGGGCCGCCCAATCGCCAGGGCGCTCGCGCCGAGACCACTGTCATTGAGCCGCAGTATGCGATCCACGAAACTGTCCGTGGGTGTCCTGAAGCCCTCCAGAACATCCGGTAGGGCGAAGCCCCTGGATAGTTCGGCGATCCTTTCGGCCTGTTCAATCAGGCCATTCGGAAAGGCGGCCCGATAGATGCGATCCGCGTCGGCCTGAGCCCTCATCAGGGCTCCGACGCCCTGCGTCCGGTCCATGAACGGGTGTCGACCCATCGCGGCGTAGGCCAGCGGAGTGTCCATTTTCATGCGCTCGGCGATGCCGAGCGCGCCGCTCGCGCGCAGCATGTCATGCTGTCGGCGAACATCCTCGAACGGATCGGCTATCCGTCTGGCCGCGTCCAACGTCGCGCGCATGCTGGGCGGGATCAGATCACGCGGCAGGGTCATGGCTCGCCGCTTCACGCAGATGGGCCAGCCGCTCCGCACAGACGGCCGTCGCAAGGGCCCGCAACACCTCGACGCGCTGCGTCAGCCAGGTCAGTTCCTCGGCGCTGATCTTGTAGTGTTTGGAGTAGCGCGCCTTCACATAGGCTTCGCGCAGCAACTCGAAGCACCGGCGCTCGAACTTGGTCTCGCGCGGCCAAGCCTCGGCCATGCGGGGGTCTATGGCCTCGCACTTCTTGCGCAGGAAGGCGAGGTTGTGGGCCTTGCCGCTATAGAGCGTCACCACCAGCAAGACGCAGTGGTAGAGGTGCTCGCTCGCCTGATGAAGACTGAAGGCCGCCAGCTTGTTGTTGTCGCGCTCAACGTAGAAGGCGGCGCCGGCTTGGAACTCCCGCGAACTAGCCATCCAGTCGGCGAAGAACTCCTCGGCTTCGGCCAAGGCGACCTGCGCTTTCAGGTCCGCCGGTTTGCGCAGCTTGGCGCCCGGCGTGTCGAACAGAACGATCCCCTCGCGCACGATGTCGGCCCAGAAATAGCGCCCGCGATCCAGTTGTTCATTCACGTCGTCGAGGCTGTGCACGATCAGGCTCACCGGCGTGCGGATCAGGGTCTCGCCCGGCATCAGCTTGTTCTCGGCGTCATGCCAGAACTCGCCGTCGGTCAGATCCTCATGATCGACAACGATCAACAGATCGAAATCCGAGAAGTAGCGTCCGACCGGATCATGGACCCAATCGCCGCGCGCATACGATCCGTAGAGGATGATCTTGAGGATCTTGCCGTTCTTCAGCCGCTCGGCCCGACGGGTCGAGACGGTTTCGGCGAACGACTCGCGGATCACCTCGACCACCCGGCGCAGTTCCACCTGCTTGCGCGGCGGCAGATGATCGATCGAAGTCTTCATCGGGCGAGTCTCGCCCAAGGCGTGCATCGGGGCAAGGCGCGAAGCCTCAGTTCTGGATCAGGCGGA
>NZ_JAEMRD010000235.1 GCF_016463485.1 Brevundimonas sp.
AAGATCGCAAGGCCTTGCGCCCTTCCCCGCGACGGGACGAAGGGCAGTATAGCGGCGTGGGATACCTAGGCGGGTTTGAGAGGGTCAGAAATCTGCAATCCGTTGCGGGGCAAGCGATTGGTGGCTCGAAGTTTGAAAGTTGGAGGTGCTGGAGCAGCCGTCTCCTCCCTGTCGCGCAGCGATGGGGAGGTGGCAGCGAGCCTCTTGCGAGCTGACGGAGGGGGCGACTCGGTGCTGAAAATTGGGGGCGCCGGACGCACCTCGATCGCTTCGAGAATCCCCACCGGTCAGACCTCGTCGCCCCCTCCGTCACGGCCCTGAAGAAGGGCCGCGCCACCTCCCCATCGCTTCGCGACGGGGAGGAGAAACGTCACCGGCCGGACCGGGACTGCCCTACCGCTTGATGTCGAAACCGTCGGCGTCCATCGCGGCGCGGACGTCGGCCGAGGTGAACAGGTTGAAGTCACCGTGGACCGAGTGTTTCAAGCCGGCGGCGGCGAGGCCGAAGGCGAGGGATTCTTCGTTCGGCCAGCCACTCCACACACCGAACAGCACGCCGGAGGCGAAGGCGTCGCCGCCGCCGACGCGGTCGATGACCCCGGCCATATGGATCGGCGCCGCGTCCACCTGGCCGTCGCGGGTCAGCATGACGGCGGACAGGGCCTGGTCGGCGACGCTGTCCTGAACCCGCAGGGTGCAGCAGATGCGGTCCAGTTTCGGGAAGGCCTCGAAGGCGGCGGCGGCGGCCAGGCGACGACGCTGATGCGGGTTGGGGTCGTCGAAGGTGCGGCCCAGAACCAGGGCGAAGTCGCGTTCGTCGGCGAAGGCGATCGAGGCCGTGGCCAGCATCCGGCCCAGCGTCGCGGGCGGGTCGCCGGCCCACTCGCCCCACAGCTTGCCGCGGAAATTGCCATCGAACGAGACCTTGACCCCTGCCCTTTCAGCCGCCTCGACGGCCTGGATGGCAGCACGGGTACCGTTCGGGCCGACCGCCGGAGTCACGCCCGAAACGTGCAGCCATTCGACCCCGTCCAGCAGCGACGGCCAGTCGAAGGCGGTATCGACGTGCTCGACGAAGGCCGATCCGGCACGGTCGTAGAGGACGTCGGCCGGACGGCGGACGGCGCCGGGCGTCATGAAATACAGGCCCATCCGGCCGGGCCTGAAGACGATGCCGGACGTGTCGACGCCGTGCTTGCGGACCTCGTCACGGGCACCCCGGCCAAGCCCGTTGTCGGGCAGGACGGTGGCCATCGCCGTTTGCGCGCCGTAGCGGGCCAGCGAGACGGCGACATTGGCCTCGGCCCCGCCGGGACGCACCGTCAGGGTCGGCCCCTGCATCAGCACCTCACCCTCGGGCGGATTGAGGCGCAGCAGCATCTCGCCAAAGCAGAGAATTCGGCCACCTGCGGCAGCGTTCGGGGACCCGGTCATGCGGCGGAAACTAGCGCGGGATCAGCGCGCCTGCCAGCCACCATCGACGGGCAGGATGGCACCCTGGACATAGTCCGAGGCCTCGCTGGCCAGGAAGACGGCGGCGCCGCCGAGGTCGGACGGCTTGCCCCAGCGACCGGCAGGGATGCGGCCCAGGATCTCGGCCGAACGCACGGGATCCTCTCGCAGGGCCTGGGTGTTGGCCGTGGCGAAATAGCCGGGGGCGATGGCGTTGGCGGTGATGCCGTGCGGGGCCCATTCGTTGGCCATCAGCTTGGTCAGGCCCGCTACGCCCGACTTGGAGGCCGTGTAGGACGGCACCCGGATGCCGCCCTGGAAGGACAGCATGGAGGCGATGTTGATGATCTTGCCGCCGTCGCCCTGTTTGATGAACTGGCGGGCGACCGCCTGGCTCATGAAGAAGACCGTCTTCAGGTTGATGTTCATCACCAGGTCCCAGTCGGCCTCGGTGAAGTCGACGGCGTCGGCCCGGCGGATCAGGCCGGCGTTGTTGACCAGGATGTCGATCCGGCCAAACGCGGCCAGGGTTTCCTCGACGATACGGCCGACCGGCTCGATCGAGGTCAGATCGGCCTGCAGCGAGACGGCCTTGCGGCCCTTGGCCAGGACCTGGCCGACGGTGTCGTCCGAATCCGACAGGGCGACCGAGGCGATGTCTGCCCCGGCGTCAGCCAGGGCGAGCGCGATGCCCTGGCCCAGGCCCGTGTTGCCGCCGGTGACGAGGGCGACCTTGCCGGTCAGGTCGAAGGGGGTGGTCATGGTCGGCTTCCTACCTTGGTTCACAGGTCCAGCTCAGCCCTGTCGAGGGACTTCAGGCCGGATTCGGGTTGTGCGTATAGGTAACCGGTGTCATAGGCAGATGCAACAGGCAGAACCAGACGGCGGGGATCAGCCCGGACCTCTTGCAGAGGCCTCGCTCTTCGCCCACTTCCTGTCCAACCCCGCGAGGAAACACCCATGAAAATCGCTCTCATCACCGAGAACAGCCAGGCCGCCAAGAACGCGGTCATCCACGACGCCCTGACCACGGTCGCCGAGCCCCTGGGCCACCAGGTGTTCAACTACGGTATGTACACCGCCGAGGATAAGGCCTCGCTGACCTACGTCATGAACGGCCTGCTGACCGGTATCCTGCTGAATTCCGGCGCGGCCGATTTCGTCGTGACGGGTTGCGGCACGGGCATGGGCTCGATGCTGGCCTGCAACGCCATGCCCGGCGTGTTCTGCGGTCTGGTGATCGACCCGACCGACGCCTTCCTGTTCGGCCAGATCAACGACGGCAACGCCATCTCCATGCCCTATGCCAAGGGCTTTGGCTGGGC
>NZ_JAEMRD010000111.1 GCF_016463485.1 Brevundimonas sp.
GCATGGTCGTGGTGGCGATGGCGATGCCGAACAGACCCGCCAGCTGGAAGGCCGCGATGATGCCGACGATGATGGTCAGCGCCGGCAGGGCCGTCGATTCCAGCGAAACCGCCAGACCCTGGATCACATTGGTGCCGTGTCCCGAGACCGAGGCCTGGGCCACCGACCGCACGGGGCGGAAGTTGGAGCCGGTGTAGAACTCCGTCACCACCACGATGGCGGCGGTGACGGCCAGGCCCACGACCCCGGCCCAGAACAGGCTCATCGGCTGGATGACCAGCCCGCCCGTGGTCGTGATCGCATCCGGAACCAGTTGCGAGATCACCCACCAGACCGCGCCGACCGACAGGACGCCCGTGACGATCAGGCCCTGATACAGGGCTCCCATGATGTTCTGGCTCTTGCCGAGCCGCACGAAGAAGCTGCCGATGATCGAGGTCACGATACAGACGCCGCAGATCGCCAGCGGCAGCAGCATCATGGCCCCGACATACTCCGAACCCCGGAAGAAGATGGCGGCCAGGACCATGGTCGCCACGGTCGCGACCGCATAGGTTTCGAACAGGTCGGCGGCCATGCCGGCGCAGTCGCCGACGTTGTCGCCGACGTTGTCGGCGATGGTCGCGGCGTTGCGGGGATCATCCTCGGGGATGCCGGCCTCGACCTTGCCCACCATGTCGCCGCCCACGTCGGCGCCCTTGGTGAAGATGCCGCCGCCCAGACGGGCGAAGATCGAGATCAACGAGGCCCCGAAGCCCAGGGCCACCAGGCCGTCGACGACCTCGCGGCTCGTCGGCTCCAGGCCCATGTGCACGACCAGGACGGCGAAATAGCCGGCGACCCCCATCAGGGCCCCGCCCGCCACGAACATGCCGGTAATGGCGCCCGAGCGGAACGCCAGGTCCAGGCCCTTGGCCAGGCTCTGAGATGCCGCGTGGGCTGTGCGCACGTTAGCCCGCACCGAGATCAGCATCCCGGCGTAACCGGCCGCGCCCGACAGCACCGCCCCGATCAGGAAGCCGGCCGCCGCATAGGGTCCGATCAACAGCCAGGCCGCGATCAGAACGACCACGCCGACGATACCGATGGTGAAATACTGCCGCTTCAGATAGGCCGACGCCCCTTCCTGGATGGCGGCGGCGATCTCTCGCATCTTGTCGTTGCCCGTCCCGGCTTTCATCAGGACGAAGGTCTGGATCGCCCCGTACAGGACTCCCAGAACGCCGGCCCCGAAGGCCAGCGTGAGTATGTGATTCATTGGCGTTTCCGTGCCTAAAAAGCCCCCGGCTCCTTGGCGCGGCGGGCCTTATGACCTCTGTCCGCCTTCCGGTACCCCCCGGGCGCATCGGACGCTGAGTTTGCGCCCACTCGGGAATTGCCCACAGACCGTGCCAAATGCGGCGCGATGACGCAAGCGGAACAAATTCAGGCGCCTCCGGGCACTCCGGTGCGACGACGAGGGGTCTGCATCAGGACTTCGGACTTCACGACCGAGCCGGGACCCGACACCACATTGGCGATGGCCATCATGGCGGCGTTGATGGCGTTCTCGTTGAGCCGCGTCCAGTCGCCGGGCACAGTGAAGGGCGCGCGGTGGGCCGTCCGGACCAGGGCGTCGCGAAAGAAGGGATCCTTGCCCCGCATGGCCGTGGCGTCGGCGCCCGGGGCCAGGGTCAGTTTGACCGTGACGAAGACGTAGTTGCGCAGGCGGCCGTCGGCGACGACCGGCAGGCCGACACCGCTGATGTTCAGGGTCACGCCCTCGGCCGGGGCGGCGCTTTCGCTGGCCAGGGCGGATGTGGCGGCGGCACCCGCGAGGGCGACGGTTCCGACGGCGATGAGGTCTCTGCGGCGCATCATCGGACCCTACAGCTCAGCCGTTAGGATTGGGTTTCGAGCCTAGCCGTGAGTGAAGCCCGGTTTCGACAAGGTGATCGGCTGGCCCCCGAACCGCGTGGTCACCCCCTGCCCCTCCGTAACCCGGCCCAGTCTGGTCAGGCGGACGTGCCGCCGTTCGGCCTCACGTCGCAGCACGGCTTCGTCCGGGGCAGGAGCGGTGAAGGCGATCTCGTAGTCGTCGCCGCCGGTCGCCAGCTGCTCCAGGGCCGCCTGTTCATCGACCCGGCTGTCGAACCAGGCCTGGCCGGCGAGGGACAGAGGGGTCAGTTCCAGGTCGATCTCGATCCCCACGCCGCTGGCCGAAGCGATATGGCCGAGGTCAGCGACCAGCCCGTCCGAAACGTCCAGAGACGCGCTGGCGACGTCATGGATCACCGGAGAGAAGGCCAGTTGCGGCATGGGTCGACGGTAGTGGTCGATCAGGGCGGTCAGCCTTTCGGGGGCCAGCTTCAGATTGCCGCGCGCCGCCTGCAGTCCCAGAAAGCCGTCGCCGATCTGGCCGGTGACGAAGACCAGATGGCCAGGACGGGCGCCATTGCGGCCCACGACGCGCCCCTTGGCGGCCCAGCCAAGCATCGTCAGCGAGAACGACGCCGGTCCCGGCGTGACCACGGTGTCGCCGCCCAGCAGGGCCACCCCGAACGCCTTCTGGTCCCGAGCCAGTCCTTCTGCAAAGGCGACGCGTTCGGGCCAGCCGCAGCGTTCAGACCAGTGGCAGGCCAGCAGATAGCCGAACGGTTCGGCCCCCTTGGCGGCCAGGTCCGACAGGTTCACGCGAAGCAGCTTCTGCGCCACGGTGTCGAGCGGGTCGTCGGGCAGGAAATGCACGCCCTCGACGATGGCGTCCTTGGTCAGGACAAGGTCGTAGCCGGGCCGCGACGGAAGGACGGCGACGTCGTCCTTCAGCCCCCTGCCCCACTCCGGATGGGCCAGCGGGGCCAGCAGTCGGGTGATGGTCTCGAACTCGCCGGCGACATCGACCGCGGCCATGGCGGCTTACGCCTTCGGGCGGACGTCGCGGGCCACGCCATCGAGGGCGGCATTGACGAATTTGGCCTCGGCCTCATCGAAGAAGGCCTTGGCCAGCTCGACATACTCATCCAGCACGATCTCGCGCGGCACTTCCGGCTTGTGAGCCAGTTCCCAGGCTCCGGAACGCAACAGGGCGCGCAGGGTGGCGTCCAGCCGCTCCAGCCGCCAGTTGGAGGCCAGACGCGCCTTGATCGCGGCATCGATCTCGCGCTGACCGGCGATGACGCCGCGCACGATCCCGGCGAACCAGTCCTCGTCGGCCTCGGCCAGGGGCTCGCCCTCAATGTCGGCATCGAAGCGGTGGTTGGAAAACTCGGAGATGACCGTCTCAACGCCCTCCCCGGCCAGTTCCATCTGGTACAGGGCCTGAACGGCGGCGAGACGCGCCACGGTACGGGCCCGACGCTGGCGAGAGCTCAGCTGCGGTTCGGCCCGGGCCTTTTCTGCCTCGGCCAGTTGTTGCAGCACGGCCTGGATGGAGTTGGGTTCGGTCATCCGCCGAGCCCTACGCGCAACCGCTTGCGCAGCGCAATCAGGTCCATGCAGGCGCGAGCCGCCCCACCGCCCTTGTCGCCCTCGCTGATCCGGGCGCGGGCCCAGGCCTGATCCTCGTCCTCGGTTGTCAGGATGCCGTTACCGATCGCCAGACCCTTCAGGCCCAGTTGCATCAGACCTGCCGCCGACTGATCCGAGACGATCTCGAAATGATAGGTCTCGCCGCGAATGATGCAGCCCAGTGCGACGAAGCCGTCATAGCGCGGTGCGGTCGGAAAGCGACCGGCCTCGTCGGCCATGGCGATGGCGGTCGGCACCTCCAGCGCGCCGGGCACGGTCACGACGTCGAAATCGGCACCCTGGGCGCGCAGGGCATCCTTGGCCCCGTCCAGCAGGGCGTCGGCCAGATCGTCATAGTAGCGCGCCTCGACGATGAGGACGCGGGGGGGATCGGTCAGGATTGGTCTTCTCCGTTCATGCCGCGCCAGCCGACGATGCGCAGGCCGTAGCCCTCCAGCGCCGTCGGTTCCGGGCGGGTCGAGCTCATCACGATCATGTCGCGCACGCCGAGGTCCAGAAGGATCTGGGCACCCAGGCCATAGACCTTGATGGCACGATCGCTGACGGCGGGTCGCTCCGCGCCGGCCAGACGCTCGGCCAGGCTCTGCAGCGAGGGGTCGCGCAGGAACACCACGACGCCGGGTTCCGCAGAGCCGCTGATCGCCTTGAGGGCGGCGGGAATATAGTTCTGGCGATCCTCGCGGTGACCCAGCAGGTCGGCGGCGAAATCGACCTGGTGCATCCGCACGACGACGGGTTTGCCCGGCTCGATCCGGCCATGGACGAGCGCGACGTGTTCTCCGCCCTCGATGGTGTCGCGATACAGCATCAGCCGGAACGGCCCGCCGTGAACGCTCTCGAACGGCGTGTCCATGACCCGCTCGACATAGCGTTCGGTCCGGCGGCGATAGGCGATCAGGTCGGCGATGGTGCCGATCTTCAACCCATGCAGTTGGGCGAAGGCGACCAGGTCCGGCATCCGGGCCATGGTGCCGTCCTCGTTCATGATCTCGCAGATCACGCCCGCGGGGGTCAGACCGGCCATGCGGCTGATGTCCACGGCCGCCTCGGTATGGCCGGTGCGGACCAGCACGCCACCGTCGCGGGCGACCAGCGGGAACACGTGGCCCGGCGAGACGATGTCATCGGCCCCCCTGGACGGGTCCGAGGCGACCTGAACGGTTCGCGCCCGGTCCGCCGCCGAGATGCCGGTCGTCACACCCTCGGCCGCCTCGATCGAGACGGTGAAGGCGGTCGTCATGCTCTCGCGGTTTTCCGACGCCATGGGCGGCAGGCGAAGCTGGCGCGCGCGCTGGGCGGTGATGGCCAGGCAGATCAGGCCGCGCGCATGGCGGGCCATGAAGTTGATCTGGTCGGGCGTGGCGAACTGGGCCGGGATGATGACATCGCCCTCGTTCTCGCGGTCTTCAGCATCCACGAGGATGTAGGGACGGCCGTTTCGGGCGTCCTCGAGAATATCCTCGATCGGGCTGATCGGGCTGTCGTTCATATTGCTGGCGAGTTGCATCACGCCGTCTCCTGCCACCGCGCGAGGTATCGCGCCAGCATGTCGATCTCGAGATTGACCGGATCACCGACCTTGAGGGTGCCCAGCGTCGTCGCGTCCCAGGTGTGCGGGATGATGTTCAGGTCGAAGCGACGGCCGTCCACGGCATTGACCGTCAGCGACACCCCATCGACCGTGATCGAGCCCTTGGCGGCGATATAGCGATGCAGGGGCTCGGGGGCCTCGACCACGACCTTGTGCGATCCACCGACCGGTTCGATCGAAACCACAGTTCCCAGGCCATCGACATGGCCCGACACGACATGGCCGCCCATCTCGTCGCCGAGCTTGGCGGCGCGCTCCAGATTGACCCGGTCGCCGGTTTCCCAACGCCCCAGCGTCGTCTTGTCCAGCGTCTCGCCCGAGACCTCGACCGCGAAGGCGCCGTCGAGCCGCTCGACCACCGTCAGGCAGCAACCCGCATGGCTGATCGAGGCACCCAGGTCGATGCCTGAGACGTTCCAGGCTGTCTCGATCTCGTAGCGACGGTCGCGCTCGGTCTGCCGCACCGCGCGGACGCGGCCGATGTCTGTGACGATGCCCGTGAACATCAGGAATGCCTTTCGTAGCGTTCCCACAGGTCGTCACCCAGGGCCTCGACCGCAAGGCGCCGGTACTTGGGGGCGTTGGCCAGTCGCGCCAGGGACAGGGCGGCGACCCCGGGGCGTCCGTCTCCGCCCAGCAGGATCGGCGCCCGGAACCACTCGATCGCGTCCACCAGCCCGGCCGTGACGAAACAGGCCGCCACCCGGCCGCCGCCCTCGATCATCAGCTCCTTGACGCCGCGCTCGGCCAGCAGGGCCATGACGGCGGCGATCGTCGGGCGATTCTGGGCGTCGCCTGCGACCCGGACGATCTCGGCCGCGCCGATCGGCCCTGTCGAGGCCGGATCGCGGGTCGTGACGATCAGGGTGCCCTCGACCGCCAGCCGGGCGAACGGCGGCGTGCGCAGCCGGCTGTCGAGTACGACTCTCAGAGGATTGCGTCCGGGCACCTCGCCCTCCGGCAGCCTGACGGTCAGGCGCGGATCGTCGGCCAGGACCGTCTCAACGCCGACCAGAACGGCGTCGCTCTGGCTGCGCAATCGATGGCCCTGGAGCCGGGCTTCGGGACCCGTGATCCACTGGCTCTCGCCCGAGGAGGTGCCGATGCGTCCATCCAGGGAGGTCGCGATCTTGAGGGTCACACGCGGTCGCGTTTCAGCAGGGGCCATCAGCTTTCGTCCAGGCCTTCGTCACCCAGGAATCGCGCGAAATCCCCCGTGTGCCGGAAGTCCTTGTAGACCGAGGCATATCGCACATAGGCCACTTCATCGACGCTCTTGAGCGCCTTCATGATGAAATCCCCTACGACGCTGGAGGCGATCTCGGTTTCGCCCAGGCTTTCGAGTTGACGCGTGATCCGGCTGACCAGCTGCTCGACCTGTTCGGCCTGGACCGGGCGTTTGCGCAGGGCGACCGACAGGGACCGCTCCAGCTTGTCGCGGTCGAACGGGGCGCGGCGGCCGTTGCGTTTCAGGATGACCAGTTCACGCAACTGGACCCGCTCAAAGGTCGTGAACCGCCCGCTGCATTGCGGGCAGGACCGCCGACGCCGGATGGCCGAGCCGTCGTCCGACGGTCGGCTGTCCTTCACCTGCGTATCCTGATGGCCGCAAAACGGGCACTTCATCGTAGGCCTATCCGTAGATCGGGAAGCGGCGCGTCAGTTCGCGCACCTTGGCCGCGACCTCGGCGATCACGGCCGGATCGGCCTCGTCGCCGCCGTTCATCGAGGAGACGACATCGGCGATCCAGTGGCCGATCGACTGGAACTCCTCGACGCCGAAACCGCGGGTGGTGCCCGCCGGTGTGCCCAGGCGAACGCCCGAGGTCACGGTGAACGGAGCGGTGTCGAACGGCACGCCGTTCTTGTTGCAGGTCATCAGGGCATGTTCGAGCTGAAGCTCGGTCGCCTTGCCGGTCACGCTCTTGGGCCGCAGGTCGACCAGGACAATATGGCTGTCGGTGCCACCCGACACGACCGCCAGGCCCCGCTCGATCAGCACCGCCGACAACGCCTGGGCGTTGGCGACGACCTGTTTTGCATACAGCTTGAACTCGGGCTTCAGCGCTTCGCCGAAGGCGACGGCCTTGGCGGCGATGACGTGTTCCAGCGGCCCACCTTGCAGGCCGGGGAAGACCGCCGAGTTGATCTTCTTGCCCAGCTCGATGTCGTTGGACAGGATCATGCCGCCGCGCGGGCCGCGCAGGGTCTTGTGCGTGGTCGTGGTCACGACATGGGCATGAGGCAGGGGATCGGGATAGGCCCCTCCCGCCACCAGACCCGCATAGTGGGCCATGTCGACCATGAGATAGGCCCCGACGCTGTCGGCGATCTCGCGGAAGCGCTTGAAGTCGATGTGACGGCTGTAGGCCGAGGCCCCCGCCACGATCAGCCTGGGCTTTTCCTTCAGCGCCATTTCGGCGACGTGGTCGTAGTCGATCAGATTGTCGTCCTCGCGGACCTTGTAGGTCACGGGCCGGAACCATTTGCCCGACTGATTGGCCGGCGAACCGTGCGTCAGGTGGCCGCCACAGGCCAGGTCCATGCCCAGGAAGGTGTCGCCGGGCTGCAACAGGGCGAAGAACACCGCCTGGTTTGCCTGGGCACCCGAGTGGGGCTGGACGTTGGCGAAGGCGCAGCCGAACAATTCCTTGGCCCGTTCACGCGCCAGGTTCTCGGTGATGTCGACGTATTCGCAACCGCCGTAGTAGCGCCGCCCGGGATAGCCCTCGGCGTATTTGTTGGTCAGGACCGACCCTTGCGCCTCCAGCACCGCCTTCGAGACGATATTCTCGGAAGCGATCAGTTCGATCTGTTCCTGCTGGCGATGCAACTCGCCCGTGATGCCGCCGAAGACATCCGGATCGGCGTCGGCCAGCGTCTTGGAGAAATAGGCGTCGTGGACGAAGGATGCGGTCACGGGCGGCGGTCCTGAGAGCAGTCTGAAACGGTGCGCCTATCTAGGCCCGACAGGGTGCCACCACAACATGTAGTGTCAGGGCCGCGACAACAGACGCTGAAGCTTGGCGATGGCGAGCCGTTCGACGGCTCTGGGTTCCACTGCGGGGCCGACGGCGGTCGCCTCCGTGCCGGTCGCCACATGGACGGCGGTGACCTTCAGATAGGTCCCGTTGCGGGTGGATTCGACGATGACCTCGCCGAGGCCGTCCGCCATCAGGCCGCCGCCGGCATCCGGGCGATGTGGCAGTGGGTCCAGAGCTTGTCCATCGCGCTGACCAGGGCGTCCATCATGCCGTCGTCGTGGTTGGGCGAAGGCGTGAAGCGCAGGCGTTCGGTGCCCTTGGGCACCGTCGGATAGTTGATCGGCTGGACGTAGACGCCGAACTCTTCGAGCAGCATGTCCGAGATCATCTTGGTGTGGACCGGGTCGCCGACGAAGACCGGGACGATGTGGCTCTCGCTCGGCATGACCGGGATGCCGGCGGCAGCGAAGCGGTCCTTGAGCGTCTGGGCGCGCTCCTGGTGAGCCACGCGCAGTTCGGGGTGGGCCTTCAGGTGCCGCACCGAGGCCAGGGCTCCGGCGGTCAGGGCGGGCGGCAGGGAAGTCGTGAAGATGAAGCCCGAGGCCCACGACCGCACAGCATCGATGATCACGGCATCGGCGGCGATGTAGCCGCCCATGACGCCGATGGCCTTGCCCAGGGTGCATTCGATGATGTCGATGCCATTGAGCACTCCGTCACGCTCGGCGACGCCCGCGCCGGTCGCGCCGTACAGGCCGACCGCATGGACCTCGTCCAGATAGGTCATGGCCCCGTATTTCCGGGCCAGGGCAATGGTGCCGGCCAGGTCGGAGATGTCGCCGTCCATCGAATAGACGCTCTCGAAGGCGATCAGCTTGGGGGCATCGGCGGGCGCTGCGGCAAGCAGGCTCTCAAGGTGTTCGAGGTCGTTGTGCAGGAAGACGTGCCGTTCGCCGCCGCCGTTGCGGATGCCCGCGATCATCGAGGCGTGGTTCAGCGAATCGGAAAAGGTGATCAGGCCCGGCAGGATGCGTTGCAGGGTCGTCAGGGTCGCCTCGTTGGCCACATAGCCCGAGGTCATCAGAAGCGCCGCTTCCTTCTGGTGCCAGCTGGCCAGCTCGGCTTCCAGATCGACGGCAGACCGTGTCGTGCCGGAAATGTTGCGCGTGCCGCCGGCACCGGCACCCACGGCGTCGATCTCTGCCTGCATGGCCTGAAGCACCGCCGGATGCTGGCCCATGCCGAGGTAGTCGTTCGAGCACCAGATCACGACGTCCTGCTCGGTCCCGTCGTCGCGGCGGCGCACGGCCCTGGGGAACTCTCCGCGTACGCGTTTCAGGTCGGCGAAGACGCGATAGCGACCTTCGCCCTTTACCTGGTCGACTGCGGATTCGAATGCGGCCTTGTAGTCGAACACCTTGGGCGATCTTTCGGAGAGCGATCTTTCGCGCGCAAAAAACGTGGCGGGTCTTTGCGCCGATTGGCGCTTTCTGTCCACGAATCCGCAAGGACAAAACGCCGCAAACCCTTAATTGATAACGGTTCTCAAAGTCACTCAGGCTTCTTGAAGCGGAGCATGAATTGGCTGGTCTGGCCCCGGATCGCCGCATCGAAGACGTTGGCCGTCAGCGGATCGGTGGCTTTGGCCAGGATATCGCTCTCGCCGTCCAGCACAAAGCCTGCGGCCTGAACCTCAGTCTTCACTGCCTCGATGTCGATGCGGTGCAGGGTGTTGGCCTGGGTTATCCCGGTGCCGGCAGCCGCATGGTGGTCGACGATGACATACAGGCCGCCGGGCTTCAGCGCCGCGAAGGCCGCCGCATTGACCCTGGTCGCCGTATCCGGGCCGAATGGCGTCAGGTGGAGGTCATGGTAGTTCTGCGCCGTGAAGATCAGGTCCAGCCCGGCCGGGAACTCCGGGGCACCGATCCGCGAACGGATCGCATCGACATTGGCCAGTTCATCGACCTTGGTGATGCTGGTCCCGTAGTCGGCGGAAAAGCCGATGAACTCGGCGGGCTGCCAGGCGGTGACGTGACCTGTCTGACCAACGGCGGACGAGAAGACGCGGGTAAAATAGCCGCCGCCGATGATCATGTCGGCGATCTTCTGGCCCGGCGCGACATGGGCGAAGGCCAGGGTTTCGGCGGTGTGGCGGGCCTCGTCGCGGGCACGGTCCTCGGCCGGGCGAACCGGGTCGGCCAGGACAGCGGCATAGGACCGCGCCTCCATGTGGCCATCGACGACGCGCGCCGACGAGACGCCGGAAACGGCCAGGGCCGCGATCGACGCGACCAGGATCAGTGAGCGACGCATGAAACCCTCCCTCATCGGCGCCTGACTGCGCCCTTGCCTTACTGTACGTCGGATCGACGCGAGTTGTTACCCGGGCTTCCTGAAGCGATAGACGAACTGGTCGCTCTTGCCCCGGATGGCTTCGTCGAAGACCGACAGGGAATGGTCGTCGTCCGGGTTGGCCACCGCCGTCGTCTCGCCGTCGAAGATGAAGCCGGCCGCCTCGACCTGGGCACGCAGGGCCGAGCCCTCGATGCGGTGCAGGGTGCCGACCACGGACGTGCCTGCGCCCGGCGCAGCCTGATGGTCCAGGATGACATAGAGGCCGCCGGGCTTGAGCGCGGCGAACACCTGGGCGTTCATCTTGGCCACATCGACATTGAAGCGGGGGATGACGAAGTCGTGGTATTCCTGACCCATGAAGACCACGTCCAGCGGCTCCGGGAAGGTCATGACGTCGAGGTCGCCGGTGATCCGGTTCACATTGGGATAGGCCGCCGCCAGGGCATCGCCGAACGCGTTCTCGCGCGCCGCCGTCTGGTTCGGAACGAAGGCGTAGACCCGCCCTGCCC
>NZ_JAEMRD010000015.1 GCF_016463485.1 Brevundimonas sp.
TATTCCCACTCGATTACTTGAAAGTCAAACAAGTAGTTGACGACATTAGCTATTTTGCATTGAAAGATTTACGATACCCGCCAATCAGCCGTCGGATTTGATGGCCGTTGAAAAACCTGAAGAATTAGTCAGGATCAAAAATCCGTGATGACTGTATCTTTCGAGACGTTTTGGAGCAGCTTAGGCCAAAATGACGCACCAAAGGCAGTATGGATAATTCAAATCCCAACTTACATCTCTTCGTGAGAGCATCACGGCGAGTCGTGTAAGTGCGCCTTTCTGTCCCCTCTATAACTATCGGCGGCGCTCGCGACCGGTGAACTCATTCCCAATGCGTGCTGACATCTGATAGCAGAGGGCCGCCGATCGGACGACAAACCTTTGGCGGGGAGCAGTCGGAGTGGGGTCGCGACACCATCCTAAATCTACTGCGCTCGCAAAAGACGCGATGAGAACGATACAGGACTTTCTTGACCAACTGCGTGCGCACGGCTTATCCGCCACGACCGTGGCTGTGTCGCAGACTAAAGGCGCCGGCACGGCTGCACCAACGAACTTCAACACCTGCTACCCGTCGGTGACGTACCCGCAGTGGGGCATGCTGGTGGTCCATGGTGTGCTGGCCCCCGCTGCAACTCGCAATCCTGAACGAGGAGATCGCCAGCTACGCGCCGCTGGCCCAAGCCGGCATTTCTGTCCCCCGGGTCGTTGGCGCTGCGGAAGTTTTCGCCGATTGCACTCCATGAGGCATCGCACCCGGGTTTGTGATCGAGCATGTCGACGGGCTTGGTCCGTTCAAAATGAGAACGGGCTTTCCAGCACTCCAGGCAAAAGCTCTGGCTCAGGGCAGCGTCCTCGCGCATCCACGCACCACGACTTGCACATCGGACCACCTCCTGCCAGTCCCACTTGATCGAGCCACCTGTTCTAACTCGCCTCAGGCTCGGAGCTCACAGCCATGCCTACTTCGCCCCCTACCAAGCGCCGAGGCCGCCCCAGTTCGAAGCAGGCAGCGGAGCTTACCTCAAGCATCATTTCTACCGCGCTGCTGATGTTCCTCGAACAGGGCTACGAGACGACATCCATGGACGCGGTCGCCGTCGCATGCCGAGTGTCCAAGCACACGGTCTACCGGCGTTATCCATCCAAGGCCTTGCTGTTCCAGGACGCACTGGAACTGCACACCCAAGAGCTAGTCAGCGAACTGCAAACAGCGGTGCCGCGTGACGCCGATTCGATCGAAGCGATTCGGCAGGCTGCCAAGGTGGCCTTAACGTTCGCGACGTCGCCGTCTGCGATCCAAATGTTCCGCATATGCATCGGAGCGGTAACCCGCTTTCCGGAAGTCGGGGCGCAACTCGCCTCCGTTGAGGAGCGCATTCTCGACTTTCTCGAACCTCACGTGCGGCACGCTCAGGATGAGGGTCGGATCCATCCGGGACCGTCCCGACGCATAGCGACGCATCTCTACTACGCACTGACTGGCGAAAGCTGGTCTCACGTTCTGAACGGTGCAGCGGTTCCCGAAGAGGTTCTCTCCGACGAGGCCTTCGAGGAAGCCTGGGTCATCGCCATGAGAGGTTTTGCTGTCCCAGCATAAAGGCACGACCTTGTGCTTTATTTTGACGGGATCTACGTTGGCTGAAAGGTAGCCGCGAGACACCGCCATGATGCAGCAACATTTGACGCCAGGTTCCGCTTGGATACGGCGAGCCTACGCCGCCCTCCTTATCGCGATAGGCGTGTTCCTGGCGGGTGGCGGCGGCTGGCTCGTGGGTCTAGGCGGATCACCCTACTACCTCTTGACTGGCCTTGCTGTGATCGCAAGCGGCATGCTGCTGTGGCGAGGGGATCGACGCGGCGTGTGGGTCTACGCCGCTATGCTGATCGCCACTATTGGCTGGTCGCTCTGGGAGGTCGGCTTTAATCCGTGGGGCCTCGTCCCGCGTTTGGTTGCACCAACAGTCTTGGGCCTTGGCCTCCTCGTGCCGGCCATCGGTCGACTGCCCAGTCGGGCGAACACTGCCGCGTTGCGCAGACGTTGGGCATCGCCGAAATTGGTCGCCCTCGGGGGTCTCGTGGCGGCGATCGTGCTCGGCTCAGGTCTTCATGCTCTGAAGCCGCCGGTCATCGACCCGATCTTCCAGGCAGGGACTCAGGAGAGACTTCCACAAGCAATTCCAGCGTCCGCTGGAGACGCCTCCGGCGACTGGCTCCATTGGGGCGGCGATCAGGGCGGATCGCGTTTCAGTCCGTTGGACCAACTCACGCCCGACACGGTTAGCGGGCTGAAGGTGGCCTGGACCGCTGACCTTGGTCCCGCCCCGGGGGGCAAGATGGGCAGTCTCGAAGTAACGCCGCTCAAGATCGGCGATACCCTCTATGTCTGCACCCCCTATGATACCGTCATCGCCCTCGACGCGGAGACGGGTCAGCGTCGCTGGACTCACAGCGAACAGGCGGCCGACGGGGCTGCGTCACCGGGCGTCTGCCGTGGGGTCGCCTATTATCGACTGCCCGACCCTGCGGCGACCGGCGCCTGCGTCGAACGCATACTGTGGGTGAGCCGCAAGGCCAATCTGCTCGCCCTCGACGCCCGCACCGGCGCGTTGTGCCCTGGCTTCGGCGACGACGGCAGGACCAGTCTAATGACCGGCTTGGGCGAGGTTAAGCCCGGCTACTACTACGTCAGCTCGGCCCCCCAGATCGTACGCGGCAAAATTGTTCTCGGCGGCGCCGTGATGGACGGCCAGTATTGGGGAGAGCCCTCGGGCGTGATCCGGGGTTACGACGCCGTCACCGGTCGCTTTTCCTGGGCCTATGACGTCGGCCGCCCCGGCGAGCACGGCGAACCGGAACCGGGCGAGCACTACACCCTGTCGACCCCGAACAGCTGGGCGCCGATCAGCGCTGACGAGCAACTGGGCATGGTCTATCTGCCGATGGGCAACGCCGTGCCGGACTACTACGGCGCCCAGCGGCGACCGTTCGACGAGGACATCACCTCCTCAGTTCTCGCGCTCGACGCCCAAACCGGCGAACGCCGCTGGCGCTTCCGCACTGTCCATCACGACCTGTGGGATTATGACCTCGGCTCGCAGCCGACCCTGATTGACCTTCCCCTAAACGGCCAAGTCGTTCCGGTCCTGATTCAGCCGACCAAGCGAGGAGACGTGTTCGTTCTCGATCGCCGCACTGGCCAGCCCGTTCGCGAGGTGCGCGAGCTCCCCGTCCCGCAGGGCCCCATCGCCCCCGGCGAGCGGCTGTCGCCGACCCAGCCCTTCTCGGTCGCCATGCCCTCATTCCGGGGACCGCTGATCACCGAGGCCGACATGTGGGGCGTCACCCCGCTGGACCAGATGATGTGCCGCATCAAGTTCAAGCAGGCACGCTACGAAGGCCTCTTCACCCCGCCCCAGATCGAGCGGCCCAATCTGGTCTCGCCCGGCTATCTGGGCGGCAGTGACTGGGGCAGCGTCTCGGTGGACACCGACCGCATGGTGATGATCGTAAACTCCAACCGGATGCCCAACTACGATCAACTGATCACGCGTGCGGAGGCCAACCAGCGCGGCGTGGGCATCGTCGGTGTCGATCCACACGCCAACCCGGCGCTGGCCCAGGCGATGTTGAATACCCCCGTTGCGGCTGATATCCAGCCCTTCCTCGGCGTGCTGAAGACGCCGTGCAACGCTCCGCCATGGGGTCTGATCACCGCGGTCGATCTTCGCTCCGGCAAGGTCATCTGGAACCGGCCCCTCGGAACGGCGCGAGACAGCGGGCCGATGGGGATCGCGTCCCAACTGCCAATCACGATGGGCCTGCCCAACGTCGGCGGCTCGGTGGTTACGCGCGGCGGCCTCGTCTTCATCGCCGCCGTTCAGGAGCGCACCTTCCGCGCCATCGACATTCGGAACGGTCAGGAAGTCTGGAGCGCTCGCCTTCCCGCCGGCGGCCAGGCCAACCCGATGACCTATCGGTCAAACGCCAGCGGACGCCAGTTTGTCGTGCTCGCCTCGGGGGGCCACGTGCCAATGGGCACCAAGTTGGGCACGTCGCTCATCGCCTACGCCCTGCCCGAGAATGGCGAGTGACCTCTCTGTCTGTTCTGACGCGCCCAGGGCTCGATGAACCGGCCTGGTCCAATCCAGCTTACTGGAGCCTTTCATGACTGACACCCCGATCCGCGTCGGATTCATCGGCCTTAACCCCGGCGCCCACTGGGCCGCCACAGCCCATATTCCTGCGCTGAAGGCCTTGCCAGACAGTTATGAAGTGGTCGGCGTCGCCAACACCAGCTTGGCCAGCGCCAGGAACGCCGCCGACGCCTTCGGCCTGCCGCATGCGTTCGAGAACGCGCAGGCGCTGGTGAATTCGCCCGCGATCGACCTTGTCGTCGTCACGGTCAAAGTCCCGCATCACCGCGAACTGGTGACGGCGGCGCTGAACGCCGGCAAGCACGTCTATTGCGAATGGCCGTTGGGCAACGGTCTTGCCGAGGCGAAGGATCTGGCTGACCTGGCCGAGGCGAAGGGCGTGGTGGCCGCTGTCGGTACCCAGATGCGCGTCGCCCCGGAGGTCGAATACCTCCGCCAACTCATCGCTGACGGCTATGTCGGCGAGGTGCTCTCGACGACCTTGGTGGGCAGCGGCGGCCAGTGGACTGCAGAGACTGACGCCGCCCATGCCTACCTTCATGAGAGAAACAACGGCGCCACCCTGCTCAGCATTCCGCTGGGCCACACGCTGGCGGGTGTTCACGAAGTGCTGGGCGGTTTCAGCGACCTGGCCGCGCGCATGATCAATCGCCGAACCACAACTCGTGTTACCGATACGAACGAGACGATTCCCATGACTTCACATGATCAGGTCCTGGTGCAGGGCCTGCTTGAAAGCGGCGCGGCGGTCTCGATCCACTATCGCGGGGGCCTGTCGAGAGGAACCAACCTGTTGTGGGAGATCAACGGCACGCAAGGCGACCTCCAGGTGACGGGCGTGACCGGCCATGCGCAGATCGTCCAGCTGTCGATCCGGGGGGCCAACGGCGAAACGAGCGAAATGGCGCCGCTGACGCCGCCTGCCTCGGCCTATGACGGCTGGCCGGACAATTCGGTCGCCCGCAATGTCGCCCACCTCTACGCCTTGATCGCCCAGGACATCCGATCAGGCACGCGCACGGCGCCCAGCTTTCGCGACGCCGTAGCCTTACATGAGACGCTCGACGCCATCGAGCGGTCCGCAGCTCGGAATAGTCACTGGCATGGTCGCTCGAACGTTCCGCCTGCAGCGCTCCGCACGCCCGTCGAATGCTGACTTGCCAGGTCGCCGGCAGATGATCCACGAGCTGACGACACCGGGCAGGTCCTGGCTTTTGGCCGATGATCCTGCAGCATCTTCCGATCCAGCGTCAGATCCGCCACAATGCGTATTAGCCAGCCGTTCTCGTCCCCAAGCTGCTTCAGCCGCCCCATCTCCGATGGCGTCCGGTTAGCGTACGTCTTGCGCCAGACATAGAACGTCATTTCGGAAATCCCGGCCTTGCGATAGATTTCGCCGACCGTGGCGCCTTCGTCTGCCTACCGCAGGATCAAGGCCACCTGGGCCTCGCTGAACTTCGACCGCTTCATCGTCTCTCCTCGTTCGAAGGCCCAGGGGCAAAACGAGAAAATTGTAGCGCAGACTGGTCCAGTTTTTCAGGGGCAGGTCATGTGAGAACAGATCGGCGAGCATCGGGAAAGCAGGGTTCGATCGTCGTCATCCGGATCAGAAGCCCTGGAACGTCACATGCTCGGTCAGCGGCACGCGCTCGCGCTGGAAGCCGTTTGCCGGCGCTTTGGGATCACGCTGGCCGATGGCCAGGCCACAGAACAGCAGCGTATCGTCGGAGAGCCCGAGCTGATCTTTGATCGTGCGACCGTACATGCCAAGGACTTCCAATGGACAGGTGTCCAGGCCCTCGCCGCGCGCCAGCAGCATGATCGTCTGCAGCCACATGCCCATATCGGACCATTGCGCGGACTTCATCATCTTGGGGAAATGACACAGCAGCAGTACCGGCGCATCGAACGCCCGAACGTTGCGCCTCCCCCAAGCCGCACGCCCTTCGGCGTCGTCGCGCGCGATGCCGTTCGCGGCATGCATCGCTGATGCAAACGTCGTCAGTCTCGACTTGTACTTGTCCACCTGCCCAGGTGCCGCAAAATCATACTCCTGAGGATCGTCGGGCAGGCTGGCCATTAAGCGCTCCCTGAGCGCCGTGAGCGGTGCGCCCGTCAGCACCGTCGCTTCCCAAGGCTGGAAATTGCAGCCGGACGGCGCCCAGCGCGCCTGCTCCATGACATGCCTGATCGTATCAAACGGGATGGGCTCGTCCGTAAAAGCACGGATCGATCGCCGGCTGGCGACGGCTTCGGCAACGGTCATCGTAGGCGCCTCGTGGCGAGGTTCGGCCGCGATCGGCGAGGGTCGGTCTTCGAGGTTTAATATCATCCGGTTTTTCCACATCGATAGGGAGATTGAAAAGATCAGGCGGTCTGCAAGCTCGGCTCTGTCGGGTCGGCGATCGGCACGGCCGGACGTCCCAACTGGTCGAGCTCCTCGCGAAGATTGTCCGCCCGCTGTTCGGTCATCCGGCATGCCGAGGCAATCCGGTCGGGCACTGCCCAGACGGCGTTCTGCAGTGCAGCTCCTGCAGGCGTCAGTTCCACGAGAACGCGCCGTTCATCCTGCGAGTCACGCTTCCGGGTAACCTGGCCGAGCTGTTCCATCCGTTTGAGCAGCGGCGTGATCGTGCCGGTGTCCATCCCGAGCCTGGCGCCCAGTTCACCCACGGAGCGCGAGACACTGTCAAGCAGTTCGACGATCACCAGATATTGCGGAAAGGTCAGCCCGAGCGGCTCGAGCAACGGCTTATGCATCCGCACCATTCGGCTTGCGGCGCCATACAGCGCGAACGACAGCTGTTTATCGACCTGCCGCCGGGAAGAGCTTTTCCGAACCATGCCGGTTCTCTAGCAGGCCTGTATCTTGCACACTAGATAGTCCGAGCGGTCGACTAATCTGATGAGTTCTCCGCATGCAGACTTCTTTGCGAAAATAGCTAAGCTCAGGCAGAGGTCGTTGATAGACGGGAATCTATCCCGATCTGGTCCCGAAGCCCGAGGTGGTCGCGCAGGGTAGCGCCGCGGTATTCGGCCGGCCGTAGACCGCGGCGGCGCAGGATGGGGACGACCTGATCCACAAAGTCATCAATGCCGTCCTGCTGGCTGTCTGGGACGATGGTGAAGCCATCGCAGACGCCTGCCCCGAACCACTGCTGCAGAAGATCGGCCGCGTCCTCAGGCGTGCCCACCAGACCGGGATTGGGATCAAAGACGCCGTGAGCGATGATGTCGCGCGGGGACCAGCCCTCCCGCGCGAGTTTGACGGCCTTGGCCGCAGGGGGAGCAGCAGCGTGTGCCTGTATCTCGTCCACCTGTCCCGCGGTCAGTGGCGCGTCGGCCCGCTCGGCATCGAGGCGAACCCCGAGCATCATGGACAGACGGGACAAACTTGGCGCCAGGCCGGCGCGCTCGTCCAAGGTGCGTCGACGGTCCAACGCCTGACGCTTCGTGGCGCCCAACCCGAAGCTCATGAACGGCACGAACTTCATCTCGTCCGCATCGCGGCCCGCCCGTACGGCCGAGGTCCGGACGATATCCCGCTGGGTGCGGCTCTCCTCAATCGTCCTCGGCATGGCCAGGATGCCATTGGCATACATTCCGGCCGCCTGAAGCCCGCGGCCGCTTGCCAGCGGCATGAAGATGACCGGCTGCCCCTGTTCCGAAGGCGGGATCTGAAGCGGCCCACGCGCGCCGACATGTCGCCCCTGCAGGTTGACCGGCCTGATATGCGCCATGTCCGCAAACCTGCCTGCCTGCGGATCAGGCAGTCCGGCCTCGCGCGCCCAACTGCCCCACAGCGCCTGCGTGATCTGGATCACCTCGTGTAGACGCTCGTATTTCTCGTCACCCGAAGGCACCGGGCGTCCATGGTTGGCAAACGCCTCGGGCTCATAGCTGGGGATGGCATTCCAACCGGCCCGGCCATGGCTCATCACATCAAGCGCCCTGAACTGGCGCGCCAGGGTATAGGGCTCATTGACCGAGGTCGATGCTGAGGCGACCAAGCCGATACGTCGGGTCTCCCGGGCTACTGCCGCAAGGACGAGCAACGGCTCCATCGTGAACATGGGTGGGGCGGCCAACAGATCCCCGTGCAGGAAGACGCGGTCCGGGAAGAACACGAAATCGAGCCCCCCCCTTTCGCCTGCGCGGGCGCCGCGCACCTGCACGTCGACGTTCGTGTATGCTAGGGGGTCAACCCCGGGCATGCGCCACGCGCCGGGGTGGACGCCATAACTTTCGCCGAGCGCCAGGCCCAAGATCATCGGTGTGTCGCTCATGTGAACTCTCAGCCTAGCCGGGGGTCAATACCGCACTGGCCAGGGACGCGGTCAGATAGCAGATGCCGGCCACGCACATCAAAACGCCGATGGCGCACGGCAGATGACTGAGCGCCAGATCAGTACACCGATCAGCAGGCAGGCGGCGCCCAAGAAGATCAAGGCGATGTTGATAGGCGCCGGCTGGGGCTCCGTTGGACGCCAGCGGAAGGATCATGAACCGGAACAGCTTGCTGACTCCCTCTACCGAAAGCGAGGCGAGGTTTAGCAGGAACAACAGGGCGAGCCCCGCCCGGCGTGGCACAACAGCATGGACTCGACCCGGAACTGCACAACGGCGCTGAGGGGACGACAAGCGCGGCTACGCAGGGACTGGCATTTGAACCGAAGAAGGAGAGGGTCTCGTCAACCCACAGGGCTCCCAAGGCCCATGCCGACTAATTTAATCCGACGGAACTAGGCGGGCCTCATCCAGTTGGCCGGTCGGCTCCACTTGTGCGAAGCGACCCGATCCGAACCACTCGCCAAGAGTAATATTCACCTCTTCCAACTGCTTGGCTAAGGTCGCAGCTCTGGCTTCCAGTGCGTCGCGCAAGTCAGCAAGCCGCTCGCGGTCAGAACGTACGCAATCCAGTATTAAGCGAATCTCGGAAACAGGCACGTCAAGCCTGCGCATAAGAACGATCGCGGTGGCTACGTCACACTGGTGGGGAGAAAAAAGCCTCTTGCCGGCGGCTGTCCGAGCCGGCCTCAGGAGGCCTACCTCTTCGTAGTAGCGTAGCGCTCTGCAACTGGCCCCGGTCAGCGTCGATAAGCGCGAGATGCTAGTGAGAGCCAACGTGATGGACGACGTTGTTATGCGGTTCGGCAAAAGGCCGGGATCTATAACCATAGGCTGTTCAGACATTTGGGAGATTTCGGAGCGCGAGTATTTATCAGGCATCCGTAAGAAATCTTCGGAGTTGCGGGCAACCACCGCAGTTCAAGCCCAGCTTTCAAAAATGCTGGCAACGTTCAAACGACGCATCGGAACGCTCTCGCCGGTAGAGACTGGTGTTGCCGAAAAGCGGGGCGCTGGCATGGCCTGAAGGACACCGTCCACTTCTTGATAGACGCCCCGGGCGACCATGTGGGGGTGGGTCGAGGCCTCCAGAGGATCAAGCACTGGGGCGAAGCAGGCGTCGGTCCCTTCGAGCAGGTTGCACCACTCTTCCCGAGTTTTGCCCGCGAATACCTCGCTAAACCGCTGCCTTAGATCCGGCCATCTCGTCCTGTCTGCGGCAATATCCAGATCAGGGTCCGCAGTCAGCCCAAGTTTATCCAGCAGTAGAGCGTAGAATTTGGGTTCGACCGACCCCAAGGAAACAAAATGCCCATCCAGACATCGATATGTTGCATACCAGTGCGGGCCATCCAGTAGGCTTTCGCCGCGTTGCTCGACAAACTGCCCTGCGGCTCGAAGGCTCAGAAGGAGATTGGTCATATGTGCGCTTCCGTCAACGATGGCGGCATCGACAATCTGGCCCTTTCCGGTCGTCTTGGCGTTTGTTACAGCAGCCAATACTCCGACAGCGAGATAGAGGGCGCCGCCCCCGATATCGCCAATCAGACTTGGGGGCGCCATCGGCGCGTCGCCGGCCTGTCCGGAATACCAAAGCGCCCCGGAGAGTGCGATGTAGTTGATGTCATGACCCGCGGCCTGCGACAGCGGACCAGTCTGACCCCAGCCCGTCATTCGACCATAAACCAGCCGAGCGTTTCGCTGGATGCAAACTTCCGGCCCCAAACCAAGCCTTTCCATGACGCCGGGGCGCATACCTTCAATCAAAGCGTCGCAATTCTCAATTAACTTGAGAAAAGTTCCAACATCTTGATCCGATTTCAGATCGAGCGTTGTCATTCGCTTTCCGCGGTTGATGATTGTGTCAGGTGCCAGCTTAAATCCATCAGAACTGGATGGAGGGCGGTCGACCACAACGACGTCTGCACCCAAGTCGGCCAAGAGCATTCCGCAGAACGGTGCCGGGCCGATGCCGGCCACTTCGATCACGCGAAGACCGGCAAGTGGACCAAATGTCATTTCGCTAACTCTGCTTGCGCAACCGCCATCCGAGCTGACGGCGGAATGCGGGTTACGGCTACGCCGGACAAGGCGTCTCTCCTTCGGCACAACAATGCTAAAAAGATTGCCAAGCTATCGCCACGAGCGCTAGTTCATTATTGTATGTTCCTATTCCATCGGGGAATGAAAAATGTTGGACTCTCGGCTCAAACACGCCGTTTCCGTCGGGAAATTGAGTTCTTTTTCCCGGGCGGCGGAAGCCTGTGGCCTGTCCCAGTCTGCCGTTAGCAAGAGCGTCGCAGACCTCGAGCGCCAACTCGGATACTTGCTTTTTCATCGCACGTCACGCTCGGTCATGATGACGGAGGAGGGTCGAGAGTTCATTGACCGAGCCGCTCGTCTGCTCGCTGACAGCGCAGAGCTACTGGGCGGTGTCGATCAAAATGCAAACCCCTACGCTGGCCCTCTGCGGGTTGGGCTATTTCCAGGCTCGCTTGATGGATTGCTGACTGACCCCTTGATTCGCCTGCTACGTCGCCACACCGACGTACGATTTGAAATCGTGGTCGGAGATAGCGAAAGAGGAACGCGACTACTCTCCCGCGGCGATATCGACATTGCCTTTGGGCTAGAGGCCGCGTTGTCCATATGGCCTGAATTCAAGTGCGAGCGCGTCGCCACGATCGAAATCGTACCCTTCGTCAGGCTTGGCCATCCGCTTTTATCCCAGGGTCCCGTAGGCAGAGATGCATTGGTTGAATACCCATTCATCGTTCCTTCCTCTTCGGAACCGTACACTTCCATTATTGAACAGTTGTACGAAGACGCAGGCCAGCGACCAGGAAGCAAAATTCACGTGACCGATCAGTTTTCGCACGTGCGCCAGATTGTGGCGTCGTCACAGGCCATAGGTATGATCGCCCGGCAGTTTACAGCGAAGCCTTGGTTTGACCAAGGCTTCGCCACCCTGGAGGACACTGAGATTCTTGACCCGCTGACACTTTGCTATGCCGTTCGAAAACGCTGGCCTGTAAAGCCTGCTGCGCGCGCGCTCGTTGGCTACATCCGTCAAGATTGGACCGGTCAGTCAGGGTAAGTCTTTTTGCGCGAACGAGTGCGCTGACCTGGCGGTCAACGCACTCAAACTCCGCTAGAATCGCGCTGCGACTTCAGCGCCGAACACACGGCCTCGATTCAATGGCGACAGGCTAGCTCCCACACCACCAAATGCCGCTGACAACGGGGTGTCGCCACCGATCGTCACTTCATCAAGCAGATTTCGTCCGTAGACCGACAAACGCCAGTTCGCACCGGTATTGAGCGTCAAACTAGCGTCGACCATCTCGGATTCATCCAGAAATCCGACATTATTGTCCGTGAACGCAGAGCCGTCACGGTATGTGTAGTTTACCCTGGCCGTGACCGTACCCCACGATCCTGCGTCGCGGTCATAGGTCAGCCCCGCACCGTAGGTCCAAGGCGACAGGCGAGGCAGCTCTAAAGCCAGATCGGTGCTGTTCACTACACCATCGCCGGTGAGATCAAATCGGACATCAGTGTATTCGCCGTCCGTGTAACCCAACTGCGCGGTAAGCACCAGACTTGAAAGCAGCAAGAACTGCCCTTCGGCCTCGACGCCATTAAATTCCGCATCGGCCGTGTTGCGAATGACCTGGCTGACGCCCAGGGGGCCCGGAACAATAATCTCCCGCTGGAGGTCGTTCACAGTGTTGTGGAAAATAGCGATATTGGCACGGTGCGGACCGATCTGCTTTTTGGCTCCGATTTCGAAGCTGTCCTGCGTTTCCTGGTCAAACGGACCGGGCGGCACCGCAGGATCGGTGTTTCGCAAATTGTAGCCGCCGCTGCGGAATCCCCGCGTGTACAGCCCGTAGATTTGCGTGTCCTCGTCCGGTTCCCATTGCAGACCAATCTTGGGAGTAAAGCCTTCCCAACTCGCATTGTCAGCGAAGTTGACAGCGCACGTTACGGTGTCAAGATTACATTGGTCGGCACCAAGCGTCCCGACTGCGGCCTCTTTTCTCTCCCAAGTATAGCGGCCGCCGAGGTTGATCGTAAGCTTGTCAGTCAGATGCCAGTCGGTCGACACAAAGACACCCCACGTCGTTTGGTCTTGGGTGCCGCCACCAGAAATGACACGGGTTCCACCGAGCAATTCTCGTAACTCGGCGTAGTTGAGGTCCTGCGTGAAATAATAAAGTCCGCTGGTGACCTCGAAGTCGCCGAATGTACCAGCGTAACGTAATTCGTTGCTGAACTGGGATTGGTCGATACTGAAGTATGCGTGGAAGAACGAAAGCGGCGTTCCGTCAAGGTCCCCTGCCGATCGCGAGCTGAACTGCCGATAGCCGGCGATGTTAGTTAGCACGCCATCGCCAAACCCAACGTCAAGATTGGTTTCGAAGATCGCCTGATTCCAGTCCGCCTTATAGAAACCCGGAAAATTGATCGAAATATCGAAGGTACTGTTGCGCGGAAAGATGGCATGGCTCTGAAACGGGGGGCCATCGGCATCGACCTCCCCGTGCTCGTAGCGAAGATCCATTCGAAGACTGTCGCTGGCTTGGAAAGACAGAGCGGGTCGGATTATCAAGTTTTTCGATTTGCCGAATTGGCTGTCGGTGAAGCTATTATGGAAATAGCCGTCGTCCTCGCTGTAGTAGACAGCCAGTTTCATCGCGAGAACATCGTCGACGATGGGGCCTGTCAGCGTCGCGCTAGCGGTAACCTTGGGTCCCGACTCGATGGACGCCTCGGCGTTGGCACGCCTGTCAAAGCTCGGGCGTGTCGTACGAACGACTACCGCCCCGCCCGTGACGTTTCGTCCGAACAACAGACCTTGCGGCCCGCGGAGGATCTCGACGCCCTCAAGGTCGAAATTGTCTAGAACAACGCCGGCATTGATGCCGAGATAAATGCCGTCTACAAAAACGCCGACGGTCGGGTCGATCGATGGAATGGTGCTGTTGATGCCCAGGCCACGGATCGTAAAGTTGGCATATCCTGGTGCCGTACCTACGTCCTCGAGCTGAACGTTAGGAACTTCGTAGCTGAGGCCTTGAAGGTCTTGCACGAATTTGGCATCCAGTTGCGCAGCACCGAACGCCGTGATCGCCATCGGCACGTCCTGCACGTTTTCGCCGTATCCCCTCTTGGTTGCGGTGACGATGATCTCATCAAGAAGCGAAGCCGTCGAACCCGTGGACTCCTGTGGGGGGGCGGTGGCAACCTCTTGTGCGACGGACGATCCGGCACAGAAAAGCGCCGCCGATGCCAGTAAGAATGTTTTCATAGAACAGCTCCCTAAGTTTTTTTTGTTCGATATTTTTTGGAAAGTTCTGGCCCAGCGTCCAATGCAAAATTCGACCCACTTATTCCTAGCCCTCATCACGAAGAGCGGTTGTAGGTGGGCGATTGATTGAAGCGACGTGGAAATCCGACGAATGACGCTTCATGTCTTTCTGAATCGAGTACTAGGCCTTCAGAGCTCTTGAGATGGCCTCTAGGCTAGCGTCGAGGTCTGTAGGGTGTTCGGCGTCAGTGAAATCAGTCACGCTGTCCCACTCACGCGCAACATCTTCGATCGAGAACGATGTGCTGGACCCGAAACAGTGACCCAGCGAACGCTCCCAGCGAAGCTTGGCGATATAGCCAGCCCCTACTTCGAACAGGCCCTTGGTTTCCGTGCATCGATCGTGCGCCAGCCAGCCCACCAACGGACTGATCGCCTCCGGTCGAAGGTTATCGAGAAACTCGGGAGAGAAGGCCGTTGCGGTCATGCGCGACGCTGCGATCGGGGCGATGGTGTTGACCAGGATGTTCTTCGAGCGACCTTCTTGCGCCAACGCATTGGCTAGGCCCAGAATGCCGAGCTTGGCCGCTGCGTAGTTCGCCTGGCCGAAGTTGCCGTAAATCGCCGCAGCCGAGGTCGTCATGACGACGCGGCCATAGCCCTTGTCACGCAGGATCGGCCAAGCCGCCTGCGTCACCGATCGTGATCCGTTCAGGTGCACGTTCTGGACAAGAGACCAGTCGCTCTCGGTCATTTTATGAAACGAGACGTCGCGCAGGATGCCGGCATTGTTGATGACCACGTCGACGGTCCCGAAGGCATCGACGGCCGTCTGAACGATGCTCGCACCGTCAGTCACCGAGGCGTGACTCGCCACCGCTTCGCCGCCGAGCTTGCGGATTTCTTCAACGACCTTGTCGGCGGCGTCTGCGGCCTGCCCGTTGCCCTTTTCATCTCCACCCAGATCATTGACGACAACCTTGGCGCCGCGTGAGCCGAACATCAGCGCGTGCTGTCGGCCCAGGCCGCCACCCGCACCCGTAACAATCACGACCTTTCCATCGAAACGAAGAGTTGAAATCATAATCCGTCCTTCTTGCGCCATCGCGCGAGGGCCACGTCGACCGAGTGCAAAAAAATCGTCTGCCGTACCGACTATCGAAATGCCTGGATGCCGGTCAGCGACCGCGAGATGATCAGCTTCTGAATTTCAGTCGTGCCATCCGGGATCGGGCAGATGATCGCCTCTCTAACAAGACGCTCCACAATGAAATCCTTGGTTACGCCATTGCCGCCGTGGATTTGAAGCGCGTCACGCGTCGCCTCAACCGCCATCTCAGTGGCGTACCATTTTGCCATTGCGCATGCCGTATCCCCGCGCTTTCCGGCATCGACCATCATGATCGCGCGATAGGTCAGAAGGCGCGCAGCATCGATCTTCGTCGCCATGGACGCGATCTTGTCGGCGACAAGTTGGTGGCCAGCGATTTTTTTCCCGTGCTGGGTTCGCTCGCGCGCATAAGCGATGGCTTCGTCCATCGCTCGTCTCGCGATTCCGATGCTCCACATCGCCATATGGCAGCGAGCAATCTCGAAGACCTGGAGGGTGTTGCGCAGGCCGTCACCGACGCGGCCGAGCGTGTTGGCCACCGGCACGCGGCAATCTGCCAGAAATATCTGCGCCGTCGACTGGCCATTAAGTGCCATTTTTCGAATATCGCGGACCTCATATCCACTTTCCTCGCGGTCGATCAGAATATGCGAGACTTCGCCCTCACCTGTCTTGCAGGTGCAAATCAGAAGGTCGGAATAGGCACCATTGGTAATCCAGGTCTTTTCGCCATTGATCACCCAGTAATCGCCATCGCGAACCGCACGCGTGGCGACCGCGGCGACATCAGATCCGACATCCGGTTCGGAAATGCCCATGGCAATGAACTTTTCGCCCCTAATGACGTCGGCTAGATAACGCTCTTTGATTTCCTCCGACGCGAAACGCCGCACCAGATCGGCGCCGACCGCGTTGATGAAGCCCGGGATCGCTACGTCGAGCGATGAGTAGACGACCTCTTCAAACACCAGCAGATGAGTCAGCCAACCCATTTCGAAACCGCCCCATTCGGCAGCCTGCGGCGCGGTGATATGGCCGTAATCGGTCAGCGCCTGCGTCCATTTTTTCATGAGCGGCTTTGGAATGAACCCTTCGCCATGCTTGCGGATTTCAGGTTCGAGGTCAGTGTCGAGAAAACGGCGTATATTCTCCACCGTCATCCGCTGCTCGTCGGACATATCAAGGTTCATGCGGGTATCCTGATTTGCTGTGTTGGAGGCGCTAGCGCCCCAATATCGTCACGGCGACCACGGCTTCTTCGATCCCGATAACGCCTCCACCATTTTGCGCGATCGCAAGACGAGCATCCGGTACCTGTCGCGAGCCGGCTTCCCCGCGCAGTTGGAGCACAAGTTCATAGACCTGACCGAGTCCGGTAGCGCCGATGGGATGGCCCTTGCACTCCAGGCCTCCTGACGGGTTGACGGGAATGCGTCCGCCAAGACCTGTCTCTCCGCGTTCGGCCGCCAGCCCACCCTCGCCAGGGGGCGTCAGACCGATCGCCTCGATCTCGATCATCTCTCCGACCGCAGTCGCATCGTGGACTTCAGCGACGTTCATTTCGCCCGGACCCACACCAGCTATTTCGTAGGCTGTTGTCGCAGCTAGCTTGCTGACGTGACGGTCATAGTCGGTGGGATCACGCTCTGTCCCGGTTCTGAGAACCGAGGCCAGGATCTTGATCGTCCTGTCACGCGACGCTCTCAGCTTGCGCACACCGGCTGCATTGCAGACGATCGCGGCGGATGCGCCGTCACTGATCGGCGAGCACATAGGCAACGTGAAGGGAAAGACAATCGGCGGTGCGGCCAGCACACCGTCTACAGTGAATGGCATGCGGTATTGCGCGAGCTCGTTGTGCACCGAATGCATATGGTTCTTGGCCGAGATCGCGGCGATCTGAGCCTGCGTTGACCCATATTTCGCCATGTGCGCGCGGGCCATTCCGGCATAAACGTCCATGAACACGCTATAGGGTTGATCCGATGTGCTCCCTGTCGGGACATCGACGCCCTCGCCCATGACCAGCAAACGATCGCGGGTGCTGTCCACCTCATGCACATCCCATGCGCCGTCGAACGCTCCGAACATCAGGGCCTTATCAGGCGAGAACATTTTCTCTGCGCCTAACGCGAGGACAATGTCCGCAGCGCCCGAACGGACGTACGCCGCCGCCATATGCAAGGCGGTCGATGCCGTCGCGCAGGCGTTCTCGACATTCACCACAGGAATGCCGCCGATGCCCATGGCGCGCATCACGATCTCTCCCCGGATCATGTCCTGGCCTTCCATGTGGCCCTGAACGCAGTTGCCGAAAAAAACGGCTTCCACGGCGCTGGCTTCACAACCCGCATCCGCTAGGGCCAGGACCGTGGCGTCGGCGCACAGTTGCTTCAAGCTGGTGCTTAACTGTTTGCCAAAGGGGGTCATGCCGACCCCCGTGATGAAAATATCGCTCATCGTTCGACCTCTGTCTGTTTGTCTAGGGAGGCGATCACACTTGTCATCGATCCGTAAATTGGGGTTTCCGCTTTTCGCGGAACGCGGCCAGCCCTTCGGCCATGTCGCCGGAAGATGAGTGAGTCTGCATGATCTCAAGCTCGCGGCGTAGGCTCGTTTCAAGCGAAGCGTCCTGGGCCGCCAGGACCATCTCTTTGATCAAGGAAAGGCCAGGTCTGCTCTTTTCCGCCAAAGTTTCAGCCAGCGCCTGAGCCCGCTGCACGAGATCTTCGGGCGCGGCTAGTTCGGCCACAAGGCCGGCTTCTTTCATTTCCGCAGCCGACACGCTCTTGCCCGTCATCATCAGATAAGCCGCGCGCGGCATGCCGATCTTGCGAGGCAGCCGGACTGACCCGCCCCCGCCCGGCAAAAGTCCGTAGTTCGCATGAGCATCACCAAACTTCGCGTCGTGGCTGGCGATAACCAGATCGCAGCAGAGCACGAGCTCCAGTCCGCCGGCTAAGGCCAACCCGTTCACTGCTGCGATGACGGGAAGAGGAGACGCTTCGATCCGGCTGAAAACCTTGCCGAGCTCATTTAGAAACGCGCCCAAGGAAACATGGGGCGTATCTCTTTCGGCATTTCCGCCAATCGAAATTAGATCGGCTCCTGCACAGAAGGCCCGACCCGCGCCCGAGAAAACCAAAGCATGCACGGCCGGATCGGACTCGCCCAACTCGATCGCCGCGCCGATTTCCGCTGCCAATTCCGAGGACAGGCTGTTGAGGGCATCTGGCCTGTTTAACGTGATCCAGAGAGCCGGCCCCTGCTTCTCGATCAGGATATTCTTGTAGGGCATTATTCCTCACGCACCGATCGGTGTCTGGTTCGGGCTCGAAGCAGCGTCAGGCGCCCGAGATGCGCTGGGCCCGACCGACCCAGTACGGTTCTCGAAGCTTGGAGCGCAAAACCTTGCCGACGTTGCTGAGCGGCAAAGGATCGGTTGTGAATACGATCTGACTGGGCTTTTTCGCGGAACCCAATCGTGCTGAAACGATCGCTACCAGCTCAGCTTCGGTGACTTGGGCGTCCGATCTTACGCGTACAGTCGCAAGTGGGGTTTCGCCCCATTTCTCATGCGGAATGCCGAAAACCGCCACCTCGAGCACTGCGGGATGGTCGGCGATGACGCTTTCAATCTCCGTTGGATAGATGTTGAAGCCACCAGACACGATCATGTCGTTGCTGCGATCGAGCAGATACAGAAACCCGTTTGCGTCGATCGTGCCGACGTCGCCGGTCTTTATCCAGCCATCGACCATCCGGCTTGCCGTCTCCTGAGGATCGTCCCAGAAGCCATCCATCTGCGCGCCGTCGTATCGGGCGACGATCTCACCGGGCTCGTTTGGCCCAAGAGTTTTCCCATCCTCGTTGCGAATTTCGACATCCACACCGCGTTTTGGCCGACCGACGGCCCGTAGTGGTGTGGACCCTTCGATCTGGGCAAACCACTCGTGCGGACCCATGGTCGCAATCGGCAGGATCTCGGTCTGGCCATAGCCCGAATGGAGGACGTGATCACCGAAAATCTCGCGTGACTTGCGGATCGTGGCTTCCGAAATCGGCGCCGAGGCGCTGAACAACCATTTGAGCCTCGGAAAGCTTCGGCCGAAAGACCCTTCGTAATGTGTCAAAGCGTTCAGCATTGTCGGAGCAACAAAGCCGTGCGTGATCTCTTCCCGTTCAAGCAGGTCGAGAAATGACCTTGGGTCGAAGCTGTCCATCATCACCGTCCGGGCTCCGCCGTACCAGCCGGGCAGAAACATAAAACCCGAAGCGTGGGAAAGCGGACCGACATGCAAAACGGCGTCGCCGGGGTGAATGCTTGGCCCTCCCTCGATGAACGCCGCACAGATCATCATCCATGCGCGATGGCGATAGGCGACACCCTTTGGTTTGCCGGTAGTGCCGCCGGTGTGACGAATGACGCAATAGTCGTCCGGCGAAACGACTGGATCGGGGTCCCTATCTGACGCGGACGCCAGCCAATCTTCGTAACCTTCATCTCGAATGACGATCCGTTCCAACAATGCGATCTCGGTGTCGAGGCCCGCAACTTCGGATGCCAGATCGGAGTCTACCAGTGCCAGCCTACACCCGGTGCTCTGCATCATGTGGCCGTGCGCTTCGCGTCGATTGCGAGCATAAAGCGGGACGCGAACGAAGTTGCCGATGGCAGACGCAATGAAGCTGTCGGCTGCCGCAATCGAGTTCTTCTCAAGCGTCGCAAACTTGTCGCCCGGCTTAAGTCCCAACGCCGCCAAGGCATTGGCAAGACGAACGCCACGCGACCAGGCTTCTGCAAACGTCAGACGTCGCTCGTTGTGAACCAGTGCAACTTCGGACGAAAAATAACCGGCTGCACGTCGCAGTTGAGTACGGACCTCCATTAAACGTCACCCGCACAAACCCAAGAGCCTCGGAATAGAACCGCCATTACAAGATGATTAGGCATGGAGCTCCTCTCCCGGTCAAAGACTTCTCGCCTTGTTGAAACCCACATTTCGCCAAAAATTGATATGTGTCCAACTCGATAGACACCATATCTATTCCTTTTATTCATAGCTCGCTGGTTGGTGGTAAGAGGTCGTTAGGTCACAACCTGACTCCCGAGAACTCCTTCCGGAACCTCTCGAGTCCGCCCCGCGAAAGGACGCGATCACGGTTCACAGCAGAATAGAACATTCTGGGCAAGCAGGAGTCTGGTGTTCAGGTGGCGGACCTATGCAGGAAGCATGGCCTGAGCTCGCCGACCTTCTACAGTGGAAGGCCAAGTGTGGCGGCACGGACGTGTCGGAGGCTTGGCGGCTGAAGGCGCGGGAAAATGAGAACGCCAAGCTGAAGCGGATGCTGGCGGACTCGAAGCTGGACAACGTCGCGCTGAGGGATTCGCTAGGAAAAAGTGGTGACGCCGCCAGCGCGTCGAGAGGCGGCGGCGCCTGCAGTTGGCCTACGAAATGATCCTTGACGCCTATGACGACGTGTTGGACCTCTTGGTCGACAGCGTCCCGATCCTGCAGAAGCGGGGCTATGTCACCGCGACTACGAGGGCGCGATCTTGCGCGAGCATCTTGGTGCACGAGCCCAGTACCGCATCGACCCCCGTCGATGAGCAGTTAAAGGGGGTTGACGCTATCCGGCCTGGGTAATGAGGGCGATGATCCAACCAGTATCGAGATGGAAGGCCCTGTCTAAATGGATGCCACTCGCCATCGATCGATGTGTTCGCTCTGCGACAGGATGACGTACTCGTAGCGGTGGCGCGTATGCCCGACGGTGGGGCGAAAATGCGCTCCGATGACACCGTCACGACCGAGAAGTTCCTCGAGGTGAAACGCCATTGCCGCGGCGGTCTCGGCATAGACGTAGGCTCTTATTGCCCATTCGCCCGAGGTGATCGCGCAGAGAACGCACTGGTCCGACCCCGCCAGTAAGTCGGCGACTTCCCTCGCATGGCCCGGCTTCACCTTGACCTTCAACCAGCCCGCAGAGGTCATCCCAGACGCACTGACGTCGACAATCAGGCCGTAGGCGATCGCGTTGGCATCGATCATACGCTTGAGCCGCTTGCGAACGGCGCTTTCGGAAAGATCGAGTTCGCGGCCCACCGCACGATTGCTCATCCGACCGTTGTCTCGCAGCAGCGCGACGATTTTCTCGTCGGTCGCATCTAGCGTGATTTCTATGGTCAAAGCTGGCCGATCCCCGGGCGTATGAACAACATGTCCATGAAGACTGAAGTGTCCGCGCGCGCGACCCCGTCGATCAATCCGATGTCGTGCTCCACCAGATGGTTGAAGTGCGGCAGGTCCTTTGCTGCGAACAGCGCGATGATCTGCGGATCGTCGACAGTGATGGTCACGGCGATGGCCTCGGGCATTTCGCCAAGGGCTTCGGCAACGTTTTGAACGGATGTTCCCCTGACGAATATTTCGACCGTCCCAACAACTGCATAGCCCGAGGTGCGGATATCTTTCTGCACCGTCAGTTTGATGACGCCGTCAACGATCAGGGACTCGATCTTCGACGCAACGGTAATCTCGGAAACCCCCAGCTCCTCTGCCATATGGCGATTAGGGATCTGGGGGTTACGAGATAGGATACCGATTATCTGCCGATCAAGCGCGCTGATACGCCTCAAGCCGTCTCTGCTCGGGGTGTGGTCGGCCGTCTCGTTGGCAACAGGCTTGCGTCCTTCCCGTTTCAAACTCTGTTCCTATGCCGATATTACCCGCTTCCGAATGAACTCGGCACCGCGACCCAAGGCTTCTCGACCCTCTGGCAGTGCCGGAAAGAAGAACGGCCAGACGTGCAGCATGTCCGGCGCGATTTCCAGCGTAATCTCGACTCCTGCCTTTCCTGCGCGCTCCGCAAGACGGATAGCATCGTCCAGAAGGATTTCTGCAGATCCCGCTTGGATCATCATAGGGGGCAGGCCCCTAAGATTCGCGAACAGGGGATTGGCAAGCGGATCCTGGCCTGACCGGCCGCCCAGATATCGCTCGGCCTGGACCAGCAGGAAGTCACGGCGAAGCAGGACATCTGCGTCTGCAATGGAGTCCATGCTTTCGCCAACACATTCGAGGTCGACCCAAGGCGACTGGCAATAGGCGCACGAGGGATTAGGCAACGCTTGGTCGCGGATCGCGACAAGGGCATCGATGACCAGTCCGCCACCCGCGCTGTCGCCCGCCAGGACGATTTGCTCAGGCTTATAAGTCAGCAACAGGTCACGATAGGCGGCAACGGTATCGTCGGTGCTTGCCGGGCACGGATGTTCAGGCGCAAGGCGGTAATCGAGGACGATCGCTACTCCACCCGTCAGGAATGCGACCTCTGCCCCGACATGACGGTGCGTCTTAGGAGAGCCGATCGTATAGCCGCCCCCATGAAGATAGAGGGTGACTGGAGCGCCATTCGCCAAGGCAAGGGCACGGTCGCCGAAGATTTCGCACGGCCTGCCTCCTAGTGTCGAGAGTTCGGCGACGATGCCATCCCGGACCGGAAATTGGCCGCCGAGCGCGTCATACTGAATCCGTGATTCAATCAGGTCATCCGGGAATGGCTGGGCCGCAATTTGGCGCTTCAGTTCAACAAGAGCTTGGCTCGCCATCAGATGGATCCCCGCACAATACGGCCCGGTATCACATTGCAGGAATTCATATTTATCGTCCCTATTTTTGATAAGTGGGACGCGTTATCTGCTCCCATTGGATTTATACCTCTATATGCGCACCATCCTGTCAATATGTGTCGCCGAGAAATTACATGAAGACACGTCGGCCTGCCCAGCCAGACGCTTAGCGAGTCCGCAAAGATGCTAGTTCTTCGTTAGATATATAACTATGCGCACATTTATGGGCTTGACGAGAGCGCATATTGAGATTTCATTGATGGAACGGCGGGATCACAGGACCGCGTCGCATTTCGGCAATGAGAAGCGAAGCTTCCGGTCCAGGGACGAAACAATGACGAGCGAGACGGAAAGCTACGTTTCATCGCAGACGGCGAGACCAGGGCTCCCGGCGTTTGACCTCGGTGCGATCAGATGAAGATCACCGCAGCGCTGGTCGCAGCCAGCGGGGAAGACTTCATACTGTCTGACGCCCTGCTTGACGACCCACGTCCTGATGAAATCTTGGTGGAGATCAAGGCTGTTGGCGTGTGCCACACTGACATTTACGCTCAGCATGGGGGATTCCCCGGCTTCAAGCCGCCCGCTGTCCTGGGGCATGAGGGCGCGGGCATTGTCGTCGCGACCGGAGACGCCGTTTCCAAGGTGACGGTCGGCGACCGTGTCGCCCTGACGTTCAGACATTGCGGCGCATGTCGAAAATGCAAAAGTGGCCACCCCGCCTATTGCACGACGATGCCGAATCTTAACTACGCCGGCAGCAGGCCCGACGGGACGCAATCCATCTCCGTTGAGAGTGTTGCAGTCAGTTCAAGCTTTTTCGGGCAGTCCAGCTTTGCAACTCACGCCCTGACCTATGAGACCAATGTCGTCCGGCTCGACGGGTGCACCGATTTCTCGCTGGCCGCGCCGATGGGATGCGGCTTTCAGACCGGGGTCGGCGCGGTGCTGAATTCGTTCTGCTGCAAGGCGGAGTCCGCCCTGCTGGTGGTGGGTGGAGGAGCGGTTGGGCTTAGCGCGGTCATCGCGGCGAAATACGTCGGCTGCGAAACCATCATGGTCGTCGAGCCTGTCGCCGCCCGGCGCGATCTGGCGATGGAGCTGGGCGCGACCCTGGCGATCGATCCGCTTGCCGAGCATGACTGGGTCAAGATCGCCAGGAAGAAACGCCCGGAAGGTCTGGACTTTGTGCTGGACACGACAGGTCGTGCCGACGCACTGGAATCCGCCATGCAGGCCTTGGGGCCTCAGGGCGTTCTGGGCTGCGTCGGCATTCCGCAAGGCGGACCGCCGCCCGGCGATATCAAGGCCATGGTCGTGTATGGCCAGTCGATCCAAGGCATCATCGAGGGCGACAGCCTGCCCGACGTGCTGATCCCTCAGATGATCGCCTTGTGCGCGTCGGGCCAGTTGCCGCTGGATCGGCTGATCACGACCTATCCCTTTTCGCAAATCAATCAGGCGGTCGCTGACCAGGCCGCGGGTCTCTGCGTCAAGGCCGTCCTGACGCTGGATTGACCACGATGACCTTCAAGATGACGATCGATGGCCAGTCCGTCGCCGGGCAAAGCGCCCTGCGAGTGGTCAACCCGGCGACGGCAAAGGTGTTCGCCCAGGCGCCCGATTGCACGCGAGCCGAACTCGACAGCGCGGTCGATGCCGCCCGCAGGGCTTTCCCGAAGTGGGCCGCGCGGCCCCTTGAGGATCGACGCAATTTGATGATCGCCTTTGCCGACGCGATCGCAGCCCGGGCTGACGAGTTGGCCAACTTGCTGACCCGCGAACAGGGCAAGCCGCTGAACGATGCACGCAGCGAGGTCGCCGCGTTAGTCGGGGTTATCAAGACGCACGCTCGCATCGACCTGCCGGTTCATGTCGCAGAGGATGGGCCGGATCGCCGGGTCGAGACACGCCACCTGCCACTGGGGGTCGTGGGCGCGATCTCGCCGTGGAACTATCCCCTGCTGCTGGCGGCCTTCAAGATCGCCCCGGCCTTGCTGACGGGCAACACCATGGTTCTTAAGCCCTCGCCATTCACGCCGCTGGCGACGCTTCTGGTTGGTGAGATTTCCGTTGGCATTCTCCCGGACGGGGTCTTCAACGTCGTGTCCGGCGGTGACGATCTGGGCCCCTGGATCACCGAGCACCCGGGTATCGACAAGATCAGCTTCACCGGATCGACCCAGACCGGTCGACGAGTCATGGCAAGCGCCTCGTCGACCCTGAAGCGGTTGACGCTGGAACTGGGCGGCAACGACGCAGCCATCGTCTTGCCGGACGTCGATGTGGAGACCACGGCGGAAAAGCTGTTCTGGTCAGCGTTCATGAACAACGGGCAGGTCTGTATCGCGACCAAGCGTCTCTATGTCCACGACGCGATCTATGACCGGATGGCCGAGGCACTGTCGGCCTATGCTGCAAACACGCCCATGGGCGATGGCGCCACGCCCGGCGTTCGCCTGGGGCCGATCAACAATCGACCCCAGCATGACCGGATCGCAGGCCTGATCCGCGAAAGCCATGCCGAAGGTCATCGTTTCCTGACGCCTTGTGGTCCGCATGAGGGCGACGGTTTCTTCAGCCCCGTCGTCCTGATCGACAATCCGCCCGACACTAGCCGGCTGGTCCGGGAAGAACAGTTTGGGCCCATCCTCCCTCTGCTTCGCTATCACGACATCGATGAAGTTGTGGCTCGGGCGAACGACGTCGATGTTGGGCTCGCCGGTTCGGTCTGGGCCGCCGACGATGAGGTGGCCATCGGCGTGGCAAGGCGGTTGGACACTGGCACGGTCTTCATCAATCACGGGCAGTACCTTTCACCCTTCGCGGCCTTCGGCGGACGCAAACAGTCCGGCATCGGCGTCGAGAACGGCGTCGACGGCCAGAGGGAATACGTCAGCCCCCAGACCTTCGTGATGGCGAAGCGATAGCCATCTGCAGTTCCCAACGACACGCGCGATCCATCGCCGCCGCCCCCTGCGAGAAGACATGAACGACACAGTATCAAAGACCGTCGAACTGGCCACGCCCGACCTCGACCAGTTGCGTGCGCGATATGCCGATGAGCGCAAACGCCGCACCGAACAAGGGACGTACGGCGACTACATCGAGCTGAACGGCGCTTTCTCGCGGTTCACCGACGATCCCTATGCGCAGGACGACCTGCGCCGCGATCCTGTGTCGGAAGATGTCGACGTCTTGGTCGTCGGCGCCGGTTTTTCTGGACTCCTGGCCGGCGCGAGGCTGCGCCAGGCCGGGATCGAGAACTTTCGCATCATCGACAAGGCGTCCGACTTTGGCGGAACCTGGTACTGGAACCGGTACCCAGGCGCGGCCTGCGACGTCGAAGCTTACATCTATATGCCGCTGCTCGAGGAGATGGGCTATGTCCCCTCCGAGAAATACGCCAAGGGGCCAGAAATCCTGGAACACAGCCGGGCGATCGGCAGGAAATTTGGCCTCTACGACAAGGCCTATTTCCAGACCCAGGTCTCCGATGTCCGCTGGAACGACGAGCAACGGCGCTGGACGGTCTCGACCAATCGCGGTGACAAAATCCGGGCGCGGTTCGTTATGCTGGGAAGCGGCCCGCTCAACAAGGTGCGCGTACCCGATATTCCCGGCATCGAAAGCTTCGAGGGCCATACATTCCACACGTCGCGGTGGGACTATGACTACACCGGCGGCGACTCTGCCGGTAACATGGAGCGGCTGGGCGACAAACGTGTCGCCGTCATCGGAACGGGTGCGACGGGCATCCAGTGCATCCCACACCTCGGTGCGTCGGCCCAGCACCTGTATGTCTTCCAGAGGACGCCCTCTGTCATCGAGTCGCGCGGCAACGCCCCGACCGATTCCGCGTGGTTCGCCGCTCAGGCACCCGGTTGGCAGAAGAAAAGGATGGAGAATTTCGATCTCCTCATGGCCGGCATTCCCCAGCCCGAGGACATGATCGGCGATCGCTGGACGTCGATCTGGGCGACCCAGCCGCTTGTGACCGAGGCGGAAGCCGAAACACTGAGCTTTGCCGACCAGATGGAGCTGACAGATGCTCGCAAGATGGAGGGCGCGCGAGCGCGGATCGACGCGATCGTCAACGATCCTGAAACCGCAGCAGGCCTGAAGCCCTACTTCGGTCGTTTCTGCAAACGCCCCTGCTTCCACGACGGCTATCTAGAGACCTTCAATCGTCCCAACGTCACTCTGGTCGATACTAAAGGGGTAGGCGTCGAGAGGGTGACGCCGACTGGCTTGGTGGCCAACGGCAAGGAATATGAGGTCGACTGTATCGTCTTCGCCACCGGCTTCGAGTTAGGAGCACGCACCGACAAGTCCGGTGGCTTCGGCCTGCATGGACGCGACGGCGTGGCGCTCGGGGACAAGTGGGCCAATGGCGTGCAGTCCGTTCACGGCATCCTGACCAACGGCTTTCCCAACCTGTTCGTCATCGGTGGGCTTCGCCAGGCTGCGATCACCATTAACCTGCCGTATATGTTCGGCGAGCAGGCCAGCCATGCCGTGGCCATGATCAAGGACGCGCTGACCTCAGGGCGTGAAACGATTGAAGTCACTCAGGCCGCCGAAGCAGCCTGGGGTGAAGCCTTCGCCGCTAAGTCCCATTACAGTCCCGCCTATACTCTGAGCTGCACTCCCGGCAGCTACAACGGTGAAGGCAAGGCCGGGAGCGATCCCCTGTTCGCCGGCGCCTATGGCGGCGGACCTATCGAATACGTCGGTCTGCTGGAGGAATGGCGGCGTTCCGGTATCCAGAACGACCTGTTGCCGACAAGCGCGCCCAAGACCTGAATCGGCTCCAGAGACAAACATGCACCCCTCGATTGTGGCGCGGAGCCATCCTGACAAGGTCGCCTACATCATGGCGGCGACCCGAGAAGCCGTTACCTATCGCCAGCTTGATGAGCGATCCAATCAGGGAGCCCATCTGTGGCGATCCCTTGGCCTGGAAATCGGTGATGTCATCGCCTTTTATTTCGACAACCACCCCCGTTTTCTGGAGCTGATCTGGGCCGCGCAGCGTGCAGGGCTTTACTATGTGTGTGTCTCCAACCGTCTGACGCCCGCTGAAGCGGGTTATGTCGTGATGGATTCCGGCGCGAAGGCGCTGATCGTCTCCGCCTCGGCAGGCCCTAACGTTCACGCCTTATCAACAGAGATGCCGGCAATCGCCCTGCTCGCAGTCGGCGGCGCAGTGAATGGCTTTCGCGCCTTGGAACCGGTGATCGCTGATCTTCCGACCACCCCGATCAGCGATCAGCACCCAGGTCAGGATTTTCTCTACTCTTCAGGGACAACCGGACGACCAAAAGGCGTGAAGACGGCGTTGTCGCCATCTTCGGATCTAGGCGCGGATCACCCATACACCGGCCGGCTGATCAAGCTGTACGCCATCGATGGAGACACGAGATATCTTTCGCCAGCCCCGATCTATCATGCGGCACCTCTGCGGTGGGCGATGGCGGTCCAGCGTGTCGGCGGCACGGTCGTGATCCTTGAGAAGTTCGATCCCGAGAACGCACTGTCGCAGATCGAGATCTTCAAGGTCACGCACTCCCAGTGGGTGCCGACCCATTTCATCAGGATGCTGAAACTGCCCGCCGAAGTCCGGGCTCGTTACGACCTGTCGAGTTTGAAAGTCGCCCTACACGCCGCCGCGCCCTGCCCTATACCGGTCAAGGAGGCCATGCTCGCGTGGTGGGGGCCCGTCATCTATGAATATTACAGCGGCACCGAGGCGATCGGGATGTGCGCTATCTCCCCCTACGAGTGGGTGACACATAAGGGTTCCGTAGGACGAGCCATGCTTGGCAAACTGCGGATCTGCGACGATGCTGATGCCGTGCTCGGACCAGGCCAGGTGGGCGACGTCTATTTCGAGGACGGGCCTGCATTCGAATACAGCAATGCGCCGGAAAAGACCGCATCGAGCGTGAACAGCCACGGCTGGCGGACGATGGGTGACGTCGGATACGTCGATGCCGAGGGCTTCCTCTACCTGTGCGATCGCAAGGATTTCATGATCATCGTCGGGGGCGTCAATGTATATCCCCAGGAGATCGAGGATGTTCTTGTCGAACACCCATCGGTGGCGGACGCCGCGGTGATCGGTATGCCCGACGATGACATGGGCCAACGGCCCCTGGCTATCGTGGAACTGACACCGAGCGCTGCGCCTGGGGACGCGCTTCGCGAAGAACTGATGGCGTTCATGAAGACGCGCTTGAGCACCGCAAAGATGCCTGCGGCGCTCAGGTTTGAGCCCTGCTTACCTCGTGAACCAAATGGAAAGCTGATGAAACGCCGCCTACTCGCACCGGCACAGCAAATGCAGAAAGAATGGTCACGATGATCGAGGCCAGAATCGGGCAGCCAGCGACCATTGATGGCTTGATGATCGGCGCGTCAAATCGCAGCGCTCCTTGTCCAGGGGAAGTCACCTTGGAGATTCACGCGAGTTCGCTGAACTACCACGACTTAGCCGTTGTCAGGGGCATGTTGATCGCAGAAGCGGGGCGTATCCCACTGTCAGATGCTAGCGGTGTTATCGTGGAGGTGGGTCGCGGGGTGACCAACGTTCAGATCGGCGACCGTGTCACGAGCACCTTCTACGCTGACTGGCAGGATGGTTTGGGCCGCCAAGAGCGCCACAGCATTATGGGCGATCACCGGGATGGGTACGCCCGGTCTTACGCCAATGTTCCTGCCCGATGCGTCATGCGAGCCCCCGCAGGTTACAGCCATTCAGAAGCTGCTACTCTACCTTGCGCGGCCGTCACGGCGTGGCGAGCATTGGCAGTCAACGGCCAGGTGAAGCCGGGCGATACTGTGCTGGTGCAAGGCAGCGGCGGGGTCTCCTGCTTTGCTCTCCAGTTCGCGAAGGCGATGGGTGCGACCGTGATTGCCACCTCATCTAGCGACCAGAAACTGGAGCAGTTGCGCGCCATGGGGGCTGACTTCGGAATCAACTACCGCGACCAGCCTGACTGGGCCAAAACGGTGTACGAATTGACCGACGGGCAAGGTGTCGATCACATCGTCGAAGTGGGGGGCAGCGGAACCTTTGGGCAATCTCTCCATGCCGTGCGAAACAACGGACATATAGCGGTAATCGGTGTTCTGACCGGTCGATCTGCAGAGATTCCCACAGCCCTCATAATGCGCAAACAGGCGCGCTTGATCGGCCTGACGGTCGGAAGTCACCAGCATCAGCGAGACATGATCCGCGCGATCGAGGCGACCGGCATTCGTCCGGTCATCGACCGCCATTTCGATTTGGCAGACTTGGCGCATGCCTTCCGGCATCAGGCCGCCGGCGCTCACGTCGGCAAGATCATTATCGACGTCAATCCGGTCGGTTGACGCCGCACCGAAGGGGATCCGTATGGCTATTCGTACACGCATCACCGAACTGCTTGGCATCGAGCATCCCATCGTCCAGGGCGGCATGCAATGGGTGGGCCGGGCCGAGCTTGCCGCGGCGGTGTCGAACGCCGGCGGCCTGGGCCTACTGACGGCATTGACCCAGCCAGACCCGGACGCCCTGCGTGCCGAGATCGCGCGCTGTCGGGACATGACCGATAAGCCTTTCGGCGTAAACCTGACGATCCTGCCCTCGATCACGCCGCCGCCCTATGCGGCCTATCGGGACGCCATCATCGAAAGCGGCGTCACCATCGTCGAGACCGCAGGTTATGCGCCTCAGGAACATGTAGAGCATTTCAAGCAGCACGGGGTCACGGTAATCCACAAATGCACGGCCGTTCGCCACGCTCTCTCGGCCGAGCGCATGGGCGTGGATGCGGTGTCGATCGACGGTTTCGAATGCGCCGGGCATCCCGGCGAGGACGACATTCCCGGGTTGATCCTGATACCCGCCGCCGCCGCCCGCATTCGCATCCCGATGCTGGCGAGTGGCGGCTTCGGTGACGGGCGTGGTCTTGCGGCCGCCTTGGCCCTGGGGGCCGACGGCATAAACATGGGCACACGGTTCTGCGCCACGCGCGAGGCCCCCATCCATCAGAACTTCAAACAGGCGATGGTCGATGCGGACGAACGTGCGACAGACATTATCTTCCGCACCTATCGCAACAGCGCACGGGTGGCCCGCAACAGCATCAGCCAGCAGGTCATCGCGCTGGAACGTGAAGGCAAACCGTTCGCCGAGGTGGCCCATCTGGTTAAGGGCGCAAGGGGGTTGGAGGGCCTGACAGGAGGGGACACGGAACACGGCGTCTGGACGGCCGGACCGGTGATCGGCCTGATCGACGACATTCCCACGGTCCACGATCTGGTCGCACGGATCGTCAGCGAGGCCGAGGCGGTGATCCATCAGCGTCTCGTACCGATGATCCACCGTTAGCGTATCCAGACTATAGGCGCGCCTCTCCTTGCCTGGCCAACTCGGCGGTGCGCTGGCCGAGTGTCTCCAGTTCCGACGTCGTGAGTTGTCCGGCGAAGGCGATGCTGCTGATGCAATGGGACACGCTGTCGGGCGACGGTCCGAGCGCTGCTGCGACGGTCGTGACGCCACGCATGTAGGTCCCGCTGTCTATCGCCCATCCCGTCCGCGCGGACGCCTGAACTTCGGCCCAGTGGGTCGCCGGATCGGGAGCCTGCTGCCAACGCAGCCCCTTGATCGCCTCGGCAGTCTGCTCGCGCGTCAGTCCCTTTCGGGACGCGATGCAGCGCCCCATCGCGCCGATATAGGTGGGCAGCCGCTGGCCGACAGAAAGATGGATCCGCGTCGACAATGGGCTATCGATCACTTCGACCAGAACGACGTGGTCGAACTGCAACCGCCACAGGCCGCAGGTGATGGAATAATCCTTCGCCAAGGCCGCGAGCTCTTCGCGCATCCAGTCGGTCCACTGGATGGCGCCAGGCTTTTGTCGGAATAGCCGCCCTGGCTCCTGCCCCAGTGAATAGGTCTTGGAAACCGGATCGAAGGCGACGAAATCCTCGACTACCAGCGTTTTCAGGATGTTAAAGCAGGTGCTCGGCTGCAGGCCCAACTCTCTCGCGATGGCGTTGACGCCCGATGGCTCGATGGTCGTGAGGTGCCGCAGGATCGCGATGGCATTGGTTACCGAGCCGACAGCCATGAGATCTCCGAAACGCGCGTGGGGTCACCCCTCATACGACCAGAGCCCGCAGGCGCCAATCGCGCGTCATTCTTTATGCGGAATGATCCTATTCGGTATATTGAATAACCGAATGCGGACACGTAGAAGGCTTTCAACAAGAAGCGTGGGAGGCGGATATGCTGCAGGATAAGGTTGTCGCCGTTACAGGAGGCGGGCGCGGTATCGGGCGCGAGATTGCTCTGCTGGCCGCCAGTCGCGGCGCTTGCGTGGTCGTCAACGACCTTGGCAGCTCCACCGAGGGCGGTGGCCAGGATCGGGGCCCTGCCCAGTCCGTGGTCGACGAGATCGTCGCATCGGGTGGCCGGGCCATCGCCAACACTGCCGACATCTCTGATCCGAAGGGGGCAGACTCCATCATCACCGATGCGGTCAGCGCCTTTGGCCGCATCGACAGCCTGATCAACAACGCCGGCATCCTGCGAGACCGCATCTTCCACAAGATGAGCCAGGTGGACTGGGATGACGTCATTCGGATTAATCTGAACGGCTATTTCTACACCTCGAAGGCGGCCTGCCTGCAATTCCGCGAACAGGGCTCGGGCGCGTTCGTGCACTTCACCTCGACCTCGGGTCTGATCGGTAACCTAGGCCAGGCCAACTATGCCGCGGCCAAGATGGGAGTGGTTGGCCTGTCAACGTCCATCGCTCTGGACATGGCGCGCTCGGGCGTGCGTTCGAACTGTATAGCGCCCTTTGCCTGGAGTCGCATGACGGCATCAATCCCGGCAGAGACGGACGCCGACATCAGGCGTGTGGAACGCATGAAATCGATGTCGGCGGACAAGATCGCACCCCTGGCCGTCTTTCTGGCTTCAGACGCCGCCAAGGATGTCACCGGACAGATCTTCTGTGTCCGCAAGAACGAGATCTTCCTGTTCTCGGTCCCGCGCCCGATCCGATCGACGCATCGATCGGAAGGCTGGACCCCCGAAACCATCGAATCCGACATGCTTCCGGCGCTGCGCCCCAGCTTCCACGACCTCCAGCGGACCGGCGACGTCTTCTCCTGGGATCCGATCTGATCCATGGCGATCGATCCTCACTTTTTGGTGGGTTTGCCGCCCAGGATCACCCGGCACGTCGTCTCGCGGCGCGACACGGTTCTCTATGCCCTGGGCGTCGGCGCAGGATCAGATCCGGAGACGCGCGATGATTTGGACTTCGTCTACGAAGAGAGGCTTGTAGCCCTTCCGACTATGGCGGTCGTCCTGGCCTATCCCGGCTTCTGGCAGCGAGAACCCCTGTACGGCATTGGCTGGAAGGCTCTGTTGCAAGCAGAGCAGTCGATTACCTTGCACGCCCCCCTGCCGGTAGAGGGCGAGGTCCGAGGCGAACTGATCATCGAAAGCGTCGTGGACAAGGGCGTGGACAAGGGTGCGCTCCTGACCAGTCGCCGGGATATCTTCGACGAGGCCAGTGGCGCGCTATTGGCTAGTGCAAGACAGGTTTCAATTCTCAGGCACGACGGCGGGTGCGGCAACGCAGGCAATCCCCCGGCATCCCGCACGGCCGAACCCATGCCGCAGGGCAAGCCGGACAAGATCAAAGCCCTCACAACCCGACCTGAGCAAGCCCTGATCTATCGCCTGTCCGGTGACCTTAACCCCCTCCACGTCGATCCGGCGATCGCGGCCGAAGCAGGTTTCTCACGGCCAATCCTGGCCGGGCTTTGTGTCTATGGCGTCGTGGGCAAGGCATTGCTGAGCTTGTTCTGTTCGAATGACCCGGGGCGGTTACGCCAGTTGGACTGCCGTTTCACCAGCCCGGTCTATCCCGGCGAGGACATGGAACTTCAGGCCTGGCGCATGGGTCCGGGGCGCGTGCGGTTTCGCCTGTGGGTTTCCGGACGCGACGTGATGGCGCTCAACAACGGACATCTTGAATACGAGGAGGCCTGAGATGGCGGGCATAGCTGCAATTGGGGCCTATATTCCCCTGCTTCGCCTTCAGCGAAGCGCCGTGTTCGAGGCCAATCGCTGGTTCGCCCCGGGCCTGAAAGGTCTGGCCAAAGGCGAGCGTGCGATCGCCAACTGGGACGAAGATGTGGTGACCATGGCGGTCGAGGCCGCGCGGTCGTGCCTTCAGGCAGCGCCGGTGGCGACCGGTGATCTGATCCTGGCATCGACCAGCTTTCCCTATGCCGATCGCCAGAATGCGGGGATCGTCAAGGAGGCGCTCAATCTGGGGGACGACACGGGCACGCTTGATGTCGGCATGAGTCAGAAAGCGGGTACGGGCGCGCTTCTACAGGCCTTCGCCACCGCGACCGCCAGCGAGAAGGCCGTGCTGGTCATCGGCTCGGAGCGTCGACGCGCTCGACCTGCCTCCGAAGACGAGTTGACGAATGGCGACGCGGCCGCAGCCCTGTTGGTCGGGCCGGAAGACGGCATCGCCAGACTGATCGGGTCCTTCAGCCTGTCGGTGGATCTGGTCGATCATTTCCGCGGCGAGAATGACGCCTACGGACAGGGTTGGGAAGCGCGTTGGGTTCGTGACGAAGGGTTGGCGCTGACAGTTAAGGCTATCCGCAGCGCGCTTGAACGTGCCGGCATTCAGGCCGACGCCGTGTCGAAGCTTATCGTTGGGATGCCCGGCAGGGGCGTGGGAATATCTATTGCGAAGGCGGTTGGGGTACCGGTTGCCTCGGTTGCCGACGACCTTTCATTGAGCGTCGGCCATGCCGGATCGGCTCATCCGTTGTTGCTTCTGGCTCATGCCCTCGAGGACGCAAGGGCTGGTGAGGTTCTGCTGGTCGTCGGCTTTGGACAGGGCGTCGATGTCCTGGTGCTAGAGGCCACGGACGCAGCTCGGCGGAAACCGGTCTCGGAGGCGCTCGCAAGGGCGCGCACGGACACGAATTATCTCAAATACCTGACCTTCACCGGGGCCTTGAAGCTGGAACTCGGCAAGCGCGCCGACTTCGAACAGAAGCCCGTGCTGACCGCTCTGTACCGCAACCGCAAGACCGTGCTGGGCCTGGTGGGAAGCCGTTGCACAGAGACCGGCGCGGTGCAGTTTCCCCGCTCTGAAATCAGCGTCTCTCAGGGTGTTGGGCGACGGGGGACGCAGGAAGACTACCCGCTGTCGGACAAGGCCGCACGGATCATGACCTTCACGGCGGACAGCCTGACCTACACGCCGGATCCACCGAATTTCTACGGCATGATCGAATTCGAAGGGGGCGGCCGGATGTGGTCCGAGTTCACCGACTGCGACGCCCACACCGTCAGCGTCGGCGCGACCATGCAGATGATGTTCCGCATCAAGGCGGCCGACGAGCGCAGCGGCTTCGTCAAATATTTCTGGAAGGCGGTCCCAACCGCAGGGAGCAACTGAGATGGCCAGTGGCATCAGGGACAAGGTCGCCATCCTCGGGATGGGATGCGCCAGATTTGGCGAGCGTTGGAACGACGACGCCGAGCAGTTGATGGTCGAGGCCTATCTGGAGGCGATCGGCGATGCGGGGATCGAAACGAGCCAGATCGACGCGGCGTGGCTTTCCGTCGGTTTCGACGCAATGAACATCGGCCCCTCCGGCGTCCCGGCGGCGATGGCGCTGCGGTTGCCGAACATTGCCGTGACCAAGGTTGAAAATTTCTGCGCCAGTGGGACCGAAGCGTTCCGTGGGGCGGTCTATGCGGTAGCGAGCGGGGCCGCAGACATCGCTCTTGCCGTCGGTGTCGAGAAACTGAAGGACACCGGCTACGGCGGCCTGCCGGTGCGCACGCGCGGCACCATGCTGGACATGATCGGGGTCGTCGGCTCGGCGCCGGGCAGCTTCGCCCAGCTAGGCTCCGCCTACCAGGCCAGGCACGCCATCGATCGTGCCGACTTGAAGCGGTCCATGGCCCATATTTCGGTCAAGAGCCACGCAAACGGCGCCAAGAACCCCAAGGCTCACCTGCGTAAGGTGATCGACATCGACACGGTGCTCAACGCGCCGATGATCGCCGATCCCTTGGGGCTGTACGACTGTTGCGGCGTCTCAGACGGTGCATCGGTGGCGATCGTCACCACGCCCGAGATCGCCCGCGCCCTGGGCAAGAAGGATCTGGTGACGGTCAAGGCGCTGCAACTCGCGGTGTCGAACGGCTGGGAACTGCAAGGCGCCGGCTGGGACGGCAGCTATGTCCACACGACACGGGTGGCGGCGACACGCGCCTATCAGGAAGCCGGCATCACAGACCCCGGCGCGCAGATCAGCCTGATGGAGGTCCACGACTGCTTTTCCATCACTGAACTGGTGACGATGGAGGATCTCCACATCTCCAAAGAGGGTCAGGGCTGGAAGGATGTTCTCGACGGCCGGTTCGACGCCGACGGGGCCAATCCGTGCCAGATCGATGGTGGGTTGAAATGCTTCGGTCATCCGATCGGGGCTTCGGGCCTGCGGATGATCTACGAAAACTATCTCCAGCTACTGGGCCGCGCCGGTGATCGGCAACGCAGCACACCTCCGGTTTTCGGCCTGTCACACAATCTGGGCGGCATGCCCAATCAGAACGTCGCGGCCATCGCGATCGTCGGTCTCGAAGGAGCATAGGTCATGTCATCGATGGACAAGGAAACTCTGGCGCATTTCGTGGACACCGTGCGCCGCTACACGCGCGAAAAACTGGTTCCGCTCGAGGAACAGGTCGCTGAACAGGACGCCATTCCGGACGAGATCATCGCTGACTTCCGGGAAATGGGCCTCTTTTCCCTGACAACCCCAGAGGAGTACGGCGGGCTTGGGCTAGGGTCTTCGGAAGAAATCGAGATCGTCAAGGAGATCACCTGGGCCTCGGCGGCGTTCCGAAACATCTTCGGCCTGAACCTGGGTCTCGGGTCCCAAGGCATCCTGATGGATGGCACCCCGGAGCAGAAGGCGTTCTGGCTTCCCAAGATCGCGAGCGGCGAGGTCGTCACCAGTTTCTGTCTGACGGAGCCGGACTCAGGCTCCGACAGTGCGGCGCTCCAGACGCGCGCCGTCCGCGATGGCGACGACTACATCCTTACGGGGACGAAACGATACATCACCAACGCCCCGGTCGCAGGACTCTTCCTGGTCATGGCGCGCACGTCTGAGGAGAAGTTGCCGAAGAACGGGCATATCAGCGCCTTTCTGGTCCCAGCCGGCACGCCAGGCATGCGGATCGGCAAGAAGGAGCGCAAGATGGGGCAACGCGGCGCGTTGGTCGCCGACGTCTACTTCGACGACGCGCGCATACCCGCCTTGGCGCTTCTGGGCGGACAGGAAGGCAAGGGCTTCATCACCGCGATGAAGACGCTGGATCGCGGGCGGATCAACGTGGCCTCGGTCTGCGTAGGTCAGGCTAGGCGAATCCTGCACGAGGCAGCGACCTATGCCGTCACGCGCCGCCAGTTCGGCGAACCGATCGGAAATTTCCAGCTGATTCAAGCCATGATCGCCGACAGCCAGGCCGATCTCTACGCTGCGGAATGCATGCTATCGGACGTGGCCCGCCGCTACGACAGCGGCGAGCGGGTTTCGCTTCAGGCTTCCTGCGCCAAGCTGTTTTGCTCCGAAATGGTCGGTCGGATCGCTGACCGGGCGGTGCAGATACACGGCGGGGCAGGATATATGACGGACAGCCCGGTCGAGCGGTTCTATCGCGACGTCAGAATCTTCCGGATATACGAAGGCACGACCCAGATCCAGCAACTGATCATTGGCAAGGAAGTGCTTGCACGGGCGGCCGCCGCGTGACGGATCCCGTTCCGTCCGCGGATGAATGCCTCAACTATTCGGTTGATCAGGGCGTCGCGCTGATCGAGTTGAACAGGCCCGCCCGATTGAACGCGTTCAACGCCGATCTGTATGAAGCGGCCGACCGAGCCTTCATCCGGGCAGGTCTGGATGATGACGTTCGTGTCGTCGTCCTGACGGGCGCAGGACGCGGGTTCTGCGCCGGCGCAGATGTCGAAAGGCTAGGTGATCTGTCATCGACCGGCGGCTCGACTTACAAGCGCCGCGGGCCGGATGATCGGGATCCGAAATTTGATGCGCTGGACATTCCGCAGCCCGAGACGGCGAACGGATTGGTCATCCCGATCGCCCTGCGCAAGCCGGTCATCGCGGCGGTCAACGGTGCGGCGGCGGGCATGGGGCTTTTGTTGGCCTGCGCCTGCGATATCCGGTTCGCAGCACAGAGCGCGGTCTTCCTTGCCGGCTTTACGCAAAGAGGCCTTGTCGCAGAATACGGCCTAGCATGGTTGCTCCCCCGGATAGTCGGCATGAATGCAGCCTCGGACATCCTCCTTTCAGGACGTCGCATCGATGCCCAGGAAGCTAGGGAGATCAACCTTATAACCCGGGTCATCCCCGACGAAACATTTAGGGAGGAGGTGATCGCTTATGCGCGCAAGATGGCCGCGACGGCTTCGCCACGCTCGACACGTCTGATCAAACAGCAACTCTGGACCGGACAGCACGCCAGTTTCGGCGACAGCGCGAGGGAGGCTCACGCCCTGCTCATCGACAGTTTCTCCAGCGCCGATTTCGCCGAAGCACTGCTTAGCGCGAAGGAAAAAAGGTCTCCCTGTTTCACAGGTGACTGACCTCGTTCGGCCCAGTCCGCGCTCACCCGATTACCGTCACAATCACACCATGTTGCGCCGCAAAAACTATAACGATGGGGGCGGATTCTAGTTTTTGCGCACCATATATGCGTTGACAGGATCGCAATTTGATCGTCAATGTCATCTGAACGCGCAGAGGTTGGACCGATCAGGCCACACTTGGATTGGTCATTCACAGCGTCAATGGAAGGCATCGCGGCAGAGAACGCGAGCCAATGAGAGGGAACACAGGATGCAAGGCTTCACGAAATTTGGGTTTTCACGCGCACTGCTCGCCACCGGCACGGCGATGGCGGCGATCTTGGGCTCGAGTGCCTATGCACAAAGCGCGCCACCGGCGTCGCCCCAATCTGCTCCGGAGCAGACCAGCACCGTGGACGACATCGTCGTCACGGCGCGCAGGCGCTCGGAATCGCTCGCCAGGGTCCCGGTGGCGGTTGCCGCCATCAGCGCGGAATCGCTGACTACGCAGAACATCACCACCCAAGCCGATCTCCAGACGGCGACGCCCGGCCTGATCGTTCGGTCCACTCAGGGCAGCAGCCAGTTTAACTACGCCGTTCGCGGCCAGTCGGTTGACGCATTCAGTACGTCACAACCCGGCGTGCTCACTTACGTCAACGAGTTTCAAACCACAGCCCTGAGCGCCGGCTCCTTCTACGACCTTGCAGGCGTTCAGGTCCTCAAGGGGCCGCAGGGCACCCTGTTTGGACGTAACACGACCGGCGGCGCAGTCCTGTACGCAACCGCCAAGCCGGAGTTCGATGAGGTTTCTGGATCCGTCCGCGGCCGGTTAGGCGACTTCAACCTCAGACAAGTCGAGGGCGCGGTGAACCTGCCCCTGAGCGACACCCTGGCTCTGCGCCTCGCCGGATCCGTGGAGCGCCGCGATGGCTTCGTACGAAACCTCATCACCAACCGAGACATGAATAATGTCGACCGCAATTCGGTTCGCGCGTCTCTGCGCTGGAAACCGACCGATGCCTTCGAGTCCACGACTGTCGTCGAATATAACGAGTCCCAAGGCGACGGCGATGCCCTTACCATCTACTCCGCCTATGCACCGGGATCGGTCGGGCCCGATGGGCGCCCCCTGAGTACGCTCGGACCAACCTTCTACAGCTCCATTCTCGACAGCCTTGCAGGTCCGGGCGCTTATGCAGCCTTGCTTGCGGCCAACCCCGGCACCACACAGGGCGGCCTCCTTGAAGCCGCAGCCCTCCAACGGGCCCGTGGTACCCGCTTCGCCTCGATCAACGGGCCGACCGGTCTGGACGCAAGCAGCTACTATATTATCAACACATCGACTTATGACCTGGGGCCGGACACCCAGATCAAGAACATCATCGGCTACAGCAACAATGAAAACATCACCTTGATCGATGAGGATGGAAGCGCCTTTCCTTTCTATCAACGCCTCGAAACAACCAACGAGAGCAAGGGTTGGTCCGAAGAATTGAATATCTCCGGCAAGGCCTACGCCGGAAATCTCGATTATATCGCCGGCGTTTATTACTCATACGAGAAGCGGCTTTCCGGTCAGGATTTCACCTATTTCGATCTCGGGCCGGTCGCGAACCCGATCCTCGGGCCGGTATTCGGCGCGCTATCGTTGCCGATCAGCAATCGCTTGTTCGGTGAAACGGAGACCGAAAGCATCGGCGCCTACGCTCAGGCATCATACAAACTCGATGCCTTCGTTCCCGGACTCGGCGTTACCGGTGGCATTCGTTACACGCAGGAAACCAACGATTTCACGGCCCTTTCCGGGTTTGCTCCCGTATTTCCCGGTCCTGTTGACGAAGATGTCGAAGCGTCGAAGCCCAGCTGGATCCTTGGCGTCGATTATCAGGCCACACCTGACCTGTTCTTCTACGCCAACTACCGGGGCAGCTGGCGCGGCGGCGGCTTCAACTATTCGGCCCCTCCGATCAATGCTCTCGCAACGGCCGGGGGTAACAAGTTCGACCCCGAGACCATCGAGGACGTCGAACTGGGCATGAAGTTCCGTGGCGAAGTCGGCGGGGTTCCTGTCCGTTTCAACGTTGCTGCCTATCAAAGCTGGGTCGATGACGTCCAGCGCGTGGCCTATGTCACCAACCCGACGTTTGGACCTTCGGCCGTGACCGTCAACGCACCAGGCGCCGAGTACAAGGGCGCCGAGATCGACGGGGATTTCCAACCAACGGCCTGGCTGCGGATCGGTGGCGCATACAGCTACACCGACGCCTCCTACACCGGCCCGAAATCGCTGACGATCTTCTCCACCTTCCTGGAGTTTTCGACCTTCGCAGATATCGCCGAGAATTCGGGTAGCGCCTTCGTCGAACTTAATGCACCGGTCGGACAGAACGGCAGCACCGTGAAGTTCAGGGCCGATGGCTATGCCCAGTCGTCCTCCTACTTCTCGAACTTCGGCGAGACGGGCGCACCGGGCACGGAGATTCCTTCTTATGCCCTCCTCAATCTGCGGCTCAGCATCGACAATCTGTTTGGTCGGGACATCGAAGCCGCAGTCTTCGCCAAGAACGCGACCGACGAGGAATACTATGTCGGCGGCATCGGTCTGGGCACGTTGGCGGGCTACAATCTGGCCGTCCCCGGAACGCCGCGCATTGTCGGCGTCGAGTTGGGCATGAAGTTCTGAGCCCCCGTCATAATGTCACCAGGGGAGGCCCCGGCCCATGCCGGGGCCTTCTTCGTGACGCCCACCCCTGATCAGCTCACTCTTGTGACGAGCGATTGATCGAAGACCAGCGCCTCCTCTTTTGGCAGCGCTACTGAGGACAGAGACCATGAAGATAACTTCCGACATATCGGCGGTGGTGACGGGTGGGGCTTCGGGTCTGGGC
>NZ_JAEMRD010000112.1 GCF_016463485.1 Brevundimonas sp.
GGCCGTGGGGCCGTTCGTGGCGGCGGCCAATCCGCTGGCGGTCGAGGCGGGGCTGGGCGTGCTGAGGCGGGGCGGTTCGGCGGTGGATGCGGCCGTGGCGGTGCAGGCGGTTCTGGGTCTGGTCGAGCCGCAGTCGTCCGGACTGGGCGGCGGGGCCTTCATGATGGTCTACGACGGGACGACGCAGGAGGTCACCGCCTATGACGGGCGGGAGATTGCGCCGGCCTCGGCGACGCCGGAGCTGTTCCAGGAGGACGGCCGGCCGTTGCCCTTCATCCAGGCGGTGTTGAGCGGGCGGTCGACGGGGGTTCCCGGAGCGGTGGCCATGCTGGCGATGGCGCAGAAGGATCACGGGGCCCTGCCCTGGAGCGCCCTGTTCGACGACGCCGAGCGGTTGGCGCGCGAAGGGTTCGTGGTCAGCCCCCGGCTGGCTGGGATGATCGCCAGCGCGGCTCCCCAGGGCCGGACCCCGGCGGCCGAGGCCTATTTCAGCCTGCCGGACGGGCGACGGGCCGTGGCGGGCGACGTCCTGACCAATCCGGCCTATGCCGCCACCGTGCGATCCCTGGCGACGCAAGGGGCGCAGGCCCTGTATTCGGGGGAGATTGGCGAGGCGATCGTGGCGGCGGTGCAGGCGGAGCCGCGTCCGGGTGGCCTGACCGAGGCGGATCTGGCGGCCTACAGGCCGATCGAGCGTGGGGCCCTGTGCCGGCCGTTCCGGGTCTATGTGGTCTGCGTGCCGCCGCCGCCGTCCAGCGGGGTGGCGCTGTTGCAGTTGCTGGAGATGGCCGAGGCGACGCCGTCGCTGGCGGGCGGGCCGGATGATGCGCAGGCCTGGGTCGCCTTCGCCCAGCTTCAGCGTCTGATGTATGCCGACCGCGATCGCTATGTCGGCGACCCGGCTTTCGTCGGAGTGCCGGTGCAGGGCCTGCTGGACGAGGACTACGTCGCCGAGCGCGCGGCCCTCGCGCCGGGCCTGACCGGGCCGGCGACGGCGGGAACACCGCCGGGCGGAGTATTCATGGCGCCGGATCGGACTACCGAGCCCGCCGGTACCAGCCATATGGTCATCGTCGACGCCAAGGGGAATGCGGTCAGCATGACCACCACGGTCGAAAGCATCTTCGGCTCGGGCCGGATGGCGGGCGGGTTCTTCCTCAACAACCAGCTGACGGACTTCTCGTTCTCGCCGACGGCCGCCGACGGAACGCCCATGGCCAATGCCGTGGCGGCGGGCAAGCGGCCCCGGTCGTCGATGTCGCCGGTGATCGTGCTGGATCATCAGGGGCAGCTGGTCGGGGCCCTGGGGTCACCGGGCGGGTCGTCGATCCTGGCCTATAACGCCAAGGCCCTGATCGGGGCCCTGGTGTGGGGTCTGCCGATGCAGGCGGCGATCGACCTGCCCAATCTGGTGGCCAAGGGGCCGGGGTTCGGTGCCGATACGGAGATGTTCTCACAGGCCCTGCGCGAGGGCATGGCGGCGCGGGGCATCGCGATCCAGCCCAATACGACCGAGAACTCTGGGCTGCACGGGGCCCTGTGGCGTCGGGGAGAGAACGGCTGGAGCTGGGACGGCGGGGCCGATCCGCGCCGCGAGGGGCAGGCCCGGACCCACTGACGGCCGGTCACACGGCAGCGTCAGCCGGGCAGGCGCAGCTCGAAGGTGGTGCCCTCGGGGCCGGTGTGGAGCAGCCGCAGCTCGCCCCGGTGATTGGCGGCCAGTTCGCGTGAGATGGTCAGGCCCAGGCCGGAGCCGTCCGAGGCCTTGCCGCTGACGAAGGGCTCGAACAGACGTTCTGACAGGCGTTGAGGAATGCCCGGGCCGTCGTCCTCGATGCGGATGATGTCGACGCCGCCCTCGTGCACGGCGCTGAGGCGGACGGTGCCCTTGCCGCGCCCGGCGTCACGCGCCGGATCGCCCTCCACGGCCTGGCGGGCGTTTCGCATCAGGTTGACCAGGATGCGGTGCAGCTGGTCCGTATCGGCATTGACCTGGAACCGGGCCGGGATGGCCTTGACCAGCCGGACGCCGGAGGTTTCGAGGCCTGCGTCCTCCCCGGCGGCGGCGGCGGCGGCGGCAAGGGGGATGCGCGTCAGGACGGGCGGGGGCTCCTCGGACTTGCCGTAGTCGAGAACGTTGCGGGTCAGGGCGGCGGCACGGCTCAGCGCCCGCTCCAGACGCGGCATGGCCTTGGCCACATGGGGGTCGTCGGAGGAGGCCAGCCGCTCGGATGCGATCTGCGCCGAGGTCAGCATGTTCCTGAGGTCATGGTTGATCTTGGCCACCGCCTCGCCCAGCGCCACCAGGCGGGAACGGGCGCGCAGGGACTGGCGCACCTCGTCCTGCATCCGGGCCAGTTCGCGCTCGACCCGGCCGATCTCGTCGTGGCGGTCGGACGGAGTGGGGGCGACGGTCTCGGGGTCGGCGGCGAAGCCTTCGATCGAGCGGGTCACGCGGCGCAGGGGCTGGAGCACCAGAAAGGCCAGACCGGCGTAGAGCAGGGCCCCAGCCACAAGGGAGATGACGATCGAGACCAGCAGGCTGTTCAGCAGGAAGGCGCGCAGTTCCAGCTTCAGCGGCTGGGCCGGTGCCACCACGTCGATGAAGTCACCGGAGCGATAGCGCGGCTTGGCCCGGACGCGGATCTGGCGATCGGGATGGCCCATCAGGGTCACGACCGGGTCCCACAGGCGGGTCGCGAAGCTGCGGCCCCTCAGGTCGATGAAGTCGGGTGCGCGCGGCAGGTTCGGGGCCTGAAGCAGCTGGCGCATCACCCCCTGGTCCGAGATGGCCACGGCCGAGACCCCGCCGATACGCAGCAGCTGTTCGGCCGTGTCGTCATCGACGGCGTTATAGGGCAGGGCCTCGACCCCCACGGACGCCAGTTCCGCCCCTTGCAGCCGATCCAGCAGCCAGCGCTCGTGGAAGGAGGCGGCCGACGGGCCGACGATCAGGGCCTCGACCGCCAGGGTGAAGGCAAAGGTCAGCAACAGCAGGCGTGACGACAGGCCGTCCGGAGCATGGGGCGTCAGCTTCTCGGGCCAGGACAGCCGGTCGCCCGGGCTGACAGCCCGCCTGATACTGTCGAACAGATCGCTGCCCCCGCTCATGCCACGGGCCTCGCAAGGTTCGGGCCAGAGGTGCGGCCCATCAGCCGGCCTTCCCGCGCGACATCCGGGCCTGGACCGTCTTCAGTGCCAGAGGCAAGACGACGGCCAGGACGAAGACGCCCAGCATCGGTGCCCAGAACTGGCCGAACAGGGCCTGGAAATCCGGATCGGGGTCGGTGGCCAGAAGGGTGCTCAGCCGCGAGCCGATCCAGCAATAGATGATGTGGGCGGGCAAGAGGCCGATCACGGTGGCGACCGTATAGGGCGTCAGCCGCACCGCCATGACCCCGGCGGCGATGTTGATCATGTGAAACGGCACCACCACCGCCAGCCGCGACGCCAGCACGTACCAGAAGGTATCCTTGTCGATGGCGGCGCAGACGCGGGCCATCAGGCCGGCGTCACGCTCGGCCTTCTGGCGCAGGCTCTGGCCCAGGGCCGAGCGGGCCACGGCGTAGACGATCAGAGCCCCCAGGGTCGCCGCGATCGAGGTCGCTCCCCCCCCGACCCAGGGCCCGAACAGATAGCCGGCCGTGATGGTCACGAAGAAGACGCCGGGCACCACGCTGGCCGTCGCTATGGTGAAGATCGCCATCAGGGCCAGAAGGCAGAGGATGTAGCGGTCGTGGGCGAAGGCGGTCAGGGCTCCGCCGTGGACACGCAGGGTCTCCAGCGACAGATAGCGGTTCCAGCCCATGCCGAAGATCAGGGCGATCACTCCGACAAGGATGATGAGTGGCGCAAAACGCCTGATCCGGTTCATTGACCTGTCCTAGACGCGTTCGTGTCCGGTGGGGAGGCCCAGCCTGAATGAAGGCGGCCGGCGCAGGCTCGATCGGCGTTGACACAGAAGGCCTCGCCCCTTATACGCCCGCCTCCGGCTGTGGACGCCTCCTTGTCCATGCGCCAAACCCTTAGCCCCAGGAGCCGACCGTGAAGCGGACCTATCAGCCGTCGCGTCTTGTTCGCGCTCGCCGTCACGGCTTCCGTTCGCGGATGGCCACCAAGAACGGCCAGAAGATCGTCGCCCGCCGCCGCGCCAAGGGCCGCAAGAAGCTGACGGCGTAACCGTCAGTTTCTTGAAAGTCCTCTCCGCCCGGAGGGGATCCATGACGAACCTTCTCAAAATCGAGCGCCTGACGTCGCGGCCCCAGTTTCTGGCGGCCGCGAAAGGCGTTTCCCAGGCACGCGGCGCGGTCGTGGTCCAGAGGCTGGATCGCGGCGACGGCGACGATACCGTCCGCGTCGGCTTCACCGCCACTCGCAAGATCGGCGGGGCCGTGGTCCGGAACCGGGCCAAACGCCGCCTGCGCGAGGCCGCCCGCGCCCTGGTCGGGACGCATGGCAAGGCGGGCAGCGACTATGTGCTGATCGCGCGCATGGGCACGACGGCCCGTCCCTGGGACCGTTTGCTTGACGACGTGAAATCGGCGCTTACAAGGCTCGCGACCTCGACGACGGCGGGGCCCGCCCCCATTTCGGCGGCGACGCCCGCTTCCCCCACGACCGGCCCCGAAAAGCCCGGCCAGGATCCCAGACCCGCATGAAATCCGAGAACGCACGCAATACGGTGATCTTCATCGCCTGCACGGCGGTGATCCTGATCCTGTACCAGGTCTTCGTGATGCAGCCCCAGGCCGATCGCAGGAAGGCCGCCCAGGCCGCCGTGGTCGCCTCGCAGCAACAGGTTCCGGGTCAGACGGCGGGCACCGCGGCCCTGCCCGGCGCGAGCCCTGCGCCCTCCAGCGCGATCTTCCTGACCAACCGCACCCAGGCCCTGGGCTCGGCGGTGCGCGTGCCGATCGACACCCCGACCCTGCAGGGCTCGTTGTCGCTGAATGGTGGCCGCATCGATGACCTGTTCCTGAAGCGCTACCGCACAACGATCGACCCGAACTCCCCCTATGAGGAGCTGTTCCGGCCGTCGGGCATGGAGCACGCCTATTTCGCCGACTTCGGATGGCTGGCCACCAACGTTCCCGGCGGCGTTCCCGGCGACAACACGCCCTGGCGCCTGACCAACGGGTCGCGTCTGACCCCGACCACGCCGATCACCCTCACCTGGGACAACGGCCAGGGCCTGCGCTTTACGCGGACCATCTCGATCGACGACCAGTATCTGTTCAGCGTCCGCGACGACGTCCAGAACCTGGGAACCCAGGCCATCACCATCCGCCCCTACAGCCGCGTCCAGCGCCAGGGCGTGCCCGAGACTCTGGGCAAGAACCAGATCCTGCACGAAGGCGCGATCGGCACCTTCTCCAAGGGCGAGGGCTTTGCAACGCAACAGCTGAAGTACAAGGACTGGACCAAGAAAGAGGTCGTTTCGAACGACTCGACCGGCGGCTGGCTGGGCATCACCGACAAATACTGGATGGCCGCGCTGATCCCGGATCAGAAGGAGGCCGTCTCAACCGAATTCCGAATCCGCGACGCGTCGACCTACAACATCCATGAAGCCAGTCTGTCGGGGGCTTTGCGCACCATCCAGCCGGGCCAGAGCGCGACCGAGACCCAACGCCTGTTCGCCGGGGCCAAGCGCAACGAGATCCTTGCCGGATACGAGAAGTCGCTGGACCTGCCGCGCTTTATCTATGCGATCGACTGGGGCTTCCTGTTCTTCCTGACGCGACCGATCTTCATGATTGTGGAGTTCTTCTACGGTCTGGTCGGCAACTTCGGGGTGGCCATCCTGCTGCTGACCCTGTCGATCAAGCTGATCATGTTCCCGTTGGCCAACAAGAGCTACGAGAGCCTGTCCAAGATGCGTCTGCTCCAGCCCAAGATGGAGGAGATCAAGGCCAAGCATAAGGACGATCCGGCGACCCAGCAGAAGGAGACGATGGCCCTCTATCAGCGCGAGAAGATCAATCCGCTGGCGGGCTGTCTGCCCATCCTGGTCCAGATCCCGGTCTTCTATGCTCTGTACAAGGTGCTGTACGTCACCATCGAGATGCGGCACGCGCCCTTCTTCGGCTGGATCCGCGATCTGTCCGCGCGTGACACCACCAACATCTGGAACCTGTTCGGCCTGATCCCGTGGGATCCCTCGACCGCACCGCTGATCGGCAATCTGATCGGATCGCACGGCGCGGGCGGCGGCTTCACCCTGGCACTCAGCGTGCTGGCGATCTTCTACGGCCTGACCATGTGGCTGCAGACGGCGATGAATCCGCCGGCCGCCGATCCGGTGCAGCGCCAGATCTTCATGTTCATGCCGCTGATCTTCACCTTCATCATGGCGTCCTTCCCGGCGGGTCTGCTGGTCTACTGGTCGTGGAACAACATCCTGTCGATCATCCAGCAGTATTTCATCATGCACCGCTTCAAGGCCGAGAACCCGATCGATGACTTCTTCTCGCGCCTGAAGAAGGCGACGTGACCGGCGTCCCTCCCGCCTCGGACGGGCCGATCCCCGACTTCAAGGCCGGCGAATACGACGAGGCCGAGATCGAGGCCGCGCGGGTACTGTTCGCGCGGCCGGCGACCTTCGTCATGGGTGCCGCCAAGATCGAGCAACTGCCCGAGCCGAACCTGCCGGAAATCGCTTTTGCGGGTCGCTCCAACGTCGGCAAGTCCAGCCTGATCAACGGCCTGGTCGGGATGCACAAGCTGGCGCGGGCCTCCAACGAGCCGGGGCGCACCAGAGAGGTCAATTTCTTCGACCTGGACGGAAAGATGCGGCTGGTCGACCTGCCCGGCTACGGCTGGGCCAAGGCGTCCAAGACGACGGTCAAGAAGTTCCAGGACCTGGGTCGCGACTATCTGCGTGGCCGGGTCACGCTGAAGCGGGTCTATCTGCTGATCGACGCCCGCCATGGGCTGAAGTCGGTGGACAAGGACGCGCTCGACGCGCTCGACAACGCCGCCGTCAGCTATCAGATCGTCCTCACTAAGGCCGACAAGATCAAGGCCCACGAGCGCGAGACGGTGCGTGAGGCGACGCTGAAGGCCATCTCCAAACGCCCCGCCGCCTTCCCGTCCGTCATCGTCACCTCGGCCGAGAAGGGTCTGGGCATGCCTGAACTGCGGGCCGAGATCATGCGTACGACCGGGGCCGTGCTCTAGGTCAGCGACGGCCGGCGTCGATGAAGGCCTTGATCGACGGGTAGGTCGGGGGTGTGCCCCGCGCACCCTCGCAGGCCACGGTGGCGATATAGCTGTCGAGAGAGTTGTCGTCGTAAGGCGTGAAATCCTCGCCGAGCTCATACCGACCCGTCACGGCACCGGTCGCGTCATGCTCCGTCTCGGCCAGGGCGCGGGACTGTTTGGCGCGGCATTTGAACTCCATCTCGACGGTGATGTGGCTCTGGTCACCGGCCGCTTCCGCGCTGAGCGGGACGCGGGCCAGGGTGATCGAGGTCATGTCACCCGTGATCTTCAGGCTGGACACATCGACCATGTAGACGCGCGTGGCGCTGCGCGAGACGGCGTTCCAGTCTTCGCCCGCAGGTGCGGCCGGCGTCTCCTGTGCCGGGGCAGGCGTTGCGGGCGGCGGCGTGTCCTGGGCAAGAGCCGGGGTGGCTGCAAGGGTCGCGAGCGCGGCCAAGATGACGGATATGGATCGCATGGATGTTTCCCCTGACGTCCCTGTCGTTGGGGCGATATCATCAGTGTGCGGCCTCGTTGGCAAGCGCGACGATGTCTGCGCGACTTCCGCCACGATCGCGCGTTAGAGCCCCTGGTATGACGCGCCTGTTCCTTGCCCTTCTTGCGCTCCTGACGCTCGTTCCCGCCCTGGGTCGGGCCCAGACGGCGGACGCGCCCTTCCAGTCGGACCGGATCGTGGTGACGGTCCAGGGTCGGGGGCCGGACGTCATCCTGATCCCGGGCCTGGCCTCGACCAGCGAGGTGTGGCGCAGGACGGCCGATCGGCTGGATGATCGATATCGGGTGCATCTGGTTTCCATCCGCGGGTTCGGCGACATCGCACCGGCGGCCAATGCGCAAGGCGCGGTGATCGGTCCGACGGCGAACGAGGTCCGGCGTTATGCGGCCGATCAGCGTCTGGACCGGCCTGCGGTCGTGGGCCATTCGCTGGGCGGGCTGGTCGCGCTGCGGATGGCGGCGGACGGCGGCGACCGCATCGGCCGGGTCATGGTTGTCGATGCCGCCCCCTTCTTTCCGGCGCTGATCAGTCCGGGGGCCACGGTCGGCGATGTCGAGCCCCTGGCGCGGATCGCCTATCAGGCCCTGACCTTCCTCGGCGACGAGGCCCTGCGGATGCAGGGCACGGCGATCGGCGACCAGCTGGGCGGGGCGTCCGACAGCCTGTTCAACTCGGTCGGCTGGCAGGGCGGCGACCGCCGGACCCTGGCGCAGGGCCTGTATGAGGTCATGACCACCGATCTGCGGTCCCGTCTGCCGGTGGTCCGGGCACCGGTCACCGTGGTGTATGGCTGGAGCCCCGACGACGCGTCGCCTCGCGCCCGTGTCGATCGCCTGTTCCGGGACAGCTACCGCAACCTGCCCCGCCCCGCCCGTTTCGAGCCGATCGAGGGCGCCGAACATATGGTCATGATCGACCAGCCGGCCCGGTTCATGGCGGCTCTCAACCGGTTCCTTCAGTAAGGGCGGCAAGCACCGCCTTGCCATACCGCTCGACCTTCGACTGACCCACGCCGGATATGGCGGCCAGGGCTTCGAGATCGCGAGGCTGGCGGGTCGAGATCTCCAGCAGGGTCTTGTCCTGGAAGATGACGTAGGGCGGGACGTGCTGTTCGGACGCGCGGTCGCGGCGCCAGGCGCGAAGCGTCTCGAACCGGGCGCGCACGTCGGCGTCGAGGGTCTCCAGCGCGGCGTTGCGGTCATTCCTGACGCGGCCGGCGCGCGGATTGCCCGAGCGGGTCGAGGCGTCGAAGCCGGCGGGGGCGCGGCGGACTTCGATCGTTCGTTCCCCCCGATAGACGGCGCGAACCGCCTCGGCGTCGCCCAGGCCCACCAAGGGCTTGCCGTCGTTGGGGTCCTCCAGCAGCAGACCCTCGAACAGCAGATGATCGATGATGTCGCGCCAGCTGTTCGGAGACGTGTCCTTTCCGATGCCCCAGGTGGACAGGGCGGCCTCCCAGGGCTGGACCTCCTTGGTCTTGCCCAGCAGATGATCGACGACGCGGCCGCGTCCGAAACGGCCTCCCAGCCGCTGGACCGCCGCCAGGGCCTTCTGGGCCGGGATGGAGGCGTCGAACATCATGGGCGGATCGGCGCAGACGTCGCAGACGCCGCAGGGTTCGGCCGCGGCCTCTCCGAAATAGCGGCGCACGGCCTGGGGGCGACAGACGGCACCGTCCAGCATGGCGAACAGGCGGCGTGCCTTGGCCGTCTGGACCGCCTTGACCTCCTCGGCCATGGGCCGGCCTTCGAGGCGCTTCAGGGTCCAGGCGATGTCGGAGGGGCCGTACAGGGTGATGCCCTCGGCCGGTTCGCCGTCTCGTCCGGCCCGGCCGATCTCCTGCCAATAGGCCTCCAGGCTGCCCGGCGGATCGGCGTGGATGACGAAGCGGACGTCGGCCTTGTCGACCCCCATGCCGAAGGCGATGGTCGCCACCATGACCGCCCCGTCCTCGGCCAGGAACCGCTCGAGGCGGCGGTCGCGCTCGCGGTTGTCCATGCCGGCGTGATAGGCGATGGCGTTGGTGCCGGCGCTGCGCAGGGCCTCGGCGACCCGGTCGCAGCCGTCGCGCGACCCGCAATAGACCACGCCTGAGCGGCCCTTCCTCTGGCGGACCAGGTCGATGACGGCGGCGTCGGTCCTGGCCCGTGACGCGCTTTCCTTGCGGATGGCGGACAGTTGCAGATTGGGCCGGGCGAAACTGTCGACGAAGACCTCGGCGCCCTCCAGACGCAGGGAGCGCAGGATGTCGTCGCGGGTCCGGGCGTCGGCGGTGGCGGTGACGGCGATCCGGGGGACGCCGGGGAAGATCTCGGCCAGACGGCCCAGCGTCCGGTAGTCGGGGCGGAAATCGTGACCCCACTGGGAGACGCAGTGGGCTTCGTCGATGGCGATCAGCGAGAGCGGCAGTTCATGCAGCCGGTCCAGCAGGGCCCCGGACGCCAGGCCTTCGGGCGAGACATAGAGCAGGTCAAGCTCGCCCGCCCGCGCCTGACGCCAGATGGCCGACCGGTCGTCCATCGAGACACCCGAATCCAGCCGCGCCGCCGCCACCCCCTGTTGTTTCAGGGCCTCGACCTGATCGGTCATCAGGGCGATCAGGGGCGAGACGACGAGGCCTAGCCCGGGGCGCAGGATGGCCGGGATCTGATAGCAGACCGACTTTCCCCCACCGGTCGGCAGCACCGCCAGCACGTCGCGCCCGGCCATGACGGCCTCGACCACCTTGGCCTGAAGCCCCCGGAAATCGGCGTGACCCCAGACCCGGTCCAGCGTCTCGCGCGCCTGGTCCAGGCCCGGCCGGGCCGGTGGATCGCGCAGGATTGAGTCGGGGAGCATCGGCGGGTTGTGCCTGATCTGTTCCGGGGTGTCACGGGATGGAGTGGTGGCTAGTGGTTGGTTGGTGGTTTGTGATTTGTGGCTGTGGCATCCTAGACGCCAAGCCATGGCGGCCGACGGAGCCCGCTGCCAGATGCAGCAACCACAAATCACCAGCCACTGATCACCCTCCACACACGCCTCTCCGCCCTCACGCGCCTCCCCGGATCGGCCTCGGCTGCGCCTCGTTGTCCGGGGATGACGTGATTCAACGGACTCCCGCCGCAAGGCGTCGGGAGGTGGGAAGGGCCGGCGGAGCGTCCGGGCCTTCGCCCGGAATAGGGGTAGTGATTAC
>NZ_JAEMRD010000113.1 GCF_016463485.1 Brevundimonas sp.
GTCCTCCAGCGTCCGATTCAGCGCGAAGGCCAGTTCGGTGATGGTCTGGGGCGGGTTGTTGTCGCGGGCGGGTGCTGGCGCGTCGGCCGGTCCCTCGAAGATATAGGAATCGTCAGAAGGGTTTGGGCTCATGCGGCACCGTAACGCGCGTCGGCACTGGCGGAAACGGGGGCTTTCGCTATCGTCGGGAAATGGCCGACCCCTCCGACCCCGACGACCGCGACCCCCGCGAAACCGACCTCCAGCGCCGCAGCGCCGGCCCGGCGATCAGCCCCTGGCTGGTGATCGGGCTGATCGCGATGCTGGGGGTGGGGGTCTATGCGGTGATGGCGATGAATTAAGCACAATGATTAGCTGCTCCAGATTGTTATCTGAAATCACCCTCTGTTCGGGAGTTAGCTGACTGATGGGTTGGATTACCCCCGCCATCGTGACCGCTTTGTCTTTGGCTCCGGCGGGCCAGATATCGCCTTGGGATGCCAAAATCTTGGGCTTATCGATTCCAAGTCAGGAAGCAACCGCCAGCAATGGCGTGATCGTGGTCATACAATATGTCGAGGCCGCTAGGCGTATTGAATATTACTCACCCGACATCGAAACCCCGATAGGGACGATTTACATCAGTCGGCACGATACCAATGCAGTTGGCGGAGAGTTGAGAATATCTGGTGTCTCGACTTATCGAAGGCCTTGGCGTCTTTATGATAGAGCGGTCTTTGATGACGGTACATCTGCGGGCTACATCGATGGTCCAAACGAAGTTGGAGGGGACTGTCAGTCTCCTGCGGGCTGCATTGCCAACGAGTATTTTTCTGTTTCGATCACGCCTTCGGAGATCGCACAGCACGCTCGGGCTGGGCATTTGAACTTTGAATTGAAGTCCAGTCGCAGCCAGGATGTTGCTAGGTTTACTGTCCCTGTCTCATATTTTGACGCAATAACTGAGTTGGCCGATCGGGACTGAGCCCAGCCCAAGACATAAATTCCTTCTGATATTCAAACCGGGGTCGATTGGCGAGTTCTGAATTTTCCCGTCATCCTCCGGCGAGCGTAGCGAGACCGGGGGACCCAGCGGCGCCGAAGGCGATCTGTTCAGGGATGATGTCAGACGTGGTGTGTGCGTGACAGTTTCGCGCTCTCGCGCGCCGCTGGGTCCCCCGGTCTGCGCCGCCAAGCGGCGCCTTGCCGGAGGATGACGAAAGGTTAGCGATAGTGTCGTCTCCTCCCCGTCGCACTTGCGATGGGGAGCCATCGACCACGAAGTGGTGGCGGGGCTCTCACCGCGCGCACCGCATCTGATTTGGGAGCCCCTCCGTCTCCTCGCTGAAGAGGCTCGGATCCACCTCCCCATCGCTGCGCGACGGGGAGGAGATGCGGGTTGAACCCAACCCCCGCTTGACCCCGCGCGTCATCGCCGCCATTGGCCGGGCATGAACATCCTGCTGGTCGGATCGGGGGGGCGTGAACACGCCCTGGCCTGGAAAATCGCCGCGTCGCCCCTGACGAAGCGGCTGGTCATCGCGCCCGGCAATCCGGGCATGGAAAAGCTCGGCGAGCTGCGTCCCGGCCTGAAGGCCGACGACGCCGACGGGCTGGCGGCGCTGGCGCGGGAAATCCGCGCCGATCTGGTCGTCGTGGGGCCCGAGACGGCGCTGGCGGCAGGACTGGCCGACCGGCTGGCGGCGGCGGGTATTCCCTGTTTCGGGCCGACGCAGAAGGCCGCCCAGCTGGAAAGCTCCAAGGCCTTTTCCAAGGCGTTTCTGGAGCGGCACGAGATCCCCACGGCCGGATACGGCGTCTATGACCGGGTCGCCGATGCCAAGGCGGCGCTTTCGGTGTTCAAGCCCCCCTATGTGATCAAGGCCGACGGTCTGGCTGCCGGCAAGGGGGTGGCGATCAGCCCCGACAAGGCCGACGCCGAGGCCGAGATCGAGCGGATGCTGGGCGGGCGGTTCGGCACGGCCGGGGCCCGCGTCGTGATCGAGGAGTTCATGGACGGGGAGGAGGGCTCGCTGTTCGCCCTGTGCGACGGACAGCGGGCGGTGCTGTTCGGCGGGGCCCAGGACCACAAGCGCGCCTTCGACGGCGACACCGGCCCCAACACCGGCGGCATGGGCGCCTATTCCCCCGCGCCCGTCTTCACGCCCGAACTGGTCGAGGCGGCGGACCGTCTGGTCGTCCAGCCGACGATGGCGCACATGGCGGCGGAGGGCGCGCCCTATCGCGGGGTGCTCTACGTCGGGCTGATGGCGACAACCGAGGGGCCCAAGGTGGTCGAGTTCAACGCCCGTTTCGGCGACCCGGAATGCCAGGTGCTGATGATGCGGATGGCCGGCGACATCGTGCCCTATCTGCTGGCCTGCGCGCGCGGGGATGTGTCGGGACTGCCGGTGCCGGCGTTCAAGCCCGGCACGGTGATTTGTGTGGTCATCGCCGCGCGGGGCTATCCCGACAGCCCGCTGGAGGGCTCGATCATCCGCGGCGCCGAACAGGATTTCGGACCGCACGTGCAGGTGTTCCACGCGGGCACGAAGCGCCGCGCGGACGGCCAGCTCGCGGCGGCGGGGGGGCGTGTGTTGAACGTCTGCGCCGAGGGGGCGGATATCGCTGAGGCCCGCGAGCGCGCCTATGCCGCCATCCGCAAGATCGATTTCCCCGGCGGCTTCAGCCGTTCGGACATCGGCTGGCGGGCGATGGATCGAGCATAGGGTTCCCTCTCCCACCGGGAGAGGCTTGAGCCTCCGGGAGCGCAGCGATCGGCAAGGCGAAAGGGTGAGGGGATCAGGTGTTTCCATTGAGCCCCTGCCGGTTGGCGATGCGAACAACAGCGATGTCATGACCGTGGCTCACTCAAACCGACACGCCCCTCACCCTTTCGCGCCAGGACGACGGCTTCGCCGCCGTGCGCTCAAGCCCTCTCCCTATGGGAGAGGGGTCGCGTTGCTTCTCCTCCTCCTGCTCGGTGGCTGCATCACGCATCCTGGGATGGCGCATCACGTCCGTTTCGCCGCCGACGCCCGGCCGGTGCTGGCGACAACCCATTCCGGGACCCTGCGCGGTGTCCAGGGCAACGGCGTTCAGGCCTTCCTCGGCGTTCCCTATGCCGCGCCCCCGACGGGCGACCACCGCTGGCGAGCCCCCCGACCGGCCGACCCTTGGACCGGCATTCGCGATGCCCAGAGGATCGGCGCCGACTGCACCCAGGCCCTGGGGCGCGAGGCGGTGCTCGGCGGGGGCGGCGGGATCGTGGTTGGGGTCGAGGACTGTCTGTTCGTCAACGTCTATGCCCCGGCCGAGGCCAGCGCCCAAAGCCTTAACAAGCCGCGTCCGGTCATGGTCTATCTGCACGGCGGGGCCTTCACGATCGGGGCCGGGGCCAACTATGACCCCAGCCGTCTGGCGCGCGAGCAGGGCCGGGTGGTGGTCACGGTCAACTTCCGGCTGGGCGCCCTGGGGTGGCTGGCCCATCCGGGCTTCGAGGATGGCCCAGGCGGCAACTACGGCCTGATGGATCAGCAGGCGGCCCTGCGCTGGGTTCAGGCCAATATCGCGGCCTTCGGCGGCGATCCCGGCGACGTGACCCTGTTTTCCGAAAGCTCCGGCGCCTGGAGCGCCTGTTACCTGATGGCCGCGCCGTCGTCACAGGGGCTCCACAGCCGCGTGATCCTGCAGTCCGGGCCGTGTCTGGAGCCGTCGTCGCTGAACGCCGTTGCCGATCAGCTCGAGCCCGGTCGGCTGTTCGCCGAACGTCTTGGCTGTACGGGTGAGAACGCAGTCGCCTGCCTGCGCCGCCTGCCGGCCCGCACCCTAGCCCGCGCCGCCTCGACCCGTTCGGGCATCAACGGGCCGGGATCGTGGGGGCCGGTGTACGGTGACGCCCTCGTGCCCATCAGCCCTGCCGAGGCCTTCGCGACCGGCCGGTTCGTCCGCACCCCTGTCATCGTCGGCACCAACCTGGACGAAGGCCGGCTGTTCGCCGTCGAGGTGCGGGACATGGATCGCTATGCCGACGAGACCCTGTGGCTGTACGGCGAGGCCGGCCCACGCGTGCTGGACCGCTATCCGGTCGGCCCCGAAGGCCCCGCCGTGGCGATTGCCCAGAGCTTCACCGACAGCCGGTTCGCCTGCCCCTCCGACGCGCTACGGCGGGTGCTGTCGAAATGGGTGCCCACGTACGGCTATGAGTTCGCCGACCGGCGCGCCCCGATACGGCTGCCGAGTTGGATCACCGGTCTGGACATGGGGGCCTATCATGCGTCGGAGGCGACCTATGTGTTCGGGACGTCCTGGCTGTTCGCCGACACCGGCGCGTGGACGGCGGACCAGCGCGCCCTGTCTGAGCGAATGATGGCACTCTGGGCCGGTTTTGGGCGCGACGGCTTCGAGGCCGACTGGCCGCGCGTCGTGACCGGTGGCGACCCGGTCAAGGTCTTCGACCCGGCCGGAGACCGGATGGACGAGACCTTCTTCAGCCGCCACCAGTGCGAGTTCTGGGGCGGGACGGCGCTGGGGGCACCGGTCTAGACGAACCGGACGGCCACCCCCGGCTTGACCGCCGCCGCCAGCTGTTCGGCGTCCCAGTTGGTCAGGCGGACGCAACCGTGGCTGGCGGTCTTGCCGATCTTGGACGGGTCGGGCGTGCCGTGGATGCCATAGGTGTCGCGCGACAGGTCGATCCAGACACTGCCGACCGGGTTGTTCGGCCCGGCGGGCACGCTCACCCGCTCGCCCTTGCCGAAGGTCAGGCGCGAGGGGTCGTAGAGATAGTCGGGCTCGGGCGCCACGCCCGTCACCGTCAGGTTTCCCGACGGCGAGAGGTTGTCGCCGCTGCCGATCGTCGCCGGATAGAAGGCGACCAGCGTCCCGGCGGCGTCATAGGCCTTGACCGCCTTCTCGGCCTTGTCGACCTCGATCCGCGCGACCTGGGGCAGGGGGCGGTCGATCAGGGCGGGGACCAGGATGGCCATCCCGGCGCGGGCGAAATCCACCGAGGGGTTCAGGGCCTGGAGCAGATCTTCGGACATGTGGAACCGCTCGGCGATCCGTTCGCGGGCGGTCGAGAAGTTCGTACCCTGGGCGGCCTGGGCCGACAGGTCCTCGCCGGCCGGGGGCGGGCTGAAGGGTCCGCCGACGTCGGCCGGGGTCAGGACGTATTCGGTCATCACGGGCTGGGCGTCGGTCGTGGCCAGGGACTGGATCAGGGCTGCGTCGACGGCGTCGCCGGTCCCCAGTCCCCTGGCCTCACGATAGGCGGCGATGGCCTGTCGGACGTTCTCGCCGTGCAGGCCGTCGATGACCCCGGGCGAGAAGGACGACCGGTCCAGCAGCACCTGCAACCGGATCATGGCGGGGTCGGGCGGCGTAGCCGCAGGCTGGCCGTTCGGCGACGCCGGGGCCGGTGTCGTCGGGACAGCAGTCGGCTGCGCGCTCGGCATCGCCTGTTCGATCTGGTCGGGGGTGAACAGGCCCGGTGCGGCCCGAACCTGTGCGGATGCAACCGGTGGATTGCCGCCGGCCTTGGCACCCTCGGTCGGATCGTTGGCTCCGCAGGCCGCCAGCGGCAGGGCGGCGGTCACAAGCAGGGCGAGGTGGAGGGGACGCAGGCGCATGAAAACACTCGGATAAGGCCGGACTGGCCCTATCAAGCTGTTCAGCGGGCGATGCGTTCCGTCGTCGGCACCGCGACGGCCTGGGCCAGACCCTCTGCGGTGATCGCGGCCCAGCAGGCATAGCCGTCGTCGTTCATGTGGATGTCGTCCGGGCCGATGCCGCCCCGGTTCAACCGGCCCCAGTCTCGCATGGCCTCGAACCTGCGCTGGACGGCATAGCCGATCCGGCTGCCCTCTACCGCGATCAGCCGCGCCGTCTCGTCCAGCAGCGGATTGCGGCCCGGAAAGTTGACCGCGTTCTCAGGCAGTCGCTGGGGGTCCACCAGCAGCACATCGACATTGTAGCGCGCCAGGATCGCCTCGCCGCGCTGGATGTCGGCCATGATGTCGTTCCACGGCCGGGCCCGCAGCACGTCATTGGTGCCCAGCTGCCAGATCACCAGATCGGGCTGATAGCGCTGGATCTCCGCCTCGAGCCTGTCGACCGTCTCGCGCGCGGTCTCGCCGCCGACGCCGCGGTTCCAGACATTGATGGCCACGGTCGGGAGCCGCGTGCGCAGGCCCGATTGCAGCAGGGGCACGAAGCCCAGCTCGACCCGGCTGGCCCCGATCCCCTCGATGCTCGACGACCCGACAGCCAGAATCGACAGACGATTGCGCGCCACCGCCGCCCGGCTGCGGACCAGGCCGTCGCCGGCCAGGGTCAGGCTGTCGGCGCTGACCGGACAGGCCTCGGAGCTGGTCGCCGGACGTTCCGCAGCCGAGGGCAGGGACGGCTCGGCCGCCTTGGGCGTTTGCGCGCGCGCCGTCGATGCCATGCTCAGCGCCACGAGGGCGCCGAGTCCGGCGGCGGCCAGAAGGATGGTCGTCAGTCTCACCCGTTCTCTTCTCCTGTCGCCGGGTCGGTGGCGGTCTCGCCCGAGTTCGAGCTGCCTTCGGAACCACGCGGTTCGGTGGCGGGGCGGGGCGGTTCGCCGTCACCGGCGGGTCGCTGGTTCTCGGTCTCGGTAGTACGGTCCTTGGGGCGTTGGGCGTCGGTCATCATCGTCTCCTGATTAATCACGGCCAGGCCGCCCACGGCAACGCCCGGCCCCTGCGGTCGGCTCCGCAGGGACCGGACTTTGTTCGCCTATCTCAGGTCATAGACGCCGGTGATGTCGATCTTCACCGACAGTTCGCCGCCCGAGATCGGGGTCGATGCGCTGTCGGCCATGGCGGCGCGGGCGTACAACATCGGCATGGGCTGGGGTGGCTGATAGCCTCCGCCCTCGTTCAGCGAGCGGATGCCGCCCAGCGTCACGCCCAGAGCCTCGGCATAGAGCCGCGCCTTGGATTGCAACGCCGTCACCGCCATGCGCCGGGCCTCGTCCTCAGCCGCCTTGGGGTCCTGCAGGCCAAAGGCGATGCCGTCGATCTGGTTGACCCCGGCCGCGACCACGGCGTCGGCGGTGGTCCCCACTTTGGTCAGGTCGCGGATGGTCACGGTGACGCGGTTGGTCGCCTGATAGCCGCGCAGTTTCGGCGGCTGGTTCTCGACGTAGTCATATTGCGCCTGAAGGTTCAGGCCCGAGGTCTGGATGTCGCGTTCGGCCAGGCCCGCGCGACGCATCGCCGTGGCGACCTCGGTCATCCGGGCGGCGTTCAGGGACATGGCCTCGCGTGCGGTCGGTGCCTCGGTCACGACGCCGAAGGTGATGGTGGCCATGTCGGGGGCGACCTTGACCTCGCCAGTGGCCGACAGGTTCAGCGAGGGCTGGGTCTGGATCATCTGGATGGTGCTCTGGACGGGTTGCGAGCCGGTGGCCCCGCCTTGGCTGGACTGGGCGTGGGCCGGCGCGGCCATGGCGGTCGCGGCCATCAGGGCACCGCTGAGGGCGAGGACGCGGAAGGAGGGGGCGCGCAGGCCGGGTGCGGTGAGGGCGAGGGATCGTGTCATGGGGGCTCCTGAAAGAGACGTGGTCCGGACGGCGCGCTTGTCGCCCGCCGCCATGTCCGAACCTTGGCCGATCGCGCCTGAACGGCGTGGCGGTGCCTCTGTCAGGGAGCGTTCATCGCCGTGACATCGCCGACAGGTTCGCGGCGCCTTTGCAGCCAGACCCATGTCCTGCTAGGCCGTCGCCTCTCCCGCGCGCGGACACGGGGGCGAGTAGCTCAATGGTTAGAGCCGACCGCTCATAACGGTCTGGTTGGGGGTTCGAGTCCCTCCTCGCCTACCACTACCTCAATTTACCTGAATTATAACAATGACTTACGTGGCCATTGTCAAACTCGTAGTGCCGCCCTTGGAGTCACCCGGGTCAATGTCCGCTTTCTGACCGCATTCTGTCGGCCGCTTTCGACCCAAAGCGGCCCTTAGATACGGACAACCTTTGTCGGTCCGTCAGCGGAAACCCACCATGTCGTCGCGAACTCAATAACCTCCTCGAGCGTTTCGCCGGGGTGGCTGGAGGTGGTCACAAACCGAGTGGGGTCCGAGGCGTCGCCCACAATGAGCCAGTCAATCTCGTCTTCCACCTGCTCGCAACCTTGGCCAACCACCGCGATCAACGACACGTTCTCAGCTAGGCATTCCTCCACGAAAGCAGGAAGAAGTGCCTTGTCCGATAGGGGCAGTGACAACACGATTTTTGGCTCGGTGATCATGGGCGGACGGTATCAAAGCCAAAGTCGGCTTCCCATCCCTGACGGTGATCCAGCATGTCCGCTTTCCGACGTGATGCCTTCGACGGATTTCGACCCGTCAGAGACTTTCGGAAAGTCTGCTTCGCGTGAGCGACGTCGCCGCATGTGAGTCCCAGAACGCATCCATGAATGAACTGAACCATCCGCTGTCCATGCCCATCGACCGTCTTCCATCTTGGGCGGAGGCGAAGACTAAGCCCCAAGGAAACGTGGGGCCGAATCCATGCTCGCAGTAGACGATCAAAGTATCTGACTCTGCTTCGTGGTCGAACACGACCCACCCATCGAACTGCTGTCCGGCAGTTCCGTACTCCCAATCAAGGGTGATCGGGCGCGGATCGACACGCCTATGTAGGACGGCCTGCTTTGCGTTGTCGTCCGTGAGACGGGACAACTCGCTGTCGATCTGGGCGACAATACTTTCTCGAGTCGTCGGCATGATTGAAGCCTAGCTCCGCACGACGCGAATGTCGCCTTCCCACCCCTGACAGCCATCCAGCACGTCCGCTATCCGGGGCGGTGCCTTTGACCGGGTTCGACCCGTTGCGGACCTTGGATTTACTAAGTCGGTCGCCATTGGCTAGTCGAAACATGGGCTTGGCCTGTCATCCGCCCGGTAGCGCCTGCCAATCACGGTTCGCACCCTTTTCAGAGAGATTTTCTGACCCGGCCTGCATGAGCTTTGGTCCGGGATTCGGACTCTCGTGTTGCGCCCGTCCACTTCAACCGCAGCAGTGAGCCTAACCCCTTTTGCGCCCGTAAGACCGACACTGGTTACTCGTCCAGTCGATGAGTTCGCGTCACCGTAAGAGCCGAAAAGACCAACGAGGACCGCTCCCAGAAGCACTGCGATCCAAAGGCCACCTTGAACACCGCCATCCGACGCTTTTGTGGTCTTGATCGACATTCAGATGAGACCATGGGTTAGGCAATGGTGTGCCGGTGACGCTGTTCAAGTCGCCAGCCTAGACGAAGCAATGTCCGGTTCCCCCCCATAGCAGACTCTACGAGAGTCCGCTTTCCGGCGGGGCGTCGCCGCGCCTGGAGGGCTGTTCTTTGAAGTTTGCCTGCAAGGCTCTCCAGGTACGACCCTCGGTGCCTCTGGTCCTTTCCTCCTGGTCCGTGAGGGTTAGACAGGCAAAGCTAAGTCTTTGATTCGGCTACAGGCCAATCGGCCGGTTAGACACGGCTAAGTGTCTGATATCAGGTGCGAACCACTGGTCCTCCTCGCCTACCACCCTGCCTCAGTAGGGCCTCGGCGTCGCCTCGCACGAGCGCTCACGCAGCCGCTCCTGGTCACGCACCCAGCGGCGGTCGTAGCGGGGGTCACTGGCGAAGGGGAGCGGAGGATTGCGGCGGCCGAAGCGGGCCTCGCCCCAGTAGCGGGTGTCGTCGATAAAGGTGCCGCGCTGGTCGTACCAGCCGCAGCCGGCGTTGAAGCGGTTCAACCCCGGCACGACATAGGCGTCGTTGACGTAGGCGATGCCCAGGGCCCCCTCTTCCTCGGCCCACCACGACTGCGGATAGGGGCGTTGCTGGCACTCGAAGCCCTGTTCGCCGCGCCGCCAGAAGGGGACGAACCGACCGCGATACTCGGGTCGGAACTCGGGCGAGCATTCCCGGCCGCGCGACCACAGGGAGTTGCCACGCGCATCGATGTCACCGCGCGCGTCCGCGAAGAAGATCTGTTCGACACCAGAGAAGGCGGTGTTGGTCACCACGGCGCGGCCAGCCTGGGCCACGACGCCGACATAGCGGGCGCGGACGCGCGAGCCGGTCAGGGTCAGCTCGCCGCCATAGACGACGACACCCTTGTCTGCCAGGCACAGCTTCGAGCCCTGGATGGTGACGCGGACCCCGTCCACGGCGACGCCTTCGCCATAGCCGCAGATGCGACTGTTGACGATCGACAGCTCGCCCAGTTCGCGGCGCGAGCGGACGTTCACGCCAATGGCGCGGGGGCCGAAATTGGAAGGATTGTGCTCGCCGGTCAGGAAGACGTTGGTCAGGCTGGACGGGCCGCCGGGCCCGGGCGAGATCTCGACGCCGGACTGGGCGTTGACGACATTCAGGCCCACGGCGGTCAGGGTGCCGGCGTCGACCAGGATGGCGGGGCCAGTGGTCTGGGCGTTGATCGAGCTGGAGCGGATGTCGAGCACACCGCCGCGCACCAGGATGGCCGCCTCGTCGCCGACGTGGCGCAGCGAGACGCGGTCCAGCGCGATCGTCGCTTCCTCGCCGCTGATGCAGGGGGCGTCACCGGCTGTGGGCGAGGCCAGGGCGATGTCCTGGATCACGGCGCGGACGCCGGGGGCCACGGTGATGCAGGGCAGGCCCTGCGGCGCCTGCAGCGTGACCGACCCGGCATAGCTGCCCGAGCCACGAATGGTCATGGCCTTGTCGATGTTCAACCAGCCGACGCAGGGGCCGCCCGAAGCGCGGATGGTCAATGTGCCGCCGGGGGCCACGCGCCGCGCCGCCGCCTCGACACCACCGCTGCCGGGATTGCCGCCACAGTCGACGACGACCTCGTTCTGGAG
>NZ_JAEMRD010000236.1 GCF_016463485.1 Brevundimonas sp.
CGGCGACCGTGCGGGCCTGATCCTGCTGCGGATAGGCGGCGACCTGAAGCCAGAATGTCTCGTCCGAAATCGTCGGCGCCGGCGCAATGACCGGCGGGGACGGAGGCGGAGCCGCGGCCATCTGCAACACCGTGCCGCCGCCCAGACGGGGGGCGCGGCCGAGATAGCGCACCCTCACCTCCCCGACCCCGCGCGACAGCATGTCCAGCGCCTCGGCCGCGCCGCGCGACAGGTCGATGATCCGGTCGTCGACGAACGGGCCCCGGTCATTGACCCGCAGAACGACCCGGCGGCCGTTGGCCAGGTTCGTCACCTCCACCAGTCCCGGCAGCGGCAGTGTCTTGTGAGCCGCCGTCAGCCCATGCATGTCGAACCGCTCGCCGGTCGCCGTGGGCCTCCCGTTGAACTGATCGCCGTACCAGGACGCCAGCCCGACCTGATCGTAGGCCGGTTGCTCCTCGGGCTGATACCAGCGCCCCCGGATCTGATACCGGCGCATGGTCCCCGACACGATCGGCGCCGGGTCCGTCACCACGGGCGCCGCCTCGGCCAGACGGGGTCCGCCGCGCGTGGGTCCCGACGGACCGCCCGAGGTCGCCCCCGCGCTGGCGCAGGCGGCCAGCAGGGCCGTCACGGCGACGACGACCGACGCTCTGGAGGCGCGGCGGAGGAGAAGGGGCGACATCGACATGGCGAAATCATCGCCGAACCGATTTCCGTTTTGGTTAACGCGAGATGCGCTGCTATGCCCCCTCTCCAGCCGGACAGGTGGCCGAGTGGTTTAAGGCAGCGGTCTTGAAAACCGCCGTAGGTGAAAGCCTACCGTGGGTTCGAATCCCACCCTGTCCGCCATCTCCTTGAAACGGGCTATGGCCCAACATCGCGCCGGCCATCGGCCACGTGGTGAAGAGAACCGGAGACGTTCCGTGACTTTAACGCGTGTCTCGCTGTCGCAACCGGACCGCCGTTTCATTATCGGTCGCTCCGCTGGGTGCTGCAATAAATGCAGGATACAAGTCTTTCGGGAGAATGAGTTCGCGGAGAAGGCGCGCCTCGGCGACGATGCGCATATTCGGGCATACTCCGACGACGGTCCGCGGGGCGGCGAAAACCCAGTCACGGGCGAGCTAAACGGTCGAGCGAACATCATTTTGCTGTGCAAGAACTGCCATAGCGAAATCGATCAACATCCCTTGAAGTTCACGGTTTCTGTTCTCACCGCAATGCGAGAGGATCACTACGCGTGGGCAGACGAGCGTCTTGGTCATACGCAAGTGCGCAAGCCAAAATTTCACTATATTCTTTATCTTAATACACCCCGAGTCGATATGTACGCCGTGGCGAATTCGCTATCGCTACCCCAGTTTGACTTCGGAAGTGCAAATCGGTTCCGTGACCTCGGATTCGAGGCGGGAAGAGTGATGGCCTCTTACACATCCATCCTCAACAGTGAGGACTTGTATGCAAGCCAGGTCGCCGAGGTAGATGACATTTCGGGGCTTGAAGTTGGCCAGTACTGCTTCCTCGAGCCGATGAATTTCCGCACGGTTGCAGTCAAGGAAGGGGCCGACTTGGAGGCCGCATGGGCTTCAGATAAGAGCATTATCTATCGGCGCTTTGGAGATTGGACACTGATCTGTCTGATCGACCCAAGATGGATCACCACATCGACAGCAGGCTCGACACTCAGATCCGGTCAGGCGCAGCTTTGTGGAGTATTTCGGATCAACCGTACCGACCCCGAAACGCGTAAGGCCTACGCCTCACCTTTGTTTATCGCACAGAAGGGATAGATAAATGCGTGTTGACTACGCCGCTGCACAAGCGCGTTTCGCTGCCTATGACGCTCTGGGCCCGATTGGCGAGAACGGACCAGTCTGGCATGGTCCTATCGAAAACTGTGACGTGTGCTCCCGGCCGATGGACGGGGAAATGTACATGATTGACGGTCCGGCCCAAGCTGCCGGAGGTGCAAGGTGGGGGAATCTCTGCGTAGTTTGCGCCGCCAAAAGCGTCCCAACAATCGGATGGGGGAAGGCTCAGCTATACAGGCGCCAAGGAGTTGTATGGCACCTTGTCGCTGGAGGGCCGCCCTCGAGTTACGCCTTTTAGGTCAGCTCAAACCTCAACCAGCGGTCAGACCAGTCGGCTCTGCACCACCGCCGCCTCGATAAAGCTCGCAAACAGCGGGTGCGGCTTGAACGGCCGGCTCTTCAGCTCCGGGTGGTACTGGACGCCGATGAACCACGGATGGTCGGTGCGCTCCACCGTTTCCGGCAGGACGCCGTCAGGCGACAGGCCGGCGAAGACCAGACCGCTGGCCTCGATCGCCTCGCGATAGTTGATGTTGACCTCGTAGCGGTGGCGGTGGCGCTCGCTGATGGCGGTCGTGCCGTAGATCTCCGCGATCTTCGACCCCGGCGCCAGGGTCGAGTCATAGGCGCCCAGACGCATGGTGCCGCCCAGGTCCCCGCCCTGCTGACGCAGCACCCGCTGGTTGCCCTGGGTCCATTCGGTCATCAGGCCGACGACCGGCTCCTCGGTCGGGCCGAACTCGGTGGACGAGGCCTTCGCCAGACCCGCCTGGTTCCGGGCCGCCTCGATCACCGCCATCTGCATGCCGAAACAGATGCCGAAATAGGGGATGTTGCGCTCGCGGGCGAACCGGGCCGCCTCGATCTTGCCCTCGGCCCCGCGCTCGCCGAAGCCGCCGGGCACCAGCAC
>NZ_JAEMRD010000237.1 GCF_016463485.1 Brevundimonas sp.
GTCGAAATGGTATTCCCAGACCTTCTCCAGCAGCATGGTGCGGGTCACCGACTGGTTGGCGTGACGCATCAGGAACTCCAGCAGCTGGAACTCGCGCGGCTGGAGGTCGATCTCGGTGGTGCCGCGATGCACGGTGCGGGCGATCAGGTTCATCTCCAGGTCACCGACCTTGAGCACGGTCTGGACCCCGCCGGTCTCGCGACGGCGCGACAGGGCCTCGACCCGGGCGACCAGTTCGGCGAAGGCATAGGGCTTGACCAGATAGTCGTCGCCGCCGGCCTTCAGGCCTGTGATCCGGTCCTCGACCTCGCCGAGCGCCGAAAGGAACAGGACCGGCGTCTGGTCGCCGTCCTTGCGCAGGGTCTCGACCATGCCGATCCCGTCCAGGCGCGGCATCATCCGGTCCACGACATAGACGTCATAGCCACCGCGCTGGGCCTCGAGCAGGCCATAGGCGCCATCGACCGCATGGGCGACCTCGTGTCCCGCCTCGGTCAGGCCCCGGACCATCGCCGTCGCCGCCTCGGCGTCGTCCTCGACCACCAGAATCTTCATGGCTCGCCCCTCACTGAATCAATTCGCCGCCGATGCTAGCGCATCGGCGGCGATTACGTGAGTTAGCGATTATTCAGGCTTGGGAAGCGGCAGGACGGCGGTCACCGTGCCACGGGGCGTCCACACCAGCATGAACACGCCAGGCCGGCCAGCTTCCTTGGCGGCCGCGACCACCGCCTCAAGATCGGCAGCGGACGTCACAGCGCGGTTGTTCGCGCGCGTGATGACGGACCCGACCGGAAGGCCGAGGGTTGCCGCGCCGGTGCCGGGCGTGACGCGGGTCACGACGACGCCTTCCACTGTGGTCGGTATGCCGTATCGCTCGCGAAGAGCCGGGGTGATGGCGGAGACGCCGGCACCTTCGACCACCGTTCCGCCGTCGGCTGACGGCGGCTGGCCGAACGGGGTCGCTCCGTCCTCGTTCTCGGCGTTCAGTTCGTCTTCTGGTGGGCGAGTGCCGGACCGGACTGTCAGGGTCTGACGACGACCGTCGCGGACGACCTCGATGCGGATGTTGTCATTCGGTTTGGCGCGGCCCACCTGGCGAGTGATGTCGGTCCCGTTCTCGACCGCTTCACCGTTCACCGACACGATGTAGTCGCCGACACGGACGCCGCCGCGCGCGGCAGGGCCATCCGGGCTGACCGTTTCGACCAAGCCGCCCTTGAACTCCTTGGATTCGCCCAGGGCTTCCCACTGATCCGGCGAAAGGCTGCGGATGCCCACGCCGATATAGCCGCGCTGAATGGCCTGGCCCCGCATGAGCTGATCGGTGATGGCCTTGGCCGTGGCCGCCGGAATGGCGAAACCGATGCCAACGGAACCGCCCGTGGGCGAGAAGATCGCAGAGTTTACCCCAATCACACGGCCGTAGATGTCGAAGGTCGGACCGCCCGAGTTGCCCCGGTTGATGGCCGCGTCGATCTGGAGGTAGTCATTGTAGCCGGTCGGATCGATGTCGCGGGCCTTGGCCGACACGATGCCGGCCGTCGCCGTACCGCCCAGGCCGAAGGGATTGCCCACGGCCACGACCCAGTCACCCACACGAGGTTCGGCCGATTCCTCGAAGCTGACGAACTTGAAGTCCGAACCCTCGACCTTGATGACGGCCAGATCCGTGCCCTGATCGCGACCCACCAGGGTGGCGTCCAGGGTGCGGCCGTCGCTCATTTTAACCTTGATTGACTTGGCGTTGGCCACGACGTGATTGTTGGTGACGATGAAGCCGTCCGCCGAGATGAAGAAGCCCGATCCGGCACCCTGAGCCAGCTCCGGTTCCGCGTCGGGGTTCGCGGGCTGTCCTTGTGGGCCGGGAATGACGAAGCCCGGCATTCCGGGAATCTGGAACCCCTGCATGCCCTGCGGGCGCTCGACGGGGGTCTCGACCTCGATCTGAACCACGGCGGGGGCGACCTGCTGGACGATGTCGGCGAAGCTGAGAGGCGCCCCCTGGGGTGGGGCGAAGGCCAGGCCGGAAGCGCCGGCCGAGGCGACGATCTGGCCAGGGCGGGTTTCGGCATAGGCTCCCGGCCAGGAAATGACGCCCCCGGCGGTGGCGCCCGCGGCGACCAGCAGGCCGCAGGCGGCCCCCAGAATGAACTCCTTGCGCTTCAGCATCGTCGTTTAGCGATCCTCTTGTCGGCGTCTTCGCGACGCCGTTCCGCGTTGAGATATAGAGCCGTTCCGCAAAGAGCCAAGCCAGGCTCAGTCCGAAGGCGGAACGATGGTTGATCCCGCCTGACGCCCGTCGTGGGGCGGGTTTGCGTCCGTATCGGGGCGAACATCCCCGTGCGCGAGAAGTTCGGCCAGTTCGGTCTCTTCCTCGAACGAAAGAGGGGCCGAGGTCTCTGGCTGGCGGCGCGACAGGGCCCGCCAGCCGAACAGGCCTCCGATCAGCAGCACGGCCAGGGCCGGCCCGAACCACAGGAGCCAGGTCGCCGTGTTCACCGGCGGCTTGAACAGGATGAAATCGCCCCAGCGCCGCACCAGGTCGGCGCGGACGGCGTCGTCGCTGGATCCCGAGGCGATCTCCTCGCGCACCAGACGGCGCATATCGGCGGCGATCCCGGCGGGGGAATCGGCGATCGACTCATGCTGGCAGACGACGCAGCGGACCTCCTCGAACAGGGCCTGGGCACGGGCCTCCTGGGCGGGGGAGGCCCGTGCCC
>NZ_JAEMRD010000238.1 GCF_016463485.1 Brevundimonas sp.
CCTTGGTCTCGTCGCGCACGACCAGGACGCGGAAGCTGGGCCGGTTGCCGGCGATCACCACCCCGTTGCGGTCCAGCACCCGCCCGCGCGGCGGCGGCACCAGACGGAAGTTGAACTGGTTCTCGCTGGCGAGGGTGGAATACTCCTGGGCCTGTACGACCTGCAGCTGGGCCAGTCGAGCGGTCAGGGCCGCGACGCCCAGAGCTGTCGCCCCGCCGACCACGAAGGTCCGGCGCAGGAACGACCCCTGACGCTCGTTGACGTCCGAAAAGAATATCGAGGGCTCGTTGCTCATCGCAGCCGCATATCGCCGTCGTCGAACCGTTCGATCATCCAGTTGGCGATCGGAAACAGAAGCAGGGTCGGGATCATCTGACCGAACAGAGACAGGATGCTAGGCGCGTTCGCGGGCTGGATGCTGACGATCAGATAGGTCAGAAGAAAGGCCAGCAGGGTACAACAGGCGTACCAGATGAACAGGATCTGGGTTTCCTGCCCCGCCAGCAGGTTCCGCGCGGCCAGCACGACCCCGTAGACGACCAGCAGGCTCAGCGACCACACGCCGAGCGGCTGCGCGCCGGCCAGCAGCAGGTCGACGAACAGGCCCAGCAACAGCAGGACGAGGGGTGCGATCATCGACGGCCGGATAAGGGGCCAGGCGAAGGCCAGGACCATAGGCAGGATCGGCTCAGGCAATTTCAGCCCGAACAGCTCGACCGGCGTCGCCAGCACGATCGACAGGGCGACCACGATCAGCGCCGGATAGACGATCCATTGCAGCGGGCCGACGACACGGACCGTAGCCGCCCGTCTCACCGGGGCGCTCCGGCCGGAGCAGGGGTAGGATCCGGCGCGGCGGCGCGGCGGGCGGCGGCATCGCCGATCGCGGCGGCCTGGGTCGCGCTGGGCGCAGGTGCGGACGCAAGGCCGGCGAGCGGCGCGGCGTTCAGCGACTCGGGATTCACCAGCTGGCCGAAATCCTGGAACAGCATGACCCGGACATAGTCGATGGCGCCACGGTCGCTGAACAGCTTGACCCGCCAGGTGCCGTCGATCCCCTTGGCCGCGACCCCGATCGGCACGCCTCGCGGAATACCGCCGCCGTCGCCGGACGACAGCACCCGGTCCCCGGCCTGAAGCGCGCCGACGCCCCGGATGTATTCGAGACGCGGATTGCCGCTGCCGTCGCCGGTCAGCATGGCCCGCGCATCGGTGCGGTCGATCAGCACCGGTGTCCGGCTGGCCACGTCGGTCAGCAGCAGCATCCGGCTGACGTTGCCGGTCGTGCCCGTGATGCGCCCCACCAGGCCCTGCTCGTTGATGACGGGGTTGCCGATGTGGACGCCCTTGGCGGCGCCGGCGTCGATCAGTCTGGCGTTGGCGAATGGCCCACGCGCGTCGGAGATCGACCGCGCCGTGACCATGTCGACGGGCGGTTCGGTCCGCAGGCCCAACATGGCCTCGTAGCGGGCGTTGACGTTCTTCAGCGCGATGGCCTGGTCCCGCCACGGCTCCAGCTCGGCCAGCTGACGCTTGAGCTTGCGGTTCTCGGACACGGCGAAGAAATAGCCCCGGACCCCGTCGCTCAGACTGCCGGCCCAGCGCACGGGGGCCGCCAGCACGCCGTTGACCGGCCCCACGCCAGAGTCGAACCCGGCCCGGACGGGTGCATAGGTGTCACCACCCTCCCCGCCGCGACGGTCGCTGACGATCAGGATGACGGACGCGGCCAGGGCAACGACGACCGCGACCGCGGCGGTCCATGCCAGCGGGACTTTGACTTTTTCGAACGGTCCGTCGCGAAACGCCACGGCAGCCTTTCCGGTAAGGGTGTGGAATCAGCGGGACGCCACCCGCCGATATCGCAGCCTATTGCAAAATTCGCGCCCTTTGGGAACGAGATTAGAGGGCGGAGTCGAGGACGCCCTTCATCCAGCGCGGGTGCTCCAGCACCCGGCCGCAGCCGATGGCCACGCAGGACAGCGGATCGTCGGCGACCGAGACCGGAAGGCCGGTGTGATCGCGGATTTCCGCATCCAGGCCACGCAACAGAGCCCCGCCACCCGTCAGCATGATGCCCTTGTCGGCGATGTCGGCGGCCAGTTCCGGCGGCGTGGCTTCGAGGGCCACCTTCACCGCGTCGATGATCTGGGCCACCGGTTCGGCAAGAGCCTCGGCGGCCTGGCGTTCCGAAATGCGCACTTCGCGCGGCACGCCCTGCATCAGGTCGCGACCCTTGACCTCGATATAGAGACCCTCGCCGTCGGCGGGGATACGGGCGGTGCCGATGTCCTTCTTGATCCGCTCGGCCGTGGTCTCGCCAATCAGCAGGTTATGGTTGCGGCGCATGTAGCTAATGATCGAGTCGTCCATCTTGTCGCCGCCGACGCGGACCGACTTGGAATAGACGATGCCCGACAGCGACAGGACGGCGACCTCGGTGGTGCCGCCGCCGATGTCGACGACCATCGAACCCGTGGGCTCGTGGATGGGCAGGCCGGCACCGATCGCGGCGGCCATGGGCTCGTCGATCAGGCCGACACGACGCGCCGAGGCGTTCAGGCAGGAATCGTTGATCGCGCGACGCTCGACCGCCGTGGCACCCGACGGCACGCAGACGATGATCTTGGGGTTCACGAAGCCGCGGCGGTTATGCACCTTGCGGATGAAGTGCTTGATCATCTCTTCGGCGACTTCGAAGTCGGCGATGA
>NZ_JAEMRD010000114.1 GCF_016463485.1 Brevundimonas sp.
TCGGCGGCACCGACGAACGCGCCCTGCACCACCTGTTCGCCGAAGTCCTCGACAACGCCATGGACGAGGCCGTGGCCCGCCATGCGAAATTGATCACCGTCGACCTGGACGCCGACGGCTTCCTGTCGGTCAAGGACGACGGACGCGGCATCCCGGTCGATCCCCACCCGAAGCACCCCGGCAAGTCGGCGCTCGAGGTCGTGATGACGGTGCTGCACTCGGGCGGCAAGTTCTCGGGCAAGGCCTATGAGACATCCGGCGGCCTGCACGGCGTCGGGGTGTCCGTGGTCAATGCCCTGTCGGATGTGCTGGACGTCACCGTCTGGCGCGACGGGTTCGAGTGGAAGCAGTCGTTCAGCCGGGGCCTGCCACAGGCCCCGATCGCCCAGGTGCAACCGTCAAAAAAACGCGGCACCCTGATCCGCTTCCATCCCGACCACGAGATCTTCGGCGTCGGGGCGGCGTTCAAGCCGGCGCGGCTGTTCCGCATGACGCGGTCCAAGGCCTATCTGTTCCGGGGCGTCGAGATCCGCTGGACCTGCGCGCCAGAGCGGATCACCGACGCGACGCCCGCCACCGCCACCTTCCACTTCCCCAACGGCCTGGCCGATGCCCTGGCCGAGCGAATCGGCGAGATGGAGACGGTCACCCCGGCCTTCTCCGGCCGGGTCGAGAGGAAGGGCGAGGCCGGGGCGGTCGAATGGGCCGTGACCTGGTCGCCGATCGGGTTCGGCGAGGCCGACGGCTTCGTGCAGTCGTACTGCAACACCGTCTCGACGCCCGACGGCGGAACCCATGAGGCCGGGTTCCGGGCGGCCCTGGTCAAGGGACTGAAAGCCTACGGCGAACTGACCAACGAAAAACGCGCGGTCCAGATCACCGCTGAGGACGTCATCGCCAACGCCGGGGCCCTGATTTCGGTCTTCATCCGCAATCCCGAGTTCCAGGGCCAGACCAAGGACCGGCTGTCCTCGCCCGAGGGGCAACGGCTGGTCGAGGCCCTGCTGCGCGATCCGCTGGACCACTGGCTGACCGAGAGCCCGAAACAGGCCAACACCCTGCTGGGTTTCGTCATCGACCGGGCCGAGGACCGGCTGCGGCGGCGCAAGGACAAGGAGGTCCAGCGGGCCGCCGCGACGCGCAAGCTGCGCCTGCCCGGCAAGCTGTCGGACTGTTCGCGCCAGTCGGCCAACGGCACCGAACTGTTCATCGTCGAAGGCGATTCGGCCGGTGGCTCGGCCAAACAGGCGCGCGACCGCACGACCCAGGCCATCCTGCCCCTGCGCGGCAAGATCCTGAACGTGGCCTCGGCCACAGCCGACAAGTTGAGAGCCAATATCGAACTGTCGGACCTGACCCTGGCGCTCGGCGTCACGCCGGGGCCGCGTTTCGATATCGACCAGCTGCGTTACGAGCGGATCGTCATCATGACCGACGCCGACGTGGACGGGGCCCATATCGCGGCGCTGCTGATCACCTTTTTCTATCGCTCCATGCCCGAGGTGATCCGCCAGGGACGATTGTTCATGGCCCTGCCGCCGCTCTATCGCCTGTCAAGCGGGCCGCTCTCCGACTATGCCCGGGACGAGGCGCACCGCGAGGAGCTGATGCGCACCACCTTCAAGGGCAAGAAGGTCGAGCTGGGCCGATTCAAGGGCCTGGGCGAGATGATGGCCTCCCAGCTCAAGGAGACCACCATGGACCCCAAGAAGCGCACCCTGGCGCGGGTGACTCTGCCCGAGAGTGAGGACGACATCGAGGATCTGGTCGAGCGGCTGATGGGCAAGAAGGCCGACGCCCGCTTCCGCTTCATCCAGGACAACGCCCAGTTCGCGGTTGCCGATCTGGACGTGTGAAGTTACGCCTGATCCCGTAACTCGGGAGTAGGCGATGCGGTTTTCGGCCATTTGCATTGTAGCGCTGGCCCTGCTCGGGACAGTGGTATCCCTCTCCACACCGTCTCGGGCGCAGGCGTCGCGCAACGCGGCCCCGACGCCCGTACCGATCGAGGAGTGGACGCAGGCCAAGGTCATTGCCATGGGCCAGGAAATCTTTCGCCAGGACACGGCTTCGTGGGTCGCCACCGATGCCCTGGTAGCGGCACTTGGGCAGGCCTGGATCGGCGAGGTCCGTGGCTGGGTTGTCATTCCTGAAGGCCAGAACCAGAGGGTTCGCTTCTTCAAGCCCGCAGCCAATGGCGTGCAGGCAGGCTGGGACGTGCTGGTCACGGACGGTCGGGCCGGAGCGGTGGTCCCCGCCGCTGACGGGACTTTGAGCGACGAGGAGACGGCGCGCTGGAATGCGCGGCTGACGGCGGCGGCCAACATCGGCTCTCTTCGCTGTTCGCAGAGGCTGAATGCGGTCGTCGCACGTGATCCCGACAGTGACGGCTGGCTGGCCTGGCTGCTGACCTCGACGACCGACGCCAATATCGTTCCGATGGGAGGCCATTACCGTTTCAGGATCAGTGCCGACGGCAGAACCGTGCTGCGCCGGGACCAGCTGACCAACACATGCCTGAACCTGCCGAAGAATCAGGTGCCGCGAGGGGCTCAGTCGGTGGGGCTGGTCGTCAGTCAGATCGTGTCGGCCGGACCCGTCGAGACCCACGTCTTTCTGTCGTTGCAGAACCGGATCCCGATCTATGTCGGCGCGGGCGACAAGATGTTCGCTGTTGAAGGCGCAAATATCCGCGACGCCAGCGCCGCGATGCGGCGATGACCAACGTCACGCGTCGCAGACTGGGTCTGGGCGCTGTGGGTCCGGTTACCGCAGCCCCGGGGCTGGTCCTGGCACAGGAACCGGTGGCGGAGGCGGAAGGCGGTCGTGTCATCCGGCTTCATCTTCACCGACGCCCCCTACCCCGAGGCCCTTGCGGCGCAGACGCCCGGCAAGGGCCCCCGCTATCCGCTGGTGTTGGCCACCTGGCCGCTGCCCAGCGGCTATGCCTATCCGGCCCTGATCCAGACGGCAGACCGGATGGATCATGCGATGATCGACCCGCGCCGCCTGGCCTAACCGGCGGCCACTGGCTCGGGTGGAACAAGTCCCGCAAGCTTGCGGCTGAGTTCGCGGCGCAGGAACCACAGGGCAATCAGGCAGTGGATCACCACCGCCGTCGCCGACAGCCACCAGATATGCTCCAGCCGGGCCCAGGGCTGGGCCGAGAGCCAGATGGCCGGACCGGCGAACAGGAACAGGCGCGAGACGCTGCCGTACAGCGCCGGTCGGGTGTCGCCGAGGGCCTGAAAGGTGCCTGAGGCGATGAAGATCAGACCGGTGCCGAGGAAGTTCAGCGAGATGATGCGCAGAAAGCCGGCACCGATGTCGATCACCGCCTGATCCGGTGCGAAGACGCGGATCAGTGCCTCGGGCCATATCTGGCAGACCAGGGTCAGGACCAGCATCAGCCCGCAAGAGATCACCGCCGCGTCCCGTACCGTACGGCGGACGCGATCCGCCCGGCCCGCGCCGAAATTCTGGCCTGCCACCGGCGCGACGGCGAAGGACACGGCCATGGCGGGCAGGAAGACGGCCTGCATGACGCGCGAACCCACGCCGTATCCGGCCTGGGCCTCGGGTCCGAAATGGCGGATCACGCCGTATATGACGGCCGTGGTGATGAACATCAGCAGGAACTCCGCCGCTGACGGCAGTCCGATGCCGACGATTTGCCGCCAGCGGGCGAAGTCGGGACGCGGCAGGGGGATGGGCCGGGCGAAGATGGTCTGGACGCGCGGAAACAGCAGCATCGTCGCCACCATCCCGACCCCGGCAGCGATCGAGCTGGCCAGACCTGCCCCGAAGACCCCGAACGCATGGCCCGTGCCCCAGCCGGCAACCAGCACCGGCGCCAGGATCACGTTCAGGATCACGGTGCCCGCCTGGATCAGCATGGCAGGGCGGACAACGCCCGCGGCCCGGAGCGCCGAGGCCATGATCCCGGTCGGAAACATCAGGGCGACCGCCGGCAGGAAGCCCATCAGATAGACGACCCCGGCCTTCAGTGTGCCCTCGTCGGCGGCCAGCAATGCCAGGGCCGGGCGAGAGAACAGATAGCCGAGTACCAGACTGGCGACCGCCAGAATCAGCGACAGCAGCATGGCCTGGCCATAGACGGCGCGGGCCTGATCCAGGTCCCGCGCACCAATCGACCGGGCGATCAGCGACAGGCCCCCGACCCCGACCATCTGGGACGCCGCCATGGCCAGGAAGAAGACATTGCCGGCCAGACCGACACCGGCGATCGCCTCAGGGCCCTGACCGGCGACGAAATAGAGATCGACGAGGAAATACAGGGTCTGGAAAATCAGGCCGATACCGATGAAGGCGGCCATGCCCAGAAGGCGCCCGGTAATCGATCCCTGGGTCAGGTCTTGTTGCATGATGGTGTCCCCCGGGCGGTCGTTACCACGGCTCGCGAGGACAGGATGTCACACCCCGGTCACGCCCGCAGGCCAATCCGGCGATCGGCCGGCAGTCATAGCGACGCTTCGCCACGCCACGGCCTTCCCGCAATAATCTGCCGCGAAATCAGAGACTTCAGCGGACTGTAACACGCCTTGACCAATCGCCCCCTCGACGATAGGTTCCGCGCGAAATTCAGACCCGTTCCGGCTTGCCGGGACACCGGGCAAACACAACCCATGGCCACTCCTCAGGAATCGCGCGAAGAGGCGATCAAACGCCTTTCCGCCAGCGCATCCTCGCTGGAGGCGCGGACCGCCAACGCCGTTTCGCATGAAGCGGCGGGTCAGGCGGCTGCCGGGCAGGCCTGGCGGATCATCGCCGACCTGTTCGGTGGGGTGTTCGTCGGCCTGGCGTTGGGGGCGATCGTGGACCGGTTCTTCGAGACCGGGCCGTGGGGTTTGATCGGCGGCGTCCTTCTGGGCTTCGCCGTTTCGGTATTTATGGCCTGGTCGACGGCGCAACGCCTGATGGCCCAGGCAAGAGCAACTGGAGTGGAGCCGAAGTCGGTTCCCTTCGACGAAGACGAAGAAGACTAAGGGGCCCATGGCTGATCCGCTGCACCAGTTTAAGATCGAACCCCTGATCGATTTCGGGACGGTCAACCTGCCCGTCGTCGGCGAGCAGCAGATCGCCTTCACGAACTCGCACCTGGCCATGACCATCGCGTTCGGCCTGGTCATCCTGTTCCTGCAACTTGTGACCGCCAAGGCCACGGTCGTGCCGGGCCGGATGCAGTCGGCGGGCGAGACCCTGTTCGGAATGATCGACGGCATCGTCGATTCCATCATCGGTCACGAGGGACGCAAGCTGTTCCCGTTCGTGTTCACGGTCTTCACCTTCATCCTGGCCATGAACTTCATCGGCCTGTTCCTGACCTTCACGGCGACGTCCCAGATCGCGGTCACCGCCACCTTCGGGGTGATCACCATCCTGCTGGTGCTGGCCATCGGTTTCGCCAAGCACGGCCTGGGTTTCTTCAAGCTGTTCGTGCCGTCGGGCGTGCCGATCTTTGTGCTGCCCTTCGTGGTCATCATCGAGTTCGTGTCCTTCCTGCTGCGCCCCATCACCCTGACGCTTCGTCTGTTCGGCAACATGATGGGCGGCCACGTCGCGCTGAAGGTGTTCGCGGGCTTCGTCGTCATCGGCGTCACGGGTGCCGTGGGCTGGCTGGGCCTGCCAATCGCCCTGCTGTCGATGGGCATGACCGTCGGCCTGACCGCGCTGGAGTTCCTGGTGGCCTTCCTCCAGGCCTTCGTCTTCGCCGTTCTGACCTGCATCTATCTGAATGATGTGGTCAACCTGGGCCACGGGCACTAAAGCCCCACCTCAGTTTTCGTCCCTAACCAACCAACCCCAGACTAGGACTAAAGATTATGGAAGCAGAAGCCGCCAAGCTCATCGGCGCTGGCCTCGCAATGACCGGCATGATCGGCGCCGGCATCGGCGTCGGCAACATCTTCGGCTCGTTCCTGACGGGTGCCCTGCGCAACCCGTCGGCCGCCGGCTCGCAAATCGGCAACCTGTTCGTCGGCGCCGCCCTGGCTGAAGCCCTGGGCATCCTGTCGTTCGTTCTGGGTATCCTGATCTACTCGGCCTAAGGCCGCATTCCGAACGGGCGCGGTGCCGGAAAACCGGAGCCGCGCCTTTTCGATTGATTTGCAAGACAGACGAAGCATGGCCACGCACACACCCGACCTGGTTCCCCTCTCCCCCAACTCCGAGCATTCAGCACAGGTGGGTACGGTGAACACGACGCACGCCTCGACCGAGGCCGCGTACGAGTCCGGCGGCCTGCCTCAGTTCGAATTCCAGCATTGGGTCGGTCAGATCGTCTATCTGGTCTTCCTGTTCGCCATTCTCTACTGGCTGATCGCCAAGGTCTTTGCCCCGCGCATGCGCCGGGTGTTCGACGAGCGCGCCAGCACCATCTCCACCGCCGTTGCCACCGCCCGTCAGGTCCAGGCCGAAGCCGCGTCGCAGGCCGAGATCGCCAAGGCCGAGGTCGCCGAGGCCCGTGCCTCGTCGCGCGCCACTGCCGCCGCCGCCAAGGCCCGGGTGACCGAGGAAGCCAACCGTCGCGCCGCCGAGGAAGAGGCCGTCGTCAATGCCCGTATCGCCGAGGCTGAACTGGCCATCGGCAAGACCCGCGACGCCGCCATGACCAACGTCTCGGCCATCGCCACCGACACCGCCGCCGCCATGGTCGAGCGCCTGACCGGCAAGGCCGCTACGGCCGCCGAAGTCGCCGCCGCCGTCAGTTCCAGCAAGTCTGGGGAAGTCGCCTGATATGCCCGCGTTTCTGACCGCTCATTTCTATAACCTGGCCGAGGCCGAGCTGTGGGTCGGCGTCGGCCTGTTGATCTTCATCGGCATCTGCATCTTTGTGGGCGTGCCCAAACTGGTCGCCGGGGCGCTGGATGCCAAGGCCGCCAAGATCCAGGCCGAGTTGGATGAAGCCCAGCGTCTGCGGGCCGAAGCCGAGGCCCTGCTGGCCACGATCCGTGCCGAGAAGGCCGAGGCCGAGGCCCAGGCCGCCGAGATGCTGCGCGCCGCCGAGGCCGATGCGCGCGTCATGGAGGCCGACGCCAAGGTCAAGCTGGAGGAAACCCTCGCCCGCCGTCAGGCCCTGGCCGAGCGTCGTATCGCCCAGGCCGAGGCCCAGGCCATGACCGAGGTCAAGCAGGCCGCCGCCGATCTGGCCGCCCGCGCCGCCGAACAGATCCTGACCGCCCGCGTTTCGGGCCAGAAGAGCGATCCGCTGCTCGACGCCGCGATCGGCCAGATTGCCAACCGACTGAACTAGACCCGTTCGTCTTCGAACCGATCAGGCCCCGCTGGAGACAGCGGGGCCTTTTTCGTTCAGTGCGCCGGAACGCCGTCCATCAGCTTGGCCGCCCGCTTCTCGCGCTCGACCAGGTTGCCGTACACCGAGCCCATCACGAAGCCGAAGATGACGTTCGAGATCAACAGCCAGGCGATTGTCATGCCGCCGTCCCTGCCGCTGAATACCGACGGATTGCCGAACAGCAGCAGGCCGACGATCAGAACGCAGAAGGCCCCGACAGCAAAGGCGATGCCCTTGGTGGCCGGCAGGTCGGTGGGCAGACGCGGGCAGACCATCCCGTACAGCGCGCCCAGCACGACCGTGCCAGCAACGACGTGGGCGATCCAGCCGATGACGTGATTGCCCTCCATGCCCATCATGAACGCCAGCATGTCGGGGTAAGGCGTGACCCAGGGACCGGCCATCATGTTGATCGCCTCGAGGATCGAGACCACCACGGTGGCCGCAAAACCCGCGACCACACCCTTTTGTACGCGTGACATCATAACGACAGCGCCTCCCAACGCATTTGTCTGTTCCGATAACGCGGGAGGGAGTCTACGCCTCTGAGATCAGGGCGCCATTCGGCCACAATCACGAACGCGTGCTTCGCAGATGCGATGCGGCGGCGCGATGAAGGGGCGCGTCAGGCCTTGCGGAAGGTCCGGCGCCAGACACGGCGAAGCGTCTTGCGGAAACGCCCGAGAGGCCCACGACGGCGGCGAAGGACCATCTTCTCGGCCCGCAGAGCCTGTTGCCAGAAGATCGGTCCGATCTCCGGGTTCTTTCGCAGCAGGCGACGGAACGGATAGACGTAGCGCGGGCGGGCGTGCTGGGCGCGGATGAACTGGCGCTTGGCCCAGTAGGAGCTGCGCAGCACCAGCACCAGACCGACGGCGATCACCGGGACCCCGCCGGGACCCGGCAGGGGCGCGATCAGTATGCCCAGTATGATCACCAGCACCCCGGCGGCCAGCATCGCACTGCGGCGCAGGGCACGCAGCGGGTCCCGCGAGCGGGACGAGAAGCCGGAAAGGGCGGGCGCGAAGGTCACGGGCGATCCAAGTGAAGGTCAGTCAGTTCTGGACAACGTCGCCGGAGTTCTCCGGGTCCACGATCGGCGGCGAAAACCACGACCGTGACGACCTTGCCACATGGGTGTTTACAATCTGCTTCGGTGGCTGAACCGAGGCTGAACGGTGAAGGTTTTGTAAGGCGCGGCGTTCGTCAGACAGCGCGTCAATCTCGCCACATCTCAGGAGCTGCCCGGCAGCAGCAGGGCGGAAGTCAGGCGAAGCGAACGTCGACGATCGTTTCCGTCTCGTTGAACAGACGGGCGGCCACCGCCTCGTCCAGGGCCTGGGGCTCGGCCTTGGCGGGGCCCGGCGGGCCTTTCAGTTCATGAAGCCGAGCAGGGCCGAGATAGTCGCCACCTTTCACCGATGCCGCAGTCGCGGCCATCAGTATCGGCAGGGCCCCGGCCTGGGCAGAGTGGCTGAACAGAGGCTCGATCAGGGGGCGGAACACCCTGCCCATGACCGCCTGGGCCAAGGGGCGTCCGGACACCGGGCCATTGTGGATCAGGTCCGTGCGCGCATAGCCGGGATGGGCGACGACGCTGGTCAGGCCCCATTCATTCGCCGCGCTGCGACGATCCAGTTCCAGCCCGAACATCAGCATGGCCAGCTTGGACTGGGCATAGACCGGCCAGCCCTTGTACCCCGTCGCGTAGTCCAGATCGTCGAAGCGGATCCGGCCCTGCCGGTGCGCGATCGACGACAACTGGACCACCCGCGCCCGCCCCGCCTTCAGCAAGGGCATCAGCCGGGCCGTAAGGGCGAAATGGCTGAGGTAGTTGGTGGCCCATTGCAGTTCATGGCCGTCGACCGAGACCTGGCGCGTCGGCAGGGACATGAGGCCGGCGTTGTTGACCAGGATGTCGATCGCGCGACCCTCGTCCAGCAGGTCGTCCGCAAACTCCTGCACCGAGGCCAGACTGGCCAGATCGACCTGTTCGAACCAGACCTTGGCGTCCGGATGGCGGGCGCGGATCAGGCTCGCGGCGTCGCGGCCCTTGGCCGGGTTGCGCCCGACCAATACGACTTCGGCCCCGCCACCCGCGAGGCCCAGCGCCGTTTCCAGCCCCAGCCCACCGGTCGCGCCGGTGACGACGGCCAGCTTGGCAGAGAGGTCGGGGATGTCGTTGATGTTCCAGTCCGGCATGATGGGCCTCTAGGCGCGCAGGGCGATGGCGACGAAGGCGGCGAGGTCATCCAGCCCGACCCGAATCACCCGCTTGACGACATCGATGTCCAGATCAGCGTATCTGTGGACGGCGACGTTCCTGAACCCGACCATCCGCTTGAGAGCCGCGGCGAGATCGGCATCGATCAGATCGGCCTGAACCAGTAGATCGAACGCTTCGCGATTGGTCGCAGGCGCGCCGAGGCTCCTCAACCGAACCCAGCGGAACGCCATATCGACAGAGGCCTCGCAGGCGCGCTGAATGTTGAGAATGGCCGCGTCCTGCCGCGTCAGGTCGCTGTCAAAGTCCAGACTGGCCGACAGCTCTTCTCGCGCCCGCGCACTGCAGCGTTCTACGGTTTGCGCCTTGGCCAGAAGGACGTCGTCGCTCATGCCGACAGGACCCGCCCGCGCTCGGAGATATCGGCTTCGATGCCCGCTCGCCGATACTTGAGGTCTTCGTAGTCCCGCATCAGCCGGACCTCCAGAAGATCCGCGACCGCAGGTGTGAAGGTCGCTACGCGTCGACCCTCGACCAGAATCTGTCGACCCAGGATCGGCGAGGCGAGACCCAGATCGACCAGATCCACATCCCGGTTCAGCGCCATCTCGATGGCCTCGCGAATGCCGTGGATGTCGAGCGGCGCGGCTTGGGGCCGGCGCACGATGGCCAAGTCAAGGTCGCTGTCGGGTCGCGCATCGCCCCGCGCCTCGCTGCCGAACACATAGACGGCCGCCAGCCCGGGGATCAGGCGTTGCAGAACGGGCACGGCGTCTGAGGCGGACATGGTTGAAGCCTAGTCCCTCACCGTCCGGTCGCCAACCTGCGCCCTACTCCGCCGCGATATTGGTCCCTTGCGGCGCGGTCCAGCGCAGGACCGGCGAGCGGGCGGCGCGGGTTTCGTCCAGGCGTTTAAGCGGCGCGTGGAAGGGGGCGCCCTTGAAGCGGTCGACGTCGCCGGCCTTGGCGGCCTGGGCCAGCAGCCGCATCGCATGGATGAAGCGATCCAGTTCCTGTTTCGACTCGGTTTCCGTGGGCTCGATCAGCATGGCACCGTGGACGACCAGCGGGAAATACATGGTCATCGGGTGGAAGCCCTCGTCGATCATCGCCTTGGCGAAGTCGAGCGTGGTGATGTCCG
>NZ_JAEMRD010000239.1 GCF_016463485.1 Brevundimonas sp.
GGTGCCCGCTGTGGTCGGTGCATTCGGCATTCCGCACGCCGCGAGAGATCGTGACCCAATGGCTGGAACTGCCCGACGGCCAGCGGTTCTTCTCCATCGCCCGGACGGTGACGGCGGGCGGGGGCGGGTTCGGCGCGCCGCGTGTGGAGCGGGCCATCGCGCTGGGCTGTGCGGCAGAACACGCAGGTCGGCTGATCTATGCCCAAGTCGCCGGGGGGGCGACACCGCCGGTGCCGACACCGATCGGCGTGACCTGTCGGCTGTGCCATCGGACCGAATGCACCGCCCGATCCGCACCGCCGATCGGACGCCAGATCCTGGCCGATGACATCCGCCGGACCTCTGCGCCCTTCGGCTTCACCGATACCTGAAAGGGCGTTGACACCGGTTTCCGGTTGGGAGAGTCATCCCCAAGATGACCCATCCCCTTCGCCTGCATCCCGACCGCCTGTTCCCTGTCGATCCCGACACGCGCGGCGTGGCACGGCGGCTGTATGCGCAGATCAGGGACCTGCCGATCATCAGCCCCCACGGGCACACGGACCCGTCGTGGTTTGCGCTGAACGAGACCTTCGCCAATCCGGCCGAGCTGCTGATCACGCCCGACCACTATGTCTTCCGGATGCTGCATTCGCAGGGGATGGCGATGGAGGATCTGGGGGTGCCGCGTGCCGATGGCGGGCCGGTCGAGACCGATCCGAGGGCGATCTGGCGGCGGTTCGCGTCGAACTACCACCTGTTCCGGGGCACGCCGTCGCGGATGTGGCACGACTGGGTCTATGCCGAGGCGTTCGGCATCGATGTGCGGCTGTCGGCCGGGACGGCGGACCACTATTACGACGTCATCGACGCGGCGCTGAAGACCGAGGCGTTCCGGCCACGCGCTCTGTTCGAGCGGTTCAACATCGAGGTGATCACCACGACGGAGTCGCCGATCGACACGCTCGAACATCACAAGGCCATCGCGGCCTCGGGCTGGAAGGGTCGGGTCCTGACCGCCTATCGCCCCGATCCGGTGGTCGATCCTGATTACGAGGGCTTCCGCGACAATCTGAAGGTCCTGGCCGACCAGACCGGCTTCGACACGATGACCTGGGACGGATACCTGGACTCGCTGCGGGCGCGGCGGGCCTTCTTCGCCTCGATGGGGGCGACCTCGACGGACCACGGCCACCCGACCGCCTTCACCGCCGACCTGTCGAAGGCCGATGCGCAGGCCCTGTTCGCGCGGGTCTCGACGGCACCCGCGACGCCGGCCGACGCCGAGCTGTTCCGGGGCCAGATGCTGACCGAGATGGCGGCCATGTCGGTCGAGGACGGGCTGGTGATGCAACTGCACCCGGGCTCGTTCCGCAATCACTCGGCGACGGTGTTCGAGCGCTTCGGCCGCGACAAGGGCTGCGATATCCCGACCCAGACCGACTATGTGCGGGCGCTCAAGCCCCTGCTGGACCGGTTCGGGTCTGACACCCGCCTGACCCTGATCCTGTTCACCCTCGACGAGACTTCATACAGTCGCGAACTGGCCCCTCTGGCCGGTCATTATCCGGCGCTGAAGCTGGGCCCCAGCTGGTGGTTCCACGACAGTCCCGAGGGGATGCGCCGGTTCCGCGAACAGACGACCGAGACGGCGGGCTTCTACAACACCGTCGGCTTCAACGACGACACCCGCGCCTTCCTGTCGATCCCGGCGCGTCACGACGTGGCCCGGCGGATGGACTGCGGCTTCCTGGCCAGGCTGGTGGTCGAACATCGGATGGAGGAGGACGAGGCGCATGAACTGGCCCACGCCCTGACCTATGGGCTGGTCAAGGCGGCCTACAGGCTGTGAGCCGGCTCAATGATGCGGCCCTGTCGCGCCTGCCCGCCGACGTCGCCCGGCCCGGATACGACCGGGCGGCGGTCAGGACCGGGGTGGTCCACCTGGGTATCGGGGCCTTCCACCGGGCGCATCAGGCGGTGGTGTTCGACGACGCCCTGGCCAGCGGCGACCTGCGCTGGGGCGTTCTGGGGGCGTCGCTGAGGTCGCCCTCGGTGGCGGAGCAGCTGAACCCGCAGGACGGCCTCTATACCCTTGTGGTGCGCGACGGGGCCGAGGAGCGGCTGAGGATCATCGGTGCCGGCAAGGGGGTCATGGTCGGGCCGCAGGACCCGGCAGCGCTGGTCGCCGCCATGGCCGATGCGGACGTCCACATCGTCACCCTGACGGTGACGGAGAAGGGCTATCGGCTCGATCCGGCGACGGGCGCACTGAAGCTGGACGACCCCGAGGTGGCCGCAGACCTGACCGACATCTCCCGGCCGATCACGGCGCCCGGCTTCATCGTCGCGGCGCTGAAGGCGAGGAAAGCTGCGGGGCTCAAACCCTTCACCGTCATCAGTTGCGACAACCTTCCGCACAACGGTCAGAGGATCCGCAGCGGTGTGCTGGAGATGGCGCGGCGGATCGAGCCGAACCTGGCCGACTGGATCGCGGCCGAGGGGGCCTTCCCCCAGACCATGATCGACCGGATCGTGCCCGCGACCATCCCTGAGGACATCGTCCGGCTGGAGGCGCGCCTGGGTGTCCGCGACGAAGGCATGGTCAAGGCCGAGCCCTTTACCCAATGGGTGATCCAGGATCGGTTCGCCGGCGAGCGGCCGGACTTCGTCGCGTTCGGGGTCCAGCTGACCGAGGCCGTCGAGCCTTGGGAGGACGCCAAGCT
>NZ_JAEMRD010000115.1 GCF_016463485.1 Brevundimonas sp.
GCGCATCCTTGGTAAGGCTGAGGTCGTGGGTTCGATTCCCCCCGGCGGCACCATTTCCGACAGTCGTGGCCCTCAGCCCGACGCCAGACCGCGTTCGGCCGCCAGGCTGAACAGGCGGTTGACCTCCCCATCGACCTGATCGGCGCTGTCCAGTTCGACGATCGACGTCAGGCGTTCGGACCAGCTTTCCTTGCGGACTGACGGCGTCAGGCGAGGCGATGTGTTCGGATCAAGCTTCAGGCCCAGCAAGGCCCGGCCACTCTTCAGGGGTCGCATGGCGGCGAACTGCACGGTGCGGCTGAACGCGGTGTAGCCCTTTCGCTGGCCGATGATGACGCCCTCGACGTCGGTTGCCACGCACTCGACGGCTTCGAGGATGGCCAGGGAAGCCGGGTCCTTCCACAGCGCCGCACGTAGAATCTGCGGCTCGTCCCAGCCCATTCCAGAGGTCGGTTTCATGGCGTCGAGGATGTGGGCGGCATGGTTCTGGAGCACGCCGTGTTCGGCCTTGAGCCAGGCGGTCTGCGCGCGCGGGGTCGTCTCGGGGCAGGACGTCATGATCTCGAGCCAGGCGGCGAGTGGCTTGCCGGTGTTCTTCTCGAAATTCGCCTGGACGGTGGCGAACCACTTCCTCTGACGTTCGGTCAGAACGACGCCGCCGGGTTCAGGGGCTGACATCAGTCCTTCGACTTGCCGTCGCCGATGAAGGCCCCGGCGATCCAGCTGACGATCCCGGTCACGATGGCCGCGCCGATGCCGGCGCCCAGGCCATCGACCACGAAGCCGCCCAGCAGCATGGCGACCAGGCCGATGGTGGCGGCGTTCACGACCAGCAGGAACAGCCCCAGGGTCACCACGGTGATCGGGAAGGTCAGGACCACCAGGATCGGCCGCACCACGGCGTTGACCAGCCCCAGCAGGACGGCGGCGAGCAACAGGCTGGGGGTGTCGGTAAAGGCGACGCCCGGCACGACGGCCGAGGCGAGCCAAAGGCCGGCGGCCGTGACCAGAAACTGGACGATGAACCTCAACATGGGCGTCTCCTTGATCGCGGTCCAAGCTTAGCAGAAAATCACTGCTGTCAGCGTCGCAGGGCGGAACCGCAGATCGCTGCGTGCGCTTTGGTGGCACGCAACTGCACAATGGGGATATCCATGACCGACAACCGCATCGACGGCGCCGCCACCGGCCTGACCGGCAAGCTTCAGAACGGCCTCGGCCGTCTGACGGGCGATTCCAAGCTTCAACTCGACGGCAAGCTGAACGAAGTGAAGGGCAAGTATCTGGACGTCTATGGTCGCGGCCTGGATCGGCTCGACGGCTTTGCCGCCAAGGCCCCGACGGACCTGCAGGAACCGGTTCGTGCCGGCCTCGACTTCGCGCGTCGCAAGCCCTTCCTGACCACGGCGATCGTGGCGGGCCTGGGTCTGCTTCTGGCGGGCGCAGGCGGCCGTCGCCGCTAAGGCCATTCAGGTTTCCGAGCGCGGAGCGACGGGTCAGCGACTTCGATCTGACCGTCGCTTCGTGTTCTGAACGCCACCGACGTCGGACGCGACCGCCGACTATACCGCCATATTGTCGATCAGCCGGGTCGTCCCCAGGACGGCTGCGGCCAGGATGCGGCCGGGGCCGTCCACACGGTCGTTCTCGAAGGACGCCAGGTCGGGCTGTCGGATAGCCACGTAATCGACCCGGGCGAACCCTTGGGCCAGGAGGGCGGAGGCGGCCTCGGCTTCCACGGCGGCGATCGACGCCCCGCTGGCAGCGGTGATCGCCGCCTCGGCCAGGATGCCGTTGAGGCGCCGCGCGACCTCCAGCTCCGTCTCTGACAGATAGGCGTTGCGCGACGACAGAGCCAACCCGTGGCCGTCCCGCGCCGTGGGGACGCCCACGATCCGCACCGGCATGTCCAGGTCCACGGCCATCCGGCGGATCACGGCCAGCTGCTGCCAGTCCTTTTCGCCGAAAACGGCGACGTCCGGCTGAACCTGGTTCAACAGCTTGGTGACCACCAGGGCGACCCCGCCGAACATCTGCGGCCGTGCCGCGCCTTCCAAGGTCTGGGACGGCCCGCCGGTCTCGGTGTCTCCGACGGTGATGCGGGTCACCGCGCCGGCCGGATACATCTCCTCGACCGACGGCGCATACAGCAGGTGGCACCCCGCCCCGGCCAGCAGTTCGGCGTCGCGTGCCTCGCGCCGGGGATACGTCGCGAGATCCTCGTGCGCCGCAAACTGGGTCGGGTTGACGAACACGCTGGTCACGACGCGGTCGGCCTGACGCAGGGCTTCCGCCACCAGCGCCAGATGCCCTTCGTGCAGGGCCCCCATGGTCGGCACGAAGCCGACGGAAAAGCCCTGACGCCGCCAGTCGTTCACGATGCCACGCAGGTCGGCGATCGTGCGCGCGATCGGCAGATCCGCGCCGGGGGACAGGGTTTCGATGACCATGGTTACGCCCTTAACCCTGCCTCTTAAGCTTGTTCGCGAACGGGGTCTCAACCCCTCGTGGCTAGGGTCGGCTTATGACGTCCAGCAGAATGCTTCGTCCAGTCCTGGTTTGCGTATCGGCCCTGGCTACCGCCTCGTGCGGAATGGTCGAGGGCGACCCGAATCGTTTCGAGAACATGGCCCGTTCAGTCGCCGAGGTCCGCCTCGACGGCTCGACCGATGCGCCGACCGCCTCGGCGCGGGAGCAGGGGCTTCGTCCCGCCTTCGCCTCGGCCGGAACACCGGCGCCGACGACGAGCGCCGGCCGGCTGAAGGTCGAGGTGATGGACCCGCACGACCTGTGGGACGCCCGTGACGCCGGTCTGCGCGGCGCGATCACCCAGGCGAGCACCCGCGCCGTTGAAGCCGCCGCTCCCGCTGTCGCCGAGGCCGTCGTCCAGCGGGTCTCGGACCGGATCGCCGGGGCCGCGCCGATGCGCCCCGCCATCGCTCGGGACGCAGCCCCAGCCGCCGCCCGCACGACCATCCAGCTCGGTGCCTATTCCAGCCCCGAGGCCGCCCGCGCCGCCTGGACCGACGTGTCGTCCGGTGCCGCCCGCACCGCCTTGAAGGGCCTCACCCCCGTCTTCGAGGCGGTCCAGGTCAACGGTCGGCCCTTCACCCGTCTGAAGGTTGCCGCCCCCGCCGACGCCGCATCCGCCATCTGCCGCGCGGCGGAAGTCACGGACCCGTGGTGCGCCCGCCGCACGTGAGGCGACGACGGGTGCCGGCTCCGGTCTGGTTGTTATCGGGGCTGGTCGGCACCGCTATCGTACTCACCTCGTTGGGCTGGCTGGCTGATGCGCTGACGACTGGTATTGTCCATGGGAGCAGTGTGCGCCGGCTGGTCTATTTTCATGCCGATCCGGGCGGCTACACCTTCTATCTAATAAAGCGGATAGTGCAGACACTTCTAGGTGCCGGCATCACTGCCGTCTGCTTCGCCCAGGCCTTCTGCCAGGATCGGCTGGAGGCGCACCTAAACCGCAAATTGGAGGCTTGGTCGTCGGCGCTCCGAGCGGGCCGATGATGGGCTTGGGACCATCCACAGCCCTCTCTTAACCTTTCGTTGACCTTCGCGGCCGGTGGCCCGATTCTGCGTGTCTGTATGTGCGACCTGATTCTCGCACCTCATTAAACGGGACGCAGCACTCATGGCGGCACAGGTCATCGTCGTCGGCAACGAAAAGGGCGGGGCGGGCAAGTCCACCCTGGCCATCCATATCGTCGTCGGAATGCTCCATGCGGGGCACCGGGTCGCGATCCTCGATCTGGATCTGCGCCAGCGGTCGATGGCCCATTTCTTCTCCAACCGCGCCGCCTGGACCGCCGCCAACGGCCACGTTCTGCCCATGCCGGTCGAGCCCGACATCGGCGACGGCAAGGCCCTGGCCAAGGCCGGTAATGACGAACAGCTGGCCCGGTTCGAGACCGCCTACGCTGAAGTCCATGACTGCGACGTCATCGTCATCGACACCCCCGGCGGCGACACGGCCCTGTCCAGCGCCGCCCACGCCCGCGCCGACCTGATCGTGACCCCCATGAACGACAGCTTCGTCGACTTCGACCTGCTGGGTCAGGTCGATCCGGTGACGCTGGATCTGCTCAAGCCCTCGATCTACTCCGAGAGCGTCTGGGAAGCCCGCAAGCAGCGCGCCATCAAGGAGGGCCGCCACGCCGCCATCGACTGGCTGGTGGTCACCAATCGCCTCGCCGTCGCCGAGGCCCGCAACCGTCGTCGTCTGGAAGAAAAGATGCTGAAACTGGCCAAACGGGTCGGCTTCCGCGTCGGGCCGGGCCTGCGCGACCGGGTCATCTATCGTGAACTCTTCCCGTTCGGCCTGACCGTGGCGGACCTGAGCGCCGACATTCGTCCTGTCGCCGTGTCGCTGGCCCACGTCGCGGCCCGCCAGGAGATGCGCAACCTCATGCAGGCCATGGGCGTCGAGGATGCCGACGCCGGCGCCGCGCTGGGGCAGGCGGCTCTGGATGCGGCGGCCTGATCCATGGCGCTGATCGGGCTGGCCCTCGCGGCGATCGCCGTCTGGGCGCTGGTCCGGCTGGGGCGGCAGGGCGAAACCCCGGGAAAGGGCCACTGGCGCATCGCCGCCACCGTTCTGGGTTCCGTCATGCTGGCCGGGGCGGTCCTGGCCGGATCGCGGGGCTCATGGCTGATGACGGCGGGGCTGGCCGGGGCAGGGGCCTACCTGATCTTCAGCTCTCGCATTCGCCCGGCATCTCCGCGACAGGCACCGTCTCTGGGCCAGACCCTGACCGAGGCCGAGGCCCGCGCCATCCTGGGTGTCGCGCCGAACGCCACGCCCGAAGCGATCAACACCGCCTGGCGCCGCCTCATGGGCCGCGCCCACCCGGATCAGGGCGGCACCGAGGGCCTTGCGGCCCGGGTCAATGCGGCGCGTGACAGGCTGCTGAGGCGCTAGCAGTCTTCTCCTCCCGCGCAGCGGGGGAAACCATCCCCGGCGTCGAGCGCAGCGAGGCCAGGGTCGATGGGGGCATTCAGAAACTCCCGAGACGCCCCCCATCGTCGCTGCCTTCGCTTCGCTCAGGAACGTGACACTTCCCCCGCAAGCGGGGGAAGAACCTCCACTACGCCCCCGGCCGCACCACCACACAGGTCACGCGACGCGCGGCCAGGGCCTCGCAGGCGTTCTGGGCACCCTGTTCGGTCAGGTTGGTGAAGCGCGAGCGATACCAGCCCGCCGCCGACTGGACCGAACGTTCGGCCGTCAAGAACTGGGTCCGGAAGCGGCGATTGACCTCGGTCAGCCAGTCACGGGCCACCCGCTCCTCGCGGAAGGCACCGACCTGGACCGCCCAGCGATTGGCGGGTGCAGGCGCGGGGCGCGGCGCGGGCGGCGGCGCGCTGCGGGTGACCGCCGTCGTCGCGCCGTTGAGGGAGGCGGTCAGGTTGGCCGGCGGGCGGCTGTCGGTGCGGGCGGGCGCGGTGGGCGCAGGCGTTGGTGGCGGAGTTGCCACCACGGACGCATAGGATCGAGCTCCGGCCAAGGTGGACGCGGGGGGGCTGCCCGCCACATGGATCGGCGATTGCACCTGGGCCTGCTGCCGGTAGGGCTGGGCGGCAAAGGGGGCTGCGCCGCTGTATGGGCTCGTCGGCGGATACGACGGTCCGCGCTCGCCCTCCATCGCGGCATAGGCGACGGGGCCCCCGCCGGGGGTCGAATCCGGGCTGCCGATCCCGAAGCCGCGCTGCTCGAAGAAGGTCTGGGCGACCTGGATGTTCTCGCCCCGCGCCCGTCGGCTCTCGACCTCGAAGCCGGTGTTCATCAGCTCGGCGACATGGGCGTTACGCGAAACGGACGACCGTCCGCCCAGCACGATGGTGATGATCCGCCGCCCGTCCCGCACCGCCGAGGCCGCCAGATTGTAGCCCGAGGCATTGGTGAAGCCGGTCTTGATCCCGTCATAACCGTTGCCGCCCAGCAGCAGGCCGTTGGTGTTGCGGTATTCACGCCCCTGGTAGTTCCAGTCGTGAAGGCCGAAATAGCTGTAATACTGGGGGTAATCCCGCATCAGCGCCCGCGACAGGATGGCCAGGTCGCGCGCCGAGGTGATCTGGCGGCTGTCGGGCAGGCCGTTGGGGTTGACGTAGCGCGTCTGGGTCATGCCCAGCGCCTGGGCCTTCAGCGTCGCCATGGCCGCGAACCGGGCCTGGGATCCGCCGACATGCTCGGCCAGGACCATGGCCATGTCGTTGGCCGATCGTACCGTCGTCGCCCGCATGGCGTCGTCCAGCCGGATGGTCTGACCGGCGGCGAGGCCCAGCTTGGATGGCGGTTGCGATGCGGCCAGCGGGGACACGGTCACGATATCATCGACGCTGACCTTGCCGGCCTCGATGGCCTCGAACACCAGATACAGGGTCATCATCTTGGTGACAGAGGCCGGATAGCGCGGGTCGTCGGCGCGGCGCGCGAACAGCACCTCACCGGTCGTCGCATCGACCACGATGGCGGCATAGCGGGCGTTGTCCGACGACTGCGCCACGACCGGCGACAAGAAGGGCACCCCAAGCGCCACGGCCAGGCTGATCGCCAGCAGAGCCGCGCCGATACGACGAATATACCCTGTCATCATCAACCCGCAGGCCTCGCGATTCGGACCGGCCGCCATGGACGGAAGGACACTGGTGTGGTGCGGCCCCCCGGCGCGACGTCTTTCGCATCTAGCATGAAAGCGTCGAGTTTCGCGGTGGTTAACACAGTCTCAACGCAGATTTGAACGGCGCTTCCCTCATGCCGCTGTCACGCGAGGGTCTCGAAAATGTTGCACTGCACAAAATCCCTTGACGCGCGTTCGCAGTTGCACCATATGGAGCCTGTCGCACCGGTCCCCCGGTCGCGAGAAAATCACGCGGGCCACCCCGCTTCACCGACTTCAGGAGATTTTGCTCATGGCCGACGCCGCAGAAACCATCAAGCCCACCGTCGAAACCGCTGCCAAGGCCGTCAAGGCTTCGGGCGAGCAGTTCAAGGCCCAGTCCGAAAAGGTCCAGGCCGCCGGTACGCAAGCCCTCAAGGAAGGCCTCGAGAAGTCCACCGCCGCCTTCGGTGAACTGAGCGCCCAGTCCAAGCAGAACCTCGAAGCCCTGACCGCCTCGGCCACCGCTGCCCAGAAGGGCGCCGAGGCCCTGTCGGCCCAGGCCCTGTCCTACGGCAAGACCAGCTGGGAAACCGGCGTCGCCGCCGCCCAGACGATCGCCAAGGCCCGTTCGGTTCAGGAGCTGATCGAGCTGCAGACCTCCTACACCAAGTCGGCGATGGAGACCTACATGGCCGAAATGACCAAGATGACGGAAACCCTGACCGCCTCGGTCAAGGACAGCTTCCAGCCGATCAACGCCCGCGTCACCGCCTCGGTCGAAAAGTTCCAGGCCGCCCGCTAAGCGACCTGCACTCTCAGTAGCGTAGCAAGGGGCCCGGCGCGAAAGCGCCGGGCCCTTTTGTCATTGATCCGGTCCGATCACGAAACGCGTGACTGGACGCGACTACAAATCCGACGGATGTTTCCTATCTAGCGTTTCGACTCCCCGAAATGATGGACAACGAATGCCTACCAAACGGCCAGGTGAAGGACAGGGGCAGGGCTTCGGTTCTGCGACCGTCACCGAAACGAAGCCGAAGCTTCAGAAGCCCTCGTTGTATCGGGTGCTCATCCTGAACGACGACTACACGCCCATGGAATTCGTCGTCTATGTGCTGGAGCGGTTCTTCCAGAAGAGCCGCGAGGACGCGACCCGCATCATGCTGCATGTGCATCAGCATGGCGTCGGTGTGTGCGGCGTCTTCACCTACGAAGTGGCTGAAACCAAGGTCGCCCAGGTGGTCGAGACGGCGCGCCGTCACCAGCACCCTCTGCAATGCACTATGGAAAAAGACTGAGAGGATCTCCCAATGCCCTCGTTTTCACGTCCTCTCGAAGAGACCCTGCACCGCGCGGTCTCCTACGCCAACGAACGCCGCCACGAATATGCGACGCTCGAACACCTGCTTCTGGCCCTGATCGACGATCCCGACGCCTCAGGCGTGATGAAGGCCTGCAACGTCGATCTGGTCGCGCTGAAGACGGCGCTGACCCTCTATGTCGACACCGACCTGGCCGCCCTCGCCACCAGTGACGGCGAGGACGCCAAGCCGACGGCCGGCTTCCAGCGCGTGATCCAGCGCGCGGTGATCCACGTCCAGTCCTCGGGTCGTGAAGAGGTGACCGGCGCCAACGTCCTGGTCGCGATTTTCAGCGAGCGGGAAAGCCACGCCGCCTACTTCCTGCAGGAGCAGGACATGACCCGGTACGACGCGGTCAACTTCATCGCCCACGGCATCGCCAAGAAGGCCGGCGCCGGCGAGGCCAAACCCGCCAAGGGCTCGGCCCAGTCCCCGGAGGAAGCCGAAGACGCCGCCGCCGTCAAACAGGGGGGGGAGGCGCTGGAAGCCTATTGCGTCGACCTCAACGAGAAGTCGAAGAAGGGCAAGATCGATCCCCTGATCGGTCGTCACGCAGAGGTCGAACGCGCCATACAGATCCTGTGCCGCCGCACCAAGAACAACCCCCTGCTGGTCGGCGAGCCCGGCGTCGGCAAGACCGCCATCGCCGAGGGCCTGGCCCGCAAGATCGTCAACCACGAGGTCCCGGCCGTGCTGGAAGGCGCGACCATCTACAGCCTCGACATGGGGGCTCTGCTGGCCGGCACCCGTTATCGCGGCGACTTCGAGGAGCGGCTGAAGCAGGTCGTCAAGGAACTCGAGAACCACGAGAACGCCATCCTGTTCATCGACGAGATCCACACGGTGATCGGCGCGGGCGCGACCAGTGGCGGAGCGATGGATGCGTCCAACCTGCTGAAACCCGCCCTGGCGTCGGGGACCCTGCGCTGCATGGGGTCGACGACCTATAAGGAGTATCGCCAGCATTTCGAGAAGGACCGCGCCCTGGTGCGGCGCTTCCAGAAGATCGACGTCAACGAGCCGACGGTCGAGGACACGGTGAAGATCCTCAAAGGGCTGAAGAGCTCCTATGAGGGGCATCACAAGCTGCGCTATACGGACGCCGCCATCCGCACGGCGGTGGAACTGTCGGCCCGCTACATGACCGACCGCAAACTGCCGGACAAGGCGATCGACGTGATCGACGAGGCGGGGGCGTCGCAGATGCTGCTGCCGGAATCCAAGCGCAAGAAGGTCATCGGCCAGAAGGAGGTCGAGGCCGTCGTCGCCAAGATGGCGCGCATCCCGCCGAAGTCGGTCTCCAAGTCCGACACCGAGGGTCTGCGCGAACTGGAGAAGGACCTGAACCGGGCCGTCTTCGGCCAGGACGCGGCGATCGAACAGGTGGCCTCGGCCATGAAGCTGGCCCGGGCCGGCCTGCGCGATCCGCAGAAGCCGATCGGCTCCTTCCTGTTCGCCGGCCCCACGGGCGTCGGCAAGACGGAGGTGGCCAAGCAGCTGGCCTCGACCCTGGGCATCGAGATGCTGCGCTTCGACATGTCGGAGTATATGGAGCGGCACACGGTCAGCCGCCTGATCGGCGCCCCTCCGGGCTATGTCGGCCATGACCAGGGCGGGCTTCTGACCGACGCCGTCGACCAGCATCCGCACGCCGTGGTCCTGCTGGACGAGATCGAGAAGGCCCACCCGGACGTCTACAACATCCTGCTCCAGGTCATGGACAACGGGATGCTGACCGACGCGGTCGGCAAGAAGGTCGATTTCCGCAACGTGGTCCTGATCATGACCACCAATGCGGGGGCCGCCGACAACGCCCGGGCCTCGATCGGCTTCGGCCGCGGCAAGGTCGAGGGCGAGGACGAAAAGGCCATCCAGCGCCTGTTCGCGCCGGAGTTCCGCAACCGTCTCGACGCCGTGGTCTCGTTCAAGGCGCTTCAGCCGGAAGTCATCCGCCAGGTGGTGACCAAGTTCATCCTGCAGCTGGAGGCCCAGTTGGCGGACCGCAACATCACCATCGAACTGACCGACGACGCCGCCGACTGGCTGGCCAAGAACGGCTTCGACGAACTGTACGGCGCGCGCCCCCTGGGCCGGGTCATCCAGGAGAACATCAAGAAGCCTTTGGCCGACGACATCCTGTTCGGACGTCTGACACGCGGCGGCCATGTCAAGGTGGCTCTCGTCGACGGCAAGATCGCCTTCGACATCACCCCGACCCCGGGCGCTGCGGTCAAGGAAAAGGCCGACGAAGACGCGGCCGTCTGAGTAAACTCGTCGTTCCTTCGCCGATTAGAAGGGCGATGCACGTCTCTCCTCCCCGTCGGCCGCTTGGCCGATGGGGAGGTGGCGCGGCGCTCCTTCAGCGCCGTGACGGAGGGGGCGACACGGTCTGTCCGGTGGGGATTCTCGAAGTGATCGAGGTGCATCCGGTAGCCCTCATTCCTGTCACCGAGTCGCCCCCTCCGTCTCCTCGCAAGAGCTCGGATCCACCTCCCCATCGCTGCGCGACGGGGAGGAGACGGCTTGTCCGAAGCCTCGAACTTGCGAACTTCAGCCAACCAATCCCTTGCCCCACAACGGATTGCAGATTTCTCGGCCTCTCAAACGCGCCCAGGTATCCACCCCCGCTATACTGCCCTTCGTCCCGTCGCGGGGAAGGGCGCAAGGCCTTGCGATCTTGTTGCGGCGGGGGTGT
>NZ_JAEMRD010000116.1 GCF_016463485.1 Brevundimonas sp.
GGCCAGGGGCTGGTCGGGGACGGCGGCGGGTTCGGCGAGGGCGGCGGTGCCCGTCAGGACCACCGCGAACAACAAAACCAAGATTCCGCTCATCCCGGCGAAAGCCGGGACCCAGTTCTTAAGTGAGGCAAGGTGCGTGGGATGTGGGTCCGGTTCTTGGCTTACACACGGCCGCGCCCACAGCACTGGGTCCCCGCTTTCGCGGGGATGAGCGGTAATGTTGAGGCTCATTGCGAGGCCCTCTTGCGGCCCGGCACCCAGATCCTGAGCCTCCGGTCCAGCAGGGACAGCAGGCCGCCCAGGGCCATGATCATGGGGCCGAGGAAGATCAGTCGGGCCCAGGGGTTCCAGTAGGCGCGGACCGTCCAGGCCTGGGCGGCCTCGGGGGTGGCGCGGCGCTCGCCCATGACGACATAGACGTCGTCCAGACCCCGGAAGTCGAGGCCGACCTCGGTGGTGGTCTGGCCGCCGGCGGGGAAGAAGCGGCGCTCGGCGGTGACGGTTTCCATCCGGCCGCGCGCCGAGGTGACGGTCAGCCTGCCCTGTTCGGCCAGATAGTTGGGGCCCTCGTGGATGCGGACGCTGTCCAGGCGGACGGAATAGGCACCGACCGTGATCTGGCCCCCGAGTGGCAGGGCGGCGGCGGTCTCGGCCTTGAAGCCGGTCTCGACCACGGCCCCCAGCACGAAGACGCCGAGGCCGGCGTGGGCCAGGGTCATGCCCCAGGCGCCGAGCGGCAGGCCCCGGATGCGGCGCAGGGTCTCGGTTCCGGGGACGCGGAACAGGCGGATACGCTCGACCACCTCGGCCAGGGCCCCCAGGATCAGCCAGGCCCCGACGGCGATCCCGGCAGCGACCATGGCCTTCTTCGGCGCGAAGGCGAGCCAGCCCAGGAAGCCGCAGCCGAGGGCCAGCGCTCCGGCCAGAGCCAGCCTCTGGCCCGCCCCGACCAGATCACCGCGCTTCCACGCCAGCAGGGGCCCGGCAGGCAGGATCAGGAAGGCGACCACCATCAGGGGGGTGAATGTCAGGGCGAAATAGGGTGGGCCGACCGAGATGGTGGTACCCGTCGCCGCCTCCATGATCAGCGGATACAGGGTGCCCAGCAGAACCGTCGCCGCCGCCGCCGTCAGGAACAGGTTGTTGAGGACCAGCGATCCCTCGCGGCTGACGGGGGCAAACACCCCGCCGCCCTTCAGGTTGGGCGCGCGCCAGGCGAACAGGGCAAACGCCGCGCCCGCCGTCAGGCCCAGGATGGCCAACAGCATCAGGCCGCGCTCGGGATCGACGGCGAAGGCGTGAACGCTCGTCAGGACGCCGGACCGGACCAGGAAGGCCCCCAGCATGGAGAAGGTGAAGGCCAGAAGCGCCAGAAACACCGTCCAGCCGGCCAAGGCTCCGCGCCGCTCGGTCACCACCGCCGAGTGCAGCAGTGCGGCACCGGCCAGCCAGGGCATGAAGGAGGCGTTCTCGACCGGATCCCAGAACCACCAGCCGCCCCAGCCGAGCTCGTAATAGGCCCAGAAGGACCCCAAGGTGATGCCGACTGTCAGGAAGGCCCAGGACGCCAGGGCCCAGGGCCGGACCCAGCGACCCCAGGCGGGCCAGAAGCTGGAGTTCGGACGGCCTTCGATCAGGGCGGCGACGGCGAGCGAGAAGGTCACCGAAAACCCGACATAGCCCAGGTAGAGCAGCGGCGGATGGATCGCCAGCGCCGGGTCCTGAAGCAGGGGGTTCAGCGACGCGCCCTGGAACGGGGCCGGGTTCAGCCGGGCGAACGGGTTGGAGGTGAACAGGGCGAAGGCCAGGAACAGGGCCCCCAAGGCCCCCTGCACCGCGACGGCGCAGGTCTTGAGCCCGAACGGCAATCCTCTGGCACGGGTGAGGGCCGCGCCGAAGCCGGTCAGGACCAGCGACCACAGCAGCAGCGACCCCTCATGGCTGCCCCATGCGCCGGCGACCTTATAGAGCATGGGCTTGTCGGTGTGGCTGTTGGCCGCGACATTGGCGACCGAGAAGTCCGAGCTGACGAAGGCCAGGATCAAGGTCCCGAACGCCAGGGCCACGGCGGCGGCGCAGGCCAAAGCGGCTCCGTTCGCCGCGCCGGCGAGGACGGCGTTCGAGCGGATGCGCGCGGCCGTGGCCATCGTCGTTTGCAAGACCGCCAGCGCCAGGGCCAGCGCCAGAATGAAGCCGCCAAATTCGACGATCATGTGGGGGTCTGGGCCGGCCGCCACTCGCCCTTGGCCTTGAGGCGGTCGGCGACTTCGCGCGGCATATAGGTCTCGTCGTGCTTGGCCAGGACCTGTCTGGCGACGAAGGTGCGGTCGGGGCGGAACGACCCTTGGGCCACGATGCCCTGGCCCTCGCGGAACAGGTCGGGCAGGTCACCCTGGAAGACGACGCGGGTGACGGCGGCGTTGTCGGTGATCGAGAAGGCGGTCTCGGCCCCATGGCGCTCGACGCTGCCGGCCTCGACCAGACCGCCCAGCCGGACGTCACGGCCGGGAGGGGCGGCCTGGGCCGTCGCCTCGGACGGAGAGAAGAAATAGGTCACGCTGTCGTTCATGGCCCACAGCGACAGGCCGACAGCCAGGGCCAGGATCGGGGCGGCGGCCGCGACGATCCACAGGCGACGGCGGGCCTTGGGTGATCGGGGAAGCCAGCTCATGACGCGGCCTGTGGCGGCGGCGTACGCTCTCCGGCCTCGAGCCGCGCGAGGCGGCGGACCAGGTCGGCGCGGCGCGGGTCTGCGGGGTCGAGGGCCGCGATAAGGGGGGTCCAGGTCACGCGCACGCCGGCGACGTCACCGCGCGCCATCGCGGCCTCGCCGAGGAAATACAGGGCTCCGAGCTGTCCCGGATCGCGACGCGCGGCCTCGCGGAAGGCGGCCTCGGCGTCGGCGCCGACGACGCCGTCCTGGGACCGGACCAGGCTTTCGCCCAGCCGGGCCCAGCTGCGCGCGTCGTTGGGGTCGACGGCCAGGACGCGGCGGAAGGCGGAGGCCGCGCCGATGGAGTCTCCGGCCTGGAAGCGGGCGGCGCCCAGCATGGACTGCAGCTGCATGTTTTCGGGTTCGGCGGCGGCGTCGCGGGCCAGGACGGCGGCGACCTGAACCGGTTCGAGCGGCGTGGTGCCCGTCGCCCATTCATCGACCCGCGCGCCATAGGGCTGGTCCGGAAGGCCCGGCGTGCCGGTCGGGATATAGAGGCCGGCCGCGAGGAGCGCCGTCAGGGCCAGCCCGGCCAGCAGGATGCGCTGCTCGACCCGGCTGCCGGTCGCTGTCGGGACGATCTCTTCGGGCGTCGCGATCAGACGGCGCGCGGCCTCGGCGCGGGCGGCGGCGAAGGCGTCCTCGCCCAGCAGGCCGCGTGCTTTGAGCCGGTCCAGCTCGCCCAGTTCGGCGGCGGCGAGGTCGGGCGCGCCCAGGGCACCGGCGTCCACGCCAAGGCGCGCGCCGGTCAGCACAAGCCAGGCCGCGAGCGCGGTCGCAAGGGCGGCCAGGATCCAGAAAGCGATCATCGCAGACCCTCTAGCGGGTCAGGCGGCTCGGGGCGAGTGGGCTTGGGGGCCATGGCCCGCCACCGCGACGCGGCGTCGCATGGTGCGGGCCTGATCCACGGCTTCGAGACGATCCAGGAAGTCCGCCGCCAGCTCGACCCGGCGGATCGCCAGGGCCTCGTCAGTGACGTCGCCGGCGTTGATCTCTTCCAGCGCCAGATCGGCGTAGTTGAAGGCCTGGGTCGTCAGATCCTTGACCAGACCGATACGCTGGGCCTCGCATCCAAAGACGCCAGCCGGAGCGCGCAGGATACGCACCAGGTCGAGGGCGTCCTGGGCGGCGGTCGTCGTCGCGGGGTCGAGGGGCACGTCCAGTTGCGGCATTTCGCGGGTCATCCGTCCGGCGGTCTGGACCCGGGTCATGGGCAGGGCCGGGGTCACCGCGCGCTGGACGCGCCCCAGAAGTGCGCCGACTGTCTTGGACACCCCCAGCCGGACCTGACGGATGCGCTTGCCCCAGGCGGTGTCGGGATGGATCTGGACCGTGGCATCGCTCTCGGTGAGGAAGGTCGCGATCCAGGCCAGGGCGTGATGCAGGGTCTCGACCGGCTGGCCCGCCTTCCAGGTGTCGACGCTGCGGCCGCGGTCTTCGGCCGCGTCGATCAGCCGGTCGACGAAGACGGCCAGTTCCGATCCGCTCAGGAAGCTGTCGCGGCCGGCGGCGCTGGACGAATGGGTGACCAGCCGCAGGATCATCGGCGCGTCGTCCAGATGGGCGAACAGGATGTCGAGCAGTTCCTGGGCCCCGTCGGGCGAGATGGCGGCGGCGTCGCGCAGCAGCAGGCGGAGCTCTGCGACCTGGTCCCCGTCCGGCCGACCGACCCAGGCCCCGAGCGAGGGCAGGGCGCGATGCACGAGGCCGCCTAGATCGCAGACCCGGGCCAGGGCGACGAGGCCGGCATCGCGGTCGGCAGGGGCGAGGCTTGCGGGCCAGACGGCCTCGGTCTGATCGCGGACGGCGGCGGCCCCGGCGGCGTACAGGCGCGTACAGACAGCGGCCACGCGATAGGCGTCACGCTCTCCGTATTCATCGGGGTCCAGATAGGCCAGGACGTCGGCCTGGTTGGCCGTGGCCGCCTTCCACAGGCGGGCGAGGACCGGTGCCGGAAAGGTGGTCGCGACAACGCCGTCCGGACGGGACCGGAACATGGGGGCTATGGCCGTCAGGGCGTGGGTGCGGCGGACCCGGTCGATCCCGGCCTGGGCCAGCATGGATTCCAGGGTGCGGGCCTTGTCGCCGGGCATGCCCGCGACGGCGAGGGCGAGTTGCCGCAAGGTCCGGTCGGGGACGTTTTCAATCAGCTGCGCCAGGGCGGCGCGATGAGCGACCGACAGATCGGACATGACGGCGGCCCCCACGACCGCAAAACAGAGACCGTCAGCCTAAAACGAGAAGGTTAACGGTTTCTCCCGCCTGTCCGGAGGGATCAGCCGTCGGCGGCCGGAAGCTCAAGGATGACTTTCAGCCCCCCTATGTCGCTGGCCGCCAGCGTCAGTCGTCCCCCATAGGCGCGGGTCAGGTCGTCAACGATGGACAGACCCAGGCCCGAGCCCGGTGCCTCCTCGTCCATCCGCTGACCGCGCTTCAGGGCCCCCTCGCGCTGATCCTCGGGCAGGCCGGGGCCATCATCCTCGACGACCACGATCATCTGGCCCAGGCCGCTGGCGCCGGCCGAGATGCGGACGCGGCGTTTCGACCATTTGCAGGCGTTCTCGATCAGGTTGCCGAGGATTTCCTGCAAATCCTGGCGTTCGCCCAGGAAGGCCAGTTCGTCGGGCGCGCGCCAGTCGATCTCGACGTCCTTGGACTGGAACACCCGCTCCAGCATGACGGCCATCTCGTCCAGCACCTCGGGCACGGGGGTGCGCTCACCCAGGCCGTGGGCGGCACGGGCGGCGGCGCGGGCACGACGCAGGTGGTGATCGACCTGGCCCTTCATGACCTCGGTCTGGCGGCGGACCAGGTTGGCCAGGGGCTCGTCGCGTCCGTCGGCCTCTGCCAGCATGACCGACAGAGGGGTCTTCAGGGCGTGGGCCAGGTTGCCGACGTGGGTGCGCTGGCGTTCAACGACTTCCTGATTATGGTCGAGCAGACGGTTCACCTGTTCGGCCAGGGGCGCGATCTCGATCGGATAGGACCGTTCGATCCGGGCGGCCTTGCCGTGGCGGACGTTGGCGATCTCGACGCGCAGGTCATAGAGGGGGTTCAGCCCGATCCGCACCTGAATGAAGACGGCCGCCATCAGGCCCAGCCCCAGCAGGGCCAGGGAAATCCAGGTCAGGGTGGCGAAGTCGCGGGTGTCGGCGTCGATCTCGGACCGGTCGATGGCGGCCAGGAAGATGATCGGCGTCTGGCGTCCCGGAAGAATTTTCATTGTGGCGGCGACGCGCAGGGGTTCGCCGATCGGGCCGACGTCATTGTAGGTCAGGGTCTGTCCGAAGCCTGCGTTCAGACGCTCCACCAGGTTCGACGGTGCCGGGATGTCGCTGTCCCAGATCGACAGGGAGCGTGCGAGGACGCGAAACCCGCCGTTTCCGTCTGGCTCCGCCACGGACCAGTATTTGCCCGACAGGGGTTGCTGGGTGCGTTCATCCAGAATCTGAGGGACGACCACCTTGGTCGGCGCAGCGGTGGTGCGCAGCGCCAAGGTGTCGATGGTCTGGTTGAGCACACCGCCGAGGCGCCGCAGTCCGGATTCCTGGAACTGGGACGTCAGGACAAGGCCGGTGATGACCAGGGCCGCCGCAATCCAGGCCGCAGCCAGCAGGACCAGGCGCCGTGTCAGGGACCGGCCGGCCCCCAACTGCCAGCGCCGCCAACCGCGCGACAGGGGAGTCGCCGATCCCGCCGCAGCCGGTGTCTCGACGCCCGTCGTTTCGTCCGCGGGGGTCTCGCTCACGGCCTGATTCATCAGTCGTTGCGGCTCACGCCTCGACCGCTTCGCCGGCAAGGGGGGTCAGCCGATAGCCTAGGCCGCGCACGGTCTCGATCCGGTCGGGTCCGACCTTCTTGCGCACCCGGCCGATGAAGACCTCGATGGTGTTGGAGTCGCGGTCGAAATCTTGATCGTACAGGTGTTCGACCAGCTCGGTGCGGCTGATCACCCGGCCCTGATGCATCATCATGTAATGCAGCAGCCGGTATTCGAGCGAGGTGAGCCGCAGGGGCTCGCCGTTGACGGTGGCGCGGGCCGCGCGCGGGTCCAGACGCAAACCGCCGCACGACAGGGTCGCCGAGGCGATCCCCGCCGAGCGCCGCAGCAGGGCCCGAAGGCGCGCCAGCAGTTCCTCGGTGTGGAAGGGCTTGGTCAGATAGTCGTCGGCCCCGGCGTCGAAGCCCGAGACCTTGTCGGACCAGGCCCCGCGCGCGGTCAGGATCAGCACGGGCGTGGCCTTGCCGTCGCGGCGCCAGCGTTCCAGCACAGAGACCCCGTCGATCTTGGGCAGGCCGAGGTCCAGGATGATGCAGTCATAGGGTTCGGTGTCGCCGAGGAAATGGGCTTCCTCGCCGTCGGCTGCGTGATCGACGGCATAGCCGGCGTCGGACAGGGCGGTCTTCAACTGACGCGACAGATCGACGTCGTCCTCGACGAGCAGGATGCGCATGGCCTTATCGTTCTCCGATGATGCGGCCCGAGCGGGCGTCCACGGTGATGTCGGCGATCCGGCCATTGGGATACTCCCAGCGCACCACCGCCGTATCGCCGGAGGGGCGAACCCCCAGCATCCGGCCCTCGCGGCCCGACTGGACGATGCGGACGACCTCGCCCAGCGACAGGCGGCGGCCGTTCTCGGCCTCCTCGCGGTCCTTGTCGCGGCGACCGCCGTCGATCTGGCCCGAGGCTACGCCGCCGAAGCCTGAGCGCGCGCCCTCGGCCGACGCCACGACCGGGGTCGCGGCGATCAACAGGGCCAGAAGAAGGGAGTGGGCGCGGATCATGGGCTGTTTATGGGCGAGCCGCTCTGAACGGCGTCTGAACGCCACCTTACGGGGGTTTGTCAGGATGTCGAACCGAACCCTGGGTGTCAGGGCAGATCGGACAGGAACTCGAAGATCGCGGCCTTGGCTTCGGGCTCGTCCAGCATGGGGGCGTGGCCGATGCCCGGGATCTCGGCCAGGATCATGGCGGGTGCGGCCTTCTTCATCTTGGCCGCGATCTCGGCGCTGAGCAGGTCGGAGGTCGCGCCGCGCACCACCAGCACCGGCCGCTTCTTCGCCAGTTTGCGAAACCAGGGCCACAGGTTGGGGACCAGGGCCCTGGCCCCCGCCGCCCGGATCGGCACGGCGATGTCGGGATCATAGTCGAGCACCGGCGAGCCCTCGGTGCCCTCGCGGAAGATGCGGCGCGCAAACGCCTCCCAGTCGGCGTCCTCATAGTGGGGGAATGCGACGGCGTTGATCGACCGGGCATAGTCGACGGCGGCGGCCCAGGTCGGGGTCTCCACCACCTGGCCGGAATAGGCGGCGATCCGGGCAAGCCCCTCGGGCGAGACCTCCGGGCCGATGTCATTCAGGATCGCGGCGGTCACGATGCGCGGCTTCATGCCCGCGATCGCCATGGTGATCAGCCCGCCCATGGAGGTGCCCAGGAAGACGGCCCGGTCGATGCCCGACTGGTCCATCAGGGCCAGGACGTCCTTCGCATAGACCTCGGGCGAATAGGTCATGGGGTCGGGGGCCCGGTCCGAACGGCCCCGCCCGCGCACATCGACGGCCAGAACGCGTCGGCCGCCCCGCGCGATCAGGGGCGCGATGGCGTCGAAGTCGGCGCTGTTTCGGGTCAGGCCGTGGATGGCGACGACCGGCAGATGGGCCGCGCCCGAGCCCGGGGCATAGTCGCGGGCGAACAGGCTGAGCCCGTCGTGCGACGTCCAGCGTCGCTCGGCATAGGGAACGGTCGATGTCGGCAAGACCAAACTCCTGATTTGTCGCGACTCTATTTCATCGCGTGACGAAATGCGAACCCGACGAAAGTTCAGGTTCCCAGCAGCTCGTCGACGAACTGGGACAGGTCGCCGCCGGGAAACAGGAAGCCCGGAATACCCGCCCGTCGCGCGGCCTCGATGTCGGAGTCCCGGTCGCCGATCAGGAAGGAGCGCGCCGGATCGATCGGGTGATCGTGCATGGCCTTCAGGATCATGCCGGGATTGGGCTTGCGGTCCGGATGGTCGGGGTGGATCCAGTCGGGGTCGGAGCCGTCGGAATGCCAGGGGCAGGCATAGACCGCCCCGATCCGCGCGCCCTGAACGGCCAGTTTGCGCACCAGCAGGTCGTTGAAGGCGTTCATCTGGTCCAGGGTGAACAGCCGGCGCGCCACGCCCGACTGGTTGGTCACGATCACCGCCATATAGCCCAGGCCGTTGAGCCGTCGCACCGCCTCGGCCGCGCCGGGGATCAGCGTCAGATGCTCTTCCAGATGCGGATAGTGGGTGTCCTCGTTGAGGACGCCGTCGCGGTCGAGGAAGACCGCCGGGACGAGCGCTTGTGTGGTCATGGCCGGGCAGGTCTAGGCCCGTGCGTTGCAAGTCGCAACGCGATGTGACCCCATCGGGTTTGGTGTCAGGAACCGTCATGCGATAGGGACGCGACACCAAAACGCCGGCCGCGTCCGAAGCGACCGCCGGAACGCTCACGGCCGGTCCTGCGGAACGGGCCCCAGAAGAAAGCGATCGCCATGCTGCCCTTCATCGATCTTCAGGCCCAGCGGCGTCGTCTCGGCGGCAGGATCGAGGCCGCGATGATGGCCGCCGTCGAGAGCGGCGCCTATGTCATGGGCCCGCCGGTGCGCGAGTTCGAGACCGCCCTGGCCGCGTTCGGGGGGGCGAAGCACGCCCTGGGCTGCGGCAACGGCACCGATGCCCTGGTCCTGCCGCTGAAGGCCTGGGGTGTGGGGCCCGGCGACGCGGTCTTCGTACCCAGCTTCACCTTCTGCGCCACCGCCGAGATCGTGCCCTGGACGGGGGCGACGCCGGTCTTCATCGATATCGACACCGGAACCTACAACATGGACCCCGGCCATCTGGAGGCCGCCATCGAGGCGACCCTGGCCGAGGGCAAGCTGAAGCCGAAGGTGGTCATCGCCGTCGACCTGTTCGGCCAGCCCGCGGACTATCCGGCCATCAAGGCGATCTGCGACAGGCACGGGCTGAAGCTGATCTCGGATTCGGCGCAGGGGTTCGGCTGCACCATCGACGGCGAGCATCCGCTGAAATGGGCCGACGCGACCACGACCAGCTTCTTTCCGGCCAAGCCGCTGGGTTGCTATGGCGACGGCGGGGCTGTGCTGACCAATGACGACGCCCTGGCCGAACTGATCGACAGTTTCCGGGTCCACGGCAAGGCGGTGTCGCAGGACCTCGTCGGCCGGACGTTCGAGCACGAGACCAAATATCTGAACATGCGGGTCGGGATGAACTCGCGCCTCGACACGGTCCAGGCCGCGGTCCTGATCGAGAAGCTGAAGGTCTTCGGCGAAGAGATCGAGTGGCGCACGGGGATCGCCGCACGCTACAACGAACTGCTGGCGCCGCACGTCTCGGCGGTTCCGCATCTGCCCGCCGGCAACGTCTCGAACTGGGCCCAGTACACGATCGAGCATCCGGACCGGGACGGTCTGGCGGTTCACCTGCGCGAACACGGCGTGCCGTCGGCGGTCTATTATCCGATCCCGCTGCATCTTCAGCCGGCCTATGACATGCACCCGCGCGGGCCGCAGGGCCTGCCGGTGACCGAGGCCAAGATGAAGGTGGTCATCAGCCTGCCGATGCACTCCGATCTGGACGAGGCGACCCAGGACCGGATCGTCGCCGCCGTCGC
>NZ_JAEMRD010000016.1 GCF_016463485.1 Brevundimonas sp.
CGATCTTGTTGCGGCGGGGGTGTGTGGAGCGGGATCGGACCGGGGAATGCCGGCGCAGTTTTTTCCGGAACTGCGTCGCCCCGGACCGTCAAAGGGTCCGGCGCAGGTAGTCGGATCGTTCAGGGGATGATGCTGCAAGGGCATCACCCTCCCGTCGGGGGCGCGATAGCGGCAAGGGGCTAATACCCCCGCTGGTTCGTGGCGACACGAGCCGTACAGCTCCTGGAAAACCACATACGCGGAGCGTCTGTCTTTCGCCGAAACGGTATTTTCTATCTCTTTCCGGGCGAAGGCCCGGACGCTCCGCCGGCCCTTCCCATCGCTTCAGCGAGAGATCGCGTGAGGACGAAGAGGCGTGTGTGAGAGTGATTGGTGATTGGTGATTGGTGCGTCTGGCTGCGGCGCTCACTGCCGCCATGGCGTGGCGTCGAGCATGCGACAACCACCAACCACCAGCCACCCAGTCATCAACCATCCCCCTCACCCAACGTAACGCATCTTTTCAATCGCCGGCCCCGGCACTAGGGTCCGCCCGTTCAAGTGACGGGGCGGCACAAGCCTCGAGAGGAGATGCGTTTGCGGCCCGGTCTGGATCCCAAGGCGAGTGACGAGCCCATCTTCGACGCCCTCATCGCCGCGCGAGAGCGGTTCGGCGACAAGGAAATCCTCGAGGATCAGGATCGCAAGCCCCTGACCTATACCGGCCTGATCCGCGCCGCCTTCGTGCTGGGACGCAAGATCGCAGGGTTCACCGAACCGGCCGAGCGGGTCGCCATCCTGCTGCCGTCATCGGTGGGCGTGGTCGTGACCTTCTATGGCCTGCACGCCTTCGGGCGCGTGCCGGTCATGCTGAACTTCACCTCGGGCGAGGCCAACATCAAGGCCGCCATCAAGGCCGCCGGCGTCAAACGTATCCTGTCGGCCAAGCGGTTCGTCACCCAGGCCAAGCTGGACGATCTGATGGCCGAACTGGCCACGGTCGCCGAGATCGTCTGGCTGGACGACCTGCGCGGCACGATCGGGCTTCAGGACAAGCTGTTCGGCCTGATGGCCGGCCTTCTGCCCAAACGCTTCCGCACCCCGACCAAGGCGTCCGATCCGGGCGTCGTCCTGTTCACCTCGGGCAGTTTCGGCGCGCCCAAGGGCGTGGTGCTGAGCCAGGGCAACCTCGTGGCCAACTGCCGCCAGATCAACACCCACATCCCCCTCGACCCCGACTGGGTGATGTTCAACCCCCTGCCCACCTTCCACTGTTTCGGCCTGACCGGCGGTGTGTTGCTGCCCCTGTTGCAGGGGCTGAAGGCCTTCCAATACCCCTCGCCGCTTCACGCCAAGCAGATCACCGAACTGCTGCCCCAGGTCGGCGCCTCGATCCTGTTCGCCACTGACACCTTCCTGAACCAGTACGCCCGCGTCGCCGGCCCCGACGACTTCTCGACGCTGAAGTTCGTGGTCGCCGGGGCCGAGCGTGTCCGCGACGAGACGCGGCACCTGTTCAACACCAGGTTCGGCGGCGTGCTGGTGCTGGAAGGCTATGGCGCGACCGAGGCGGCCCCGGTGGTCGCCGTCAATCATCCCGAACGCAATCGACCCGGCACCGTCGGACAGCTGATGCCCGGCATGGAGTATCGTCTCGACCCCGTCCCCGGCATTCCCGAGGGTGGCCGACTTTACCTTCGCGGCCCCAACGTCATGAAGGGCTATCTGTCGCCCGGCGATCCCGACGTGATCGATCCTCTGGAGGGCGGCTGGCACGACACCGGCGACATCTGCGCGGTGGATGACGAGGCCTATGTCACCATCCTGGGCCGGGTGAAGCGTTTCGCCAAGATCGGTGGCGAGATGGTCTCCCTGACCGCCGTCGAGGGCCTGGCCGCCGCCGTCTGGCCCGAAGGCCGCCACGCCGTCGTCTCCATCCCCGACAGCCGCAAGGGCGAGAAACTGGTCCTCGTCACCGACCGTCAGGACGCCGAGTCCGGCCGCCTGTCCGAATGGGCCCGCGACCACGGCGCCCCCGACCTGGCGGTGCCGAAGAAGATCCTCAAGGTCAAGGAACTGCCCGTCCTGGGCACCGGCAAGACCGACTACGTCGCGATCCAGAAGCTGGCGGAGGCGGCTTAGCCGATCCGAACGCTCGTCATCGAGATCGACCCACCGGTGATCTCGTCATTGAAGAAGGAGACCTCATCCCCCGGCCGCGCCTGCGCCGCGACATAGAGGAGCGGCAGGTAGTGCTCATCCGTCGGCACGCTGAGCTGCGCATCCTCGGCCAGGTCGACCCAGTCGATCAGGGCAGCATGGTCCCCACGCGCGAAGGCCGCCTTGACCGCCTCGTTAAAGGACACCGCCCACGGATAGGGCCCGTCATCGCCCGTCCGTTTCCAGGTCCGCAGATTGTGAACGAAGTCGCCCGATCCCGCGATGACGATCCCCTCGTCCCGCAGCGGGTTCAGCGCCCTGGCCAGCTCATAGTGCTGACGCGCGCTCAGGGTGCGGTCCAGCGACAGCTGCACCACGGGCACATCGGCGTCGGGCCAGACATGGACCAGCACTGACCAGGTCCCGTGATCCAGACCCCAGGTCTCGACCGCATGGGCCCGGGTCAGCTCGGACACCCGCCGCGCCAGATCGGGCGACCCCGGCGCCGGGTACTGCATCGCATGCAGTTCCGGGCCGAAGCCACCGAAATCGTGGATGGTTTCCGGCCTCGCCTGCGCCGTCACCCCCAGCCCACGGGTCTCCCAGTGGGCCGAGATCATGACGACGCCCTTCGGCTTGCCGATCGCCTCGCCCAGCTCACGCCAGGCCGCGACATAGGGCCCGCCGAGCGCGTTCATCGGCGAACCGTGACCAAAGAAGATGGCGGGCTGTGTCATGGTTCAGCCGTGCAGCTTCCTGGCAATCTCGGCGATGTGTCGGCCCTGGTACCGCGCGCCGCCGAGCTCGATCTCGCTGGGCTGACGCGAGCCATCGCCGCCCGTGATCGTCGTCGCACCATAGGGGCTGCCGCCATGAATCCCGTCCAATGTCATCTGCTCCTGATAGCTGTAGGGCAGTCCGACCACGACCAGGCCATGGTGCAAAAGGGTCTTGTGGAAACCGGTCAGGGTCGTTTCCTGGCCGCCATGTTGGGTCGCGGTCGCGGTGAAGGCACCGCCCACCTTGCCGACCAGGGCCCCCGAGAACCACAGACCACCCGTCGTATCCCAGAAGGCCTGCATCTGCGACGCCATCGTCCCGAACCGCGTCCCGGCCCCGACGATGATGGCGTCGTAATTCTTGAGCTCATCGACCGTCGCGATCGGTGCCGCCTGGTCCAACTTGTAATGGGAGGCGACGGCCAGGTCGTGCGGCACCGTTTCGGGCACACGCTTGATGTCGACGGTCACGCCCTCGACCGAGCCCGCGCCCTCGGCGACCGCATTCGCCATCGTCTCGAGGTGGCCATAGGTGGAGTGATAGAGAACCAGAACCTTCGCCATGGGGCGCTCCTGCAAAAATCGCGACGCGCTATCGTAACAGCGTCTGTAGCGGATTTAGGCTCTCCCCGCCCGCGATCAAGGTTCCGGATCGAAACGCTAGGTTTCGAAGACGGGCTCGAAGGGGCAGACCCGGGCATAAAAGGCTTCGTCTCCTGGCGTCGCCTGCCCTCGCGATCGGCGAAACCGGTGCTCGACCGTCATGGCCTGCTGCTCGATGTTCAGCCCGTCCCACCGGCAATCGTCATCGGCGACGTAGCCATAGGCCGCCGGTCCGTCGCCGGCCTTCAGCTTGGCGAGCAGCAGGTTCACCCCGGCCTGCGCCTGCCAGACGTGAACCAGTTCATGGATCAACATCGCCTGTACCGCCATCGGTGCCACCGCGATGTCGTCGGGCAGGCCACGTGCCGGCCAGACGATCCAGTCTCGCCCTGCCACCGTCCCCGGCACGAAGGCCCGGTCGAACGGCCACGGGCTCCCGACCAGCCGAACCGTGTCGAGGCGAACAGCATCCCCCAAGGCCGACCGCGCCAGTCGCCGCTCGCTACCTGTCAGCGCCCGCATCACCCGCCGGGCCTGCCGACGAACTCCCAGTGCCACGGCTCGTAAAGGTAGGGCACGAACCCGAACCGCCCGGCATTGGCCACCAGCCAGCGATAGGTCGCCCCCCGCGTCAGGACCAGTCGAGCCTCGGGCGTCGTCGAATCCACCCCGAACCCTTCCAACTGCCCGACGAACAGATCGACGGCCGCTCCCGTCCGGTGCGGCGAACAGACCGCGCGACGCACGCCGTCACAGTTGCGCTGCTCGGCGCAGCGTGCCGCATCGGTCTCCGGATCGCGGAAGCCGGAAAAAATCTGCAGCAGTTCGGGATTGGCGCGCGTCTCGGCCACGTCGCGCCGGGCCGCCGCGACCATATCGCGATAGGCGGCCAGGGTGTCGCGGCGCAGCAGCCGGGTCAGACGATCAGCGTGCTCCTCCTCTTCCGACAGATAGCCGAGCTCGAGCAAGGGTGGCGGATCCGGGCATTCGTCGCGGGTCCGGGCCATCACGAACGGCCGCCGCTCCTGCAACACGCCCTTGAGCACCGCAAAGCTCGCCTGATCGAACACGCCGGTCGGCGTCAGCGCATATCGCCCCTGCCACTGGGCCAGGGCGGCGGCGAAGTCCGGCGTGGTGGGCCCGCAGTCGGTGCGCAGTTCGTGCTGGAGCAGCGGGACATAGGTCTCCCACCCTATTTCCGCCTGACCGAACGGCGACCACTCCAGCGAATAGACCGACACGGCGTTGGCGAAGGCTTGGCCGGACCACGCATCGCCGGAACTGTCGCAAGTCTGCGCCTGTGCGACTCCGCCCAGCAATGTCAGCGAAACCGTGACGACGGCGAAGAAGGCCCGAAGCATCATCCCGGAAGCAAGCCCCACGATCCCTCGCCTCGCAAGTGGAAAACCCCCTGCGCGACCCCGCTCAAAGCTGCGATAAGCGGATCAGGCCGATTCCTCCGGCCGGCCGACCGGATCCGCGCGATGTCCTCGACCACAGCCCGCCGTTCCAACGCCGTGCTGGCCGCCTTCTCGGCAGTCTGCCTGCCATTGGCGGCCTTTGGCGTGGCCCTGCCGGTGACCCTGCCCGAGTTCTACGCCAGCCATGTCGGCATCGACATCGCCATGGTCGGCTATGTCTTCATGGCGGTCCGGGCCATCGACATCGTCTTCGACCCCTTCATCGGCGCGGCCATGGACAGGACCCGCACCCGGTTCGGCCGCTACCGGCCGTGGATGGCGGTCTCGACGCCCATCCTGATGCTGTCCGCCCTGATGATGTTCGTGCTCGTCCAGCCGGGTGCCGGACCGGGCTACCTCTTCCTCTGGTTGCTGGTGCTCTATCTGGGATTCTCCGTCGGGACACTGGGCCAGCTCGGCTGGGCCAGTGTCCTGGCCCCCGAGTATGACCAGCGCAGTCGCGTCTATGCCTGGTGGCAGGCCTTCAACATCCTCGGCGTGATCGCCATCCTGATCCTGCCCGCCGCCGTGGTTCAGCTGGGGCTGGGGGACTATGTCGCCGGTGTCCACATCATGGGCTGGACCATCATCGCCCTGTTGCCGATCACCGTGGGGCTGGCCCTGTTCGTCGTGCCCGAGCCGGTCAATGCCGGCCACACGCCCCACGGCGGCTTCTCCGCCTATTTCGATCTGCTGAAGCGCCCCAGCGTGTCCAAGCTGCTGGTCGCCGACCTGCTGCTGGGTGTCGCGCCCGGCATCACCGGGGCCCTGCTGTTCTTCTTCTTCGATCAGATCAAGGGATACGGCCGGACCGAGGCCTCGATCTTCATGCTGCTGTACTTCATCGGCGGGCTGGTCGGATCGCCGATCTGGGCCTGGCTGTCGACGAAGGTGGGCAAGGCCAAGGCGCTGATCATCGCCAGCCTGATCTTCGCCGCCCTGTACTTCGGCGCGACCCTGTTGCCCGGGGGATCGTTTGCCCTGACGGCCGGTGCCATGTTCGTGGCCGGCCTGCCTTATGCAGCGGGCCTGTTCCTGCTGCGCGCCATGATGGCCGATGCCGGGGACGAGATCCGGCTGGAGACGGGCGTGGACCGGACGGGGCTGATGTTCTCCATCCTGTCGGCGACCACCAAACTGGGCCACGTCTTCGCCCTGATCCCCTATGCCGTTCTGGGCTGGATCGGGTTTCAGGCCGTGGAGCCCGCGGGCGGCAACAGCGCGACCTCCCTGCTGCTTTTGCAGGTGATGTTCGTCGCCGCCCCCGCCGCACTGATCGCCATGGCCGCCCTGGCGCTCCATAAATACCCGCTCACGCCCGCCCGCCACGGCGCTATTCGCGCCGAGCTGGACGCGCGGGAGGCCGCCGAGGCGCTCAAGGTGGTGGCTCCCACATGACGCCCATCGAGCGCCTTAACGGCATCATGGCCAGGCTGCGAGACCCCCAGGTCGGCTGTCCCTGGGACGTGGCCCAGACCTTCGCCACCATCGCCCCCTATACGATCGAGGAGGCCTATGAGGTCGCCGACGCGATCGAGCGCGGAGACATGGACGAGCTGAAATCCGAGCTCGGCGACCTGCTGTTCCAGGCGGTGTTCCACGCCCGCATGGCCCAGGAAGCCGGGCTGTTCGACTTCGACGATGTCGCGAACGCCATGTCCGACAAGCTGGTGCGGCGGCACCCTCATGTGTTCGCTGACGAAACGGCCAAGGCTGACGCGGTGCAACAGAAGGCCCGCTGGGAAGACATCAAGGCCGCCGAACGGGCGTCGAAGGCGCAGCACGGCGTGCTCGACGACGTGCCGGTCGGCCTGCCCGCCCTCGCTCGCGCGGCCAAGCTGACCAAACGCGCCGCCCGCGTCGGTTTCGACTGGCCCTCGACCGACGAGGTGTTCGACAAGCTGCATGAGGAGGTCGCCGAACTGCGCGTCGAGATCGCCGCCGGAGACCTCGAAAAGGCCCGCGACGAGGTGGGCGACCTTCTGTTCGTCGTGGCCAACCTGGCCCGCAAGCTGGGCGTCGAGCCCGAAGACGCCCTGCGCGGTGCCAACGCCAAATTCGTGCGCCGCTTCGGTTTCATAGAGGCGGCGCTGGCCAAAGACGGCCGCACCCCGGACCAGTCGGACCTCGCCGAAATGGACGGCCTGTGGGACGCGGCCAAGGTCGCGGAGCGGGCGTGAGCCGTTTTGACCTCGTCATCCTCGATTACGATGGCGTCATTGCCGACAGCGAACTGCTGAGCAGCCAGGCCATGGCCGAAGTCCTGACCGGGATCGGCCTGCCGACGACCCTGGACGAGGCGCTGGTCCTGTACATGGGGCGACGCTGGCTGGATTGTCGGCCGGAAATCGAGGCTCGACTGGGGCGATCTTGCCCGGAGACGACGCTCGGCGACTGGACGCGGCTGTGTCACGATCGGGCGGCGACTGCATTGCAGCCCGTCGAGGGTGCGGCCGCGTTCATGGCCGACTTGGACAAGCCCCGGTGTATCGCATCCTCAAGCCCGCCGGACTGGATCACCTTGGGCCTTGCGACCATGGGTGTTCCGCTGGAGCAGGCAGGCCCGATCTACAGCGGCGCGGTCCATGTGACGCGCGGAAAGCCGCACCCCGATCTGTTCCTGCATGCCGCAAGCGAAATGGGCTTCGCACCCGACCGGACCCTGGTGATCGAAGACAGCGTCCCCGGAGTCCAGGCTGGCGTTGCGGCAGGCATGACCGTCGTCGGGCTGTTGGCGGGAGGCCATATCCGCGACGGCCATGGCGAGCAGCTGGCTGAGGCCGGCGCGCATGTCGTCTTGCAGGACTACGAGGCGGTGCGCCTCTACATGGATGGGTCTGTGCGATGACCGCCGACCTCCACGACCCGGGCGGCAAGGTCCGGCTGGCGCTCATGGCGGGGGTCAGGGGCGACGCGACCTTCAGCGCCGACGGCCGATACCGCCAGCTGATGCGACGCTGGCTCGGCGACGACTTTCCCGACCGCTACATCCTGTTCATCGGCATGAACCCATCCACGGCCGACGCCACCGTCAACGACCCCACCTGCGCCCGAGAATGGACCTTCGCCCAGCGCGAGGGCTTTGACGCCATGGTCAAGGCCAATGTCGGCGACTATCGCGCCACTGATCCGAAGATGCTGCTGGCACCCGGCGTCGTTGCCTCATCGCCCGAGAACCTGCCGACGATCCGCGCAGCGGCGGCCGGGGCAGACCAGGTCGTCCTGTGCCACGGCAAGCTCAACAAGGCGTTGGCTCCGGCGGGCCGGGCCCTGATCGAGGCCCTGCGCGAGGACAGCATCCCCCTGTGGTGCTTCGGCCAGAACGCGGATGGCAGCACCAAACACCCGCTATACCTGCGGGCCGACACCCCGTTGAGGCCGCTGGACGTCTGAACGGCCGGTTCAGTCCGGATCGTCGGCCGCGCTCATGTCGACGGCGGCATCCACCAGAGCGCGCCAGGTCGGGTCCGTGTCATCGACCAGATCGACGTCCTCCAGCAGGGCCACGGCCGCCGACCCGTCCGGCAGGATCAGGCCCAGAACCTCCATCTCCTCGCCGTCAGGACTGGTGTGGTTCTCGGCCTGGACGGCGACGGCGGCCTGTTCCCCGTCTTCTTCCCACCAGATCACCGGCTGAGGCAGGTCCATGTCGATCGGCCACGGCCGCTCACTGTCGTCGAGCGCGAACACGGCCCGCCTGGCCTGGACGTCGTAAAGCGTCGCGACCTTGCCGGTGAAGGCCGTCAGCCGCGACCAGTCCTCGGCGTCATAGCCGCCGGAGTCGGCGTCGGGATCGTGGTCAGGGGACATCGGACACTCCAATGAAAAGGGCGCACCCGCGAGGATGCGCCCTTTGATCGTTCAGGCTGACGCCTTGGCCTTACGCCGCGCCGTCGGCCGTCTTCTTCTTCTCGGCATAGATCAGCAGGGGCTGGGCCTTGCCGTCGATGACCTCGGCGTTGACGACAACTTCCTCGACACCCTCGAAGGTGGGCAGCTCGAACATGGTCTCGAGCAGGATGCCTTCCAGGATCGAACGCAGGCCGCGCGCGCCGGTCTTTCGCGTGATGGCCTTCTTGGCGACGGCGTTGAGCGCGTCGTCGGTGAAGGTCAAGCCGACATTCTCCATCTCGAACAGGCGCTTGTACTGTTTGATCAGGGCGTTCTTGGGCTCGGTCAGGATGGTGACCAGGGCCGTTTCGTCCAGATCTTCCAGCGTCGCCAAGACGGGCAGACGGCCGATGAACTCGGGGATCAGGCCGAAACGCATCAGGTCGTCGGGCTCGACACCCTTCAGGATGTCGCCGGTGCGGCGTTCGTCGACGTTCGACACCTTGGCGCCGAAGCCGATCGACGCCCCGGCCCCGCGCGCCGAGATCACCTTCTCCAGCCCGGCGAAGGCACCGCCGACGATGAACAGGATGTTGGCGGTATCGACCTGCAGGAACTCCTGCTGCGGATGCTTGCGGCCACCCTGCGGCGGCACCGACGCGACGGTGCCTTCCATGATCTTCAGCAGGGCCTGCTGCACGCCCTCGCCCGAGACGTCGCGGGTGATCGAGGGGTTGTCCGACTTGCGCGAGATCTTGTCGATTTCGTCGATGTAGACGATGCCGCGCTGGGCCCGCTCGACGTTGTAGTCGGAGGCCTGGAGCAGCTTCAGGATGATGTTCTCGACGTCCTCACCCACATAACCGGCCTCGGTCAGGGTGGTGGCGTCGGCCATGGTGAACGGCACGTCGATGATGCGGGCGAGCGTCTGGGCCAGCAGCGTCTTGCCGGAGCCCGTCGGGCCGATCAGCATGATGTTGGACTTGGCCAGCTCGACGTCGTTGTTCTTGGTCGCGTGGTTCAGGCGCTTGTAGTGGTTATGGACGGCGACGCTCAGCACCTTCTTGGCGTGGCTCTGGCCGATCACATAGTCGTCGAGGACCTCACGGATTTCCTTGGGCGTGGGAACACCATCGGTCGACTTCTTGAAGCCGATCTTGTGCTCTTCGCGGATGATATCCATGCACAGCTCGACGCATTCATCGCAGATGAAGACGGTCGGGCCCGCAATCAGCTTGCGGACTTCATGCTGGCTCTTGCCGCAAAATGAGCAGTACAGAGTGCTCTTGGCGTCGGTTCCGGCGGCTTTGGTCATGGACCCTTCTCAATCTCGTGGGGTTGCGGCTCCGTTAAGGACGGCTGCGACCGACACGCTTCCTTCGCGTTGATTCCACCACTATGGACGCGAAGATATTCAAAAAATGACAATCAACCATCCGGCCGCTCGTCACAACCCCGCCCGGTTGAGCAGTTCGTGATGATTGGGGGGATGTTCAATGTCGACGGGGACTGCGGCGGATGAGTGACATGGGGACGCGAGCACGGGACCGCCAGAGCACCGAGGACGGCCGACCCATCGTCGCCTTCGATTTCGACGGCACTCTGACGATTCGCGACAGCTTTACCGCCTTCCTGCGCTGGCGGGCCGGACGTCGCGGCTGGGCGGTGGGTCTGGTAAAGCTGGCCCCGGCGGTGGCCACCTATGCACGGGACCGCGACCGGGGGCGGATCAAGGCGGCCTCGGTGCGCGAGTTTCTCGGCGGCGTCGATCGTGCGACCCTGGCCGCCGAGGCGGAGGCGTTTGCCCAGGATGTCTGGACCCGATTCATGCGGCCGGACGCCCTGGCCTGCTGGAACGACTGGGGGGCCAGGGGCGCACACCGTGTCATCGTCACCGCCTCGCCCGAGGAAACGGTCGCTCCGTTTGCTCGAAGACTGGGTGCCGAGGCCTTGCTGGGGACGTCCCTGACCTTCGATGAGGCCGGCCGCGTGACCGGGGCCTTCACCGGCCCGAACTGCCGTGGCGAGGAGAAGGTGCAGCGCCTGAAGGCGGCCTATGGCGACGATGTCAGGGTCGTGGCCGCCTATGGCGACACCTCCGGCGATACCGAGATGCTGGCGATGGCGGAGCATGCCGGTTTCAGGGTGTTCACAGAGCGGCCCGGCCGACGTTGAACGTCGTCGCGCGTGATTGACGTTACGCCGTTCGGCTGATTTCCTCAGGGTTGGACCTGGGGGAGTTTCACGATGCGCATCGCACTTCTGGCCTGTCTGCCGGCTCTTGGGCTTGCCGGCTGTGGAGCCTCCGAACCCGCCGCGATAACGTCGTCGCCTTCCGTGGTCGCTGCGACCGACATCGATCAGGGTCGCTACCTCGTTGCGGTCGGAGGCTGCAATGACTGCCATACGCCGGGCTTCGCCCCGACCGGCGGTGATGTCCCTGAGACGCAGAGGCTGATGGGCAATCCGGTCGGATACGCCGGGCCCTGGGGCGTGACCTACGCCAACAACCTGCGCATCACGACGGCCGGAATGACTGAGGACGCCTGGGTCGAAATGCTGGCCACCCGCCGGGCCGCGCCACCGATGCCCTGGCCCTCGGTCCGTGCCATGAGCGATTCCGACAAGCGCGCGGTCTATCGCTACATCCGCTCTCTTGGATCGGGCGGACAGCCGGCCCCCACCGCACTGCCCCCCGGCGTCAAACCGACGACCCCGGTCGAGAACATGGTGCCGGTCATGCCCGAAGCCTGACGTCAGTTCCCGTCAGCATCCACATCGAACACGACCACCTTGCCCCGAGAGGTGGGGTCCCACCCCGCCGCAATCGCCGAAGCGACGGCGTTCTTCACCGCTTCAACGTTGATCCGCTGGCGCTCGAAGTTGGGGGCTCCGTTGGCCCGCATCGCCATCGGAAACTGGACGATGGCCTCGCGCTGGGCGTCGACCTGTCGCAGGGCGATACCGATGCCCTGCCATTCGTTGCCGGTGGTGCGCTGGGGCTGGCGACGGACTTCCCAGGCATAGTCATCGCCATCGACATGGACGACGCCTTTGAGATCGCGGGTGTGCTGCATGGTGTCCTGTTATCACAAATGAAAAGGGCGCGCCGATCCCGGCGCGCCCTTTCCTCGTCATTGAAGCGGGGTCAGACGGTCTTGATACCGTCCGCTTCGGCTTCGGTGCGCTTGTCGTAGACGTGATCGACGATGCCCCAGGCCTTGGCCGATTCGGCGTCCATGAAGTGGTCGCGGTCCAGCGTCTTCTCGACCTCCTCGTAGGTCCGGCCCGTGTGGTGGACATAGATCTCGTTGAGGCGACGCTTGGTGTAGCGGATGTCGGCGGCGTGCAGTTCGATGTCCGACGCCTGACCCCGGAACCCACCCGAGGGCTGGTGAACCATGATGCGAGCGTTGGGCAGGGCAATGCGCTGGCCCGCCTCACCGGCCGTCAGGATCAGGGAGCCAGCCGAGGCCGCCATGCCCATGACCACGGTAGAGACCGGCGACTTGATGTACTGCATGGTGTCGTAGATCGCGAGCGCCGAGGTCACCTGACCGCCGGGGCTGTTGATGTACATGGAGATTTCCTTCTTGGGGTTCTCCGATTCCAGGAACAGCAGCTGGGCGCAGATCAGCGACGCCATGCCGTCCTCGAACGGACCGGTCAGAAAGATGATCCGCTCACGCAACAGGCGCGAGAAGATGTCGAAGGCCCGCTCGCCCCGGCTGGACTGCTCCACCACCATGGGGACGAGGTTGTTCGAGATGTAGTCGATCGGATCGCGCATTCTGGCCTTCTCGATGATTGTGGCGCGCCCGAATCAGCACGCGTCTGGCTTGACCTTGGATATCGCGTCACAGAGGCCCGGTTTCAAGCGGCATGGACGCATCCCATGCCGCACGGACGGAGTTGCGAAACAGATAACGCAAGCCGTTGAGGTCGGATCGCCCTTCCACGCCCGTCGCCTGGCCGCCCACACGCTCCAGCAGGGACCGGGCGGCGGCGCGCAGGACAACCAGCGCCTGATCGGGTTGCTCGGCCCGGATCAGGGTGACCCCCAGGTTCATGCCGAACCGGATCCGGTTACGCGGGTCGTCGTCGGTCTCCATGATCGCCAGTGCCCGACGCATCAAGGGTATCGCCTCCTCGAATCGGTCCTGCATGAAGATCGCAAGCGCCAGTTCCTGAAGCGTATCTGCCGTCTGGGGATGATCCCGGCCGAACCTTCGTTCTCGCAGATCGAGCAGAGACCTGAGGTAGCTTTCGGCCTCGGTAAACTTTCCCTGTTCGACCATCTCGAGCGCAATACGTTGGACGACGTCGACCGTGTCTGGGTGACCTGCGCCAAACAGCTCACGCCGTATCTGGAAAGCCATACCGAAATGCCGCATGGCGCGGTCGGCCTGGCCGGTGTCGCTGAAGGCCGCGCCGAGCGCCAGATGGATGCTCGCCAGCAGAATTCGATCATTCGAGGCCGCAGCAAGTTCCGCTGCACGCGCCAGCAGCGAGTCGGCCCTCGACCAGTCGCCTCTCGCCCCCATCGCATTGGCCAGTCGCAACATGGCTCCCGCCGTGGCCGCGTGGTTCGCGCCATACGCCTGTTCCGTCGCTGAGAGTGCATCCCGAAACAGGGTTTCAGCAGCAACGGTTCTCCCAAGGTTGTAGGTCGTCATAGCCAGGTCGGTGAGGGCGTCCGCGCGGACCTTGGAATCGGTCGCGTCGCCGAGGGTCTGCAACTGGTACACCTCGGCCTCGGCAAAGGCCTCCTGAGCATAGAGGGTTCCAGCAAGGTGAAGGCGAGCCCGCGCGATCGCGACGGGATCGGACGGAGCCTCGGCCAGGCGCATCGCGAGTGCGCGACGGCGCGCCGCCTCGGCTTCCTGATAGAGCCCCGTGCGATTGGCGGCGAGACCGAACGCCTCGATCGAGCGGACCTTGGCCCCGCCCGCAGCATCGTCGATCGCCACCACGCGGCGCAGGACGCGCAGGGCTTCGATGTATTTGTACTGGTCCAGATAGGTCGACCCCAGGTTGAACAACTGGACCGCGACGGCGGGATCGTTTTCGCCGTGTATGGACTCGGCCAGCCGGACGGCCTCGATCTGGACCGGCTCGGCCTCGGACGGGCGATCGAGATTTCGCAGCGTCAAACCCAGCCACGAGACCGGCGAGAACAGCAGCGCGGGCGTGACCGGCTCACGGCGACGCAGGGCGACAGCGGTCCGGAACGGCGCTTCCGCCTCGGCCGTCCGCCCATTGCGGTAACGCAGGACGCCCAGGTCCAGTGCCGACCGTGCCACCTGATCGTCGCTCAACACCCTTTGTTGCCCGTTCGCCTCGCCCTCCAGCTCAAGAATCCGGACCAGCAGAGGTTCGGTCTCGGCCCCTCTCCCCAGCTTCTTCAGCGTTTCCGACAGCCAGTAGGCGGCGGTCGCGGCATGGGGGGCGTCCGCACCGCCAGCCGCCTCGCGCGATTCAAGCTCCAGCCTGTAGGCCGGCTCGGCCTCGGCGTAGCGCGCGAGTTCGTACAGTCGCACGGCCAGCCGGTTGGCGGCGGCCGCCTTCGTCGACTCGTCGTCACCGTCGCCCACAGCGGCGAGCACGGCCTGAAGCTGGACCACCGCCTCGGCCTTGCGATCCACCGCCGACAGGGCGTCGGCCAGGCTGTTGCGAACGGTCAACAGGTCCGGGTCCGCAGCCGCCCGCACGGACAGGACTTCGAGAGCGCCCTCGAACATCGGAACGGCCTCGGCCGGTTGGCCCGCCTCGACAAGCGCGAAGGCCAGCTGTGCCCGCGCGGCACCCAGGCCGTCCCGATCCGTCGGATGATGCTCCGCGATCCGCAGCCGTTCACGCAGATGGGCCTCATAGTCGGCGAATGCCCGACCCTGAAGCCGGATCGCAGTCGCCATCCAGGAATGGCTCGCCGACACGCGCGGATCATCGGGTCCATAGGCGACCCGTTCCAGCGGCAGCAAAAGGCGAATGGCGGCCTCGACCTCGACCCAGTCCTGCGCCTCGATTGCCGTGGACGCCCGGGCATCGAGCGCCAGCATCTCGGGCGTGGTCTCCGCTGTCGCCCGAAGACTCTCGGCGTCCTGCGCCGCAGCCGGGAATGCCGGAGCCAGAAGCCCCAGACTTACGGCGATCAGCATCCCCCAGATGCGCATGAAAAAGCCCCCGGCGCGGAACGCCGGGGGCCATCATGCATACTCGGGGTCGCCTGCGCGACCCACGGAAGCTGACCGAAGGGATCAGCCCTCGTCTTCGTCCTTGAGCAGCTCTTCCTTGGTGATCGGGGTGTCGGTGGTTTCCGCCTGGTTGAAGATCAGGTCGACGACCTTCTCCTCATAGATCGGGGCGCGCATCTGGGCGGCGGCGTTGGGGTTCTGGCGATAGAAGTCCAGCACCATCTTTTCCTGACCCGGATAGTTGCGGGCCTCGGCCATGATCGCCTGGTTCAGTTCCTGGTCGGTGACGCCGATGTTGTTGGCGCGGCCGATCTCGGCCAGCACCAGGCCCAGGCGCACGCGGCGCTCGGCGATCTTGCGGTATTCGGTCTTCAGGTCCTCGTCGGACTTGGCGGCGTCCTCCTCGGGCAGGTCACCCTTGGCCTTGTCGGCCTCGACCTGTTTCCAGATACCGTCGAACTCGGCCTCGACCATCTTGGGCGGCAAGTCGAAGCTGTGCGCCTCGTCCAGCTGGTCCAGCAGGGCGCGCTTCAGCTTGAAGCGGGCGGCACCGGCGTATTGCTGGTTCAGGTTGTCGCGCAGCAGCTCCTTGAGCTTGTCCAGCGATTCCAGGCCGATCCGCTTGGCGAAGTCCTCGTCCACGACGGCGGGGGCCTCGGCCTTGATCGCCTTCACCTTGACGTCGAAGGTGGCCAGCTTGCCGGCCAGGTTGGCGGCGTTGTAGTCGGCCGGGAAGGTGACCTCGATGGTCTTCTCTTCGCCGACCTTGGCGCCCTTGAGCTGCTCTTCGAAGCCCGGGATGAAGCGGTTGGAGCCGATCACCAGATCCGCGTCCTCGGCGGCACCGCCCTCGAAGGGTTCACCGTCCAGCTTGCCCAGGAAGTCGATGGTCAGCTGATCGCCGTCGGCGGCCTTCACGGCCTTGCCCTTCTTGTCTTCGTAGTTCTTGGCCTGGCCGGCCAGCTCGGTCAGGGCCTCGTCCAGGTCGGCGTCGGACGCCTCATAGGTCGGGCGGGCCAGCTTGAGCGTCTTGGGATCGACCGGGGTGAAGTCGGGCATGACTTCCAGGGCCATCTCGTAGGACAGGTCTTCCTCGCCCTTGATCACCTTGTCCATATCGGACAGCAGCTTCATCTCGGCCGGGGCGGCGGGACGCAGGTTGATCTCTTCCAGCGCCTTCTGGCTGGTCTCGTTCAGCTCGGCATTGATGATCTCGCCCATGAAGTCACGGCCGAAGGTCTTCTTGACGTAGGTGACGGGCACCTTGCCGGGACGGAAGCCCTTCAGCTTCATCTGCGGCGCGACTTCCTTGACCTTGGCGTCCAGCTTGGCGTTCAGCTCGGCCGCAGGGATGGTCACGCCGATGACGCGGCTGAGACCTTCGGTGGTTTTTTCGACGACTTGCATGGCCGGGATTCTGACGCTCTGTGGCGCGGCGACCTCTCGAGGGCTGCGCGCGCGGGGTGGAAAAGCAGAAAGGGCCGCTCCATTCAGGAAGCGGCGCCTCGAAGGCCGCCCTTATGTCGAGATGGGCTCCAAAGGTCAACGCGGCGATGGTTTCGCAAGGAGCGGATCGTCGCTATCTGTGCCAGATGACCCAATCTGCCCTGCCCATCGGCGTCTTCGTGACGCCCGTCACGCCGCTGCAACAGAACTGCACGACGGTCTGGTGTGTGAAGACAAACAAGGCAGCGGTGATCGATCCGGGCGGCGCTGTGGACGAGGTTCTGGGCGAAATCGCGCGGCGCGGCCTGACGCTGGACCAGATCTGGATCACCCACGGCCACCTCGATCACGCAGGCGGAGCGGCCGAGATGAAGGAAAAGACTGGCGTCCCGATCATCGGCCCGCATGAGGCCGATCTGTTCTGGATCGAGGGCATCCCGCGCCAGGGCCAGATGTATGGCCTGCCCGAGGCGCGCACCTTCACGTCCGATCGATGGCTGACGGACGGGGACACTGTGACCCTGGGCGCAACGACGTGGGACGTGGTCCATACGCCCGGCCACACCCCCGGTCATGTCGTCTTTTTCAATCGCGAAAGCGGCTTTGCCCAGGTGGGGGATGTGATCTTCCAGGGCTCGATCGGTCGCACGGATTTTCCGAAAAGCGACCACAACGCCCTGCTTCACTCGATCACGCACAAGCTGTGGGCGCTGGGCGACGGGGTCACCTTCGTGCCGGGACACGGGCCCATCTCAACGTTCGGGGCCGAGCGCCAGACCAACCCCTATGTCTCGGACCGGGCGATGCGATCCACGCCGATCGCCCGGCCCGCCACGGGACCGTCCTGAGCCTTCAGCGACGCAGCAGCAGGCCGATCAGGACACCGGCCCCGACGGCATAGAGAGCGGCGTTGATCGGCTCATCGACGATGGCTTCGCGTGTCGAGGTTGCACGGCTGCGGGCCCACTCGCGCGTCTGGTTCAGGTCTTCGCGAACGGCCTGGCGGATCGAGGTGGTCTGAGCGAAAGGCCGCGTTTCGGATGCGCGACGATCCGCATCCGCCAGAAAGTCCGAGGCCTGGCGGTCGAGGCTGGAGGATTCGAGCTCGTCGTCGACGATGTCGGCGGTCGGGGCGGTGGCGTAGGGATCGGTCATGGCGTCATCCTGGGTTGAGGGGCTGGCCGGATGAACAGTCCTTTGGGCGACCGGTTCCGTTCGACCTGAACATCCACAGCGGCGGCGCGTTGATGAGGTTCACCAAGGAGCCCGCCATGTCCCCCAACGAACCCGAACCCCGTCCCGAAGAACAACCGGCACCCGATTCCATGCCTGAAGTCGAACCGGCCGACAGCCCCCAGGAAATACCCGCGTTCGACCCAGGTGGCGGCGAAGGTGATTTCGGCCAACCGATGTCCTGATCCGGATCATTTCGACCGTGGCACGAAAGCGACGCAGCCTCGGAACCTTGCCCCACCCCCGGGGTTTTGAAGCCAAGCCGTAGCTTACTCAGGAAGGAACAACCGAATGGCCGAAGGTCAGCCCAACCGTCCGTCGGGTGTGTCCAAGCGAGGCTTCGCCTCGATGGATCCCGAGCGTCAACGTGAGATCGCTCGCAAGGGCGGAGCCAGCGTCCCCAGCGAGAAGCGCAGCTTCTCCCAGGATCGTGGTCTGGCAGCACAGGCCGGCCGCAAGGGCGGCGAAGCCTCTCACGGAACACGCCGACCTGAAGACGAGGTCGAAGGTCAGGCAGAATAGCCGCCTCGGGACCGACAGAATGGGGCGGCGGATCGCAGGATCCGCCGCCCTTTTCGTATCCGATCAGGCTTCGAGGACGACGATGGCGACCGAGGGTTCGGGGCCGACCTCGAACGCGGCTACCGACCACCCTGCGGCCTCGGCGAGCGCGCGCACCGTGGCCTCACGATACTTCCGCGAGCTTTCGGTGTGGATCGTCTCGCCCTGCACGAAATCGACCGTGGCGGCACCGATCCTGACCCTCTGGTCGCGCGTCGAGCGCAGATGCATCTCCATCCGGGCATCGACCGGGTTCCACAGCGCCAGATGCTCGAACGCCGACAGATCGAAATCCGCGTTCAGCTCGCGATTGGCACGGACCAGCAGGTTCTTGTTGAACGCGGCCGTCACCCCTTGCGCATCGTCATAGGCGGCGATCAGCGTCCCCGGATCCTTGACCAGATCGACTCCCAGGATGAACAGTGCCCCGGCATCCAGCCGCTCGCGCGCCACGGTCAGAAGGCGCACCGCGTCCTCGCGATCCAGGTTGCCGATCGTGGAGCCCGGAAAGAACCCGACCCTTCGCCCGAGGCCCAACTCAGGCAGGGCCGGCAGGTTCAGGAAATCGCCGACCACCGGCTCGACCCGCAACGACGGATAGGAGGCCGATATCCCCTCCACCGCCTGCTCCAGCGCGTCAGGACTGATGTCGATAGGCACATAGGCGGCAAGATCGGGTGCGGCATCCAGCAGGATGCGCGTCTTCGCGCTGGCCCCGGATCCAAACTCGACCAACACCGCGCGGTCGCCGAACCGGGCCGTCAAGGACGGGGCCAGCTCCCGCAAGAGTGCGGCTTCCTGACGCGTCGGATAGTATTCCGGAAGGCGCGTGATCTCCTCGAACAGGCGCGACCCCTCCGCGTCATAGAACCATTTGGGCGACATGGCCTTCTGAGGCTTCGCCAGGCCAGCCAACAGTTCACTGCGAAACTCGCGGGTGACGGCGTCGTCCCCCATGTCGCGGTCTTCCGGGGAAACATCCTCGGCCAGTCTCAGTCCCATGAACGCCCATCTTTGATGCGGATAGAAGAAGTTGCGGTAGGTCGCGCGGCCATGGCCGTCGGGCGTCGCGAACGAAGAGCCCCTCAGAACACTCTGATTGGCCATGAATTTCCCGTTGTACTCCGCCGCCGTCCCCGCGGTCGGTCGAAAGCCGGGATAGGCCAGATAGGCGCTGGACGTATGCTGCCAGACCTCGTCGAACAGGTTGCCGAAAGCGTCGGGCCGCGTCGTCGCCGCATGCTCCCATTCCGCCTCTGTCGGCAAGCGCTGGCCGGCCCATGTCGCATAGGCGTCGGCCTCATAGGCGCTGATATGGCGCACGGGCGCGTCAGGATCGACGGGAGCGCGGCCCGTCAGCGTCATCGTGGTCCAGCCCTCGGGATCATCCCGCCAATACAGCGGTGCCGTCCAGCCCTCGGCCTTCACCGTCGCCCAGCCGTCCGACAGCCACAACTCGGGCCGCCGATAGCCACCGTCGTCGATGAAGGCGATCCATTCACCGTTGGCCACCAGGTCTCGCGCCAGACCGAAAGGCTGTAACCAGACCGGGTGGGCGGGCCCTTCGTTGTCGAAGGCAAACCCCGGTCCGTCATGGCCCAGTGTCGCCATCCCGCCCTCGAAGGCCTCAAAGCCGCCTCGCGCAGCCGCGACCGGAACAGCCCGCGGATCGATCCCATAGGCAGCCGGATCCAGCGGGGACCGGGCCATCAGCGCCAGGATGTCCATCAGGAACAGCTCCTGATGCTGCTGGTCGTGGTGCAGACCGAGCACGAACAGATACCGATCCGCCGCCGACGTCAGGCCGCGACCCAGCCGATCGATCATCCGCCGATCGATCTCCGTGCGATAGGCCAACACGTCGTCCAGCGACGGGCGCGTCATAAGGCCACGCTCATGACGCGCGACCCTCTCGCCCAGCGCCTCGTAGTAGGAGTTGAACATCTGCTGGAAGCGCGGATCGACCGGCTCATAGTCCGGATCGGCGGCCAGGATCATCGCCTCGAAAAACCAGCTGGTATGCGCCAGGTGCCATTTGCCGGGGCTGGCATCCGGCATGGCCTGGGCCGAAAGGTCCTCAGACGACAGGCCTGCCGCCAGTGCGGGCATGGCCCCGCGCACGCGTCGATAAAGGGCGATATCGATGTCCTGCTGCGACGCGATGCGCGAGAGGTCGTTCATCGGCACAGTCCCCCAACGCCTATCCAAGCCCAGCACAAAGCCGCACGAGAAAATCCGTTCCCGCCATGCGACACATCGCCCAGATGAGAGCTGGGCCCATGCCCGGCAACCGGTGATCTGCGGGGATTGCCCTACCGAATCGGACGCCCGCCGTGCTTGGCGTATTCGAGCCGCGCAATGGTCCGGTTGTGAACCTCGTCAGGCCCATCGGCGAAACGCAGCGTCCGGACCTGGGCGTACAGCTCGGCCAGTGGCGTATCGGCCGAAACGCCGGCACCCCCGAACGCCTGGATGGCGTCGTCGATGATCTGCAACGCCATCTTGGGTGCCGCCACCTTGATCTGCGAGATTTCGGACTTGGCGTTCTTGGCCCCGGCCTGATCGATCATCCAGGCGGCCTTCAGCACCATCAGGCGGCACATCTCGATATTGGTCCGCGCCTCGCCGACCCGCTGCTCCCAGACCGAATGCTCGGCGATCTGCTTTCTGAACGCGGTGCGGTTCAGCAACCGTTCGCACATGAGCGCCAGGGCCTTCTCCGCCGCACCAATCGTCCGCATGCAATGGTGAATGCGGCCGGGCCCCAGCCGCCCCTGCGCGATCTCGAACCCCCTGCCCTCGCCCGCGATCAGGTTCGAGACCGGCACCCGGACGTTGTCCAGCACCACCTCGGCGTGGCCGATCGGCCGTTCGTCATAGCCGAACACGCTCAGCATCCGCTCGACCCGGAAGCCCGGCGTGTCGGTCGGCACCAGGATCTGCGACTGCTGCTGGTGTGTCGCCGCGCCGGTGTCGGTCTTGCCCATGACGATGGCGATCCTGACGTTCGGATGGCCCATGTTGGTCGACCACCATTTGCGGCCATTGATCACGTATTCGTCGCCGTCGCGGACGATCGATGTCTGGATATTGGTCGCGTCCGACGAAGCGACCGCCGGCTCGGTCATCAGGAAGGCCGAGCGGATCGTGCCGGCCATCAGGGGCTTAAGCCACTGCTCCTGCTGCTCGGCGTTGCCGTACATATGCAGGACTTCCATGTTCCCTGTATCGGGCGCGGCGCAGTTGAACACCTCGGCCGACCACAGGGCGTGACCCATGATCTCGGCCAGGGGGGCGTATTCGACATTGGTCAGTCCCGCGCCGTGCTCGCCCGGCAGGAACATGTTCCACAGCCCGGCCTCGCGCGCCTGGGCCTTCATTTCTTCCATCACGGGCGGCTGGCGCGTGTGATCCTCATGGACCTGGGCCCAGTATTCAGCCGAGCGTGGCAGCACCTTGTCGTCCATGAACCTCTGGAGCCGCTCCTGCCAGTGCAGGCCCAGGTCGCTGTGCTTGAAGTCCATGGTCGTCCTCCCGAGACGGATATGAAAACGGCGCGGCCCTCTTCCGGAGCCGCGCCGTGTCGTTCTTGTCTTTTCAGACCGGCATCAACGCTTCAGCAGCGGGATCAGCTTCTGGGCGATCATCATGTCGCCGGCGATCTTCAGCTTGCCCTGCATGAAGGCCATCATGCCGTCCAGCTTGCCTTCGGACATGGCGATGAAGTCGTCCCAGGACACGGTCACGGTGGTGTCGGCGGGCTTGTCGTCGTTGGTCACCGTGTTCGGGACCGAGGCACCGTCGATGTAGATCTTGCCCGTGTCGCCCATGTCGATCTTCACGGTCTTGCCCAGACCGGAGTTGTCGCCGACGGCGCTGCGGATGTGTTCGGTAACCTGAGCCAGGTCGGCCATGGTCGTCTCCCTAAGACAGTGATTTGAGACAGCCCTAGCCCTCCCCGACCACCGTGCCAAGATCACGTCAGGTCAAGTTGGATCACGTTCCCTGCTTGAGGAAGGGTGCCGTCTGGAACAGGCGGCGTTCAGCCGCACGGGGGTCGTTCTCGCTCCGGCTCTCGACGTCGAAGATCATGGTCGCTCGTTCCGGCAGCGAATAGGGATTCCAGGTCGGAATCGCCGCGTTGTTCGGATTGCCGGTCCGGGCGAAGGCGATGAAGGTCTCGCTCATCGCATTGGCCACCCCGAGCGCTTCCGGTCCGGTCCCCGTCTTCGATGTCGGTTGGTGGCAGTTGTCGAAGGCCAGCGCGATGTCGAACGAATGATAGGCACCCAGCCTCGGCTCCACCGGCGATCCGAAATCCAGCTGGTACATCCAGGTCCGGTCACCGATCTTCGCCCTCTCCTCGGCCTGGATCAGGTGGCCCGGCCGCGACCGGCCACAGGTGGCGGCGGCGAAGAAGACGTCCACCGGCGACATCGACGGGAACTGCCTGCGATACCAATCGACGACGTACTGGGCGTTCAGATCGACCACGAACTCGGGCGCCAGCTTGGCCGCCACCGTATCCCAGGTCAGGCTGAAATTGCGCTCGTCCGAAGCGGTAAAGGCGCGCGCCTCGTCGTGGGTATTGCCGACGATCATGGGGATATGGGCGCTCTCGCGTGGCGCATCCGGCACGAAAGGGTGCCTTGGCAGGGTGTCGTGGTCCATGACCGACCAGAAGACGATGCCCCCCTCTTCGATCGGGTCGTCCATCGACAGGGCCTCGACCAGCCTGCCCATGGGCACGGTGGCCAGCTCAGCCGCGCGATCCGGCGTCAGGTCCAGGTGGTCGAGGAAGGCCCGCATCCTCAGTTCGGCGTGCTGCGGGCCCATGGCGGTCACATGCTGGCCGCTCATGGTGATGACCTTGTGGAACAGGCCGGCCGCCGAGGGCATGGCCATCAGCGTCACCAGCTTGGCCCCGCCACCCGACTGGCCAAAGACCGTGACGTTGTCGGCGTCGCCGCCGAACTCGGTGATATTGTCCCGCACCCAGCGCAGGGCCAGCATCAGGTCCAGATTCCCGACACTGCCCGACTTGGCATAGACCCCGCCCCCCACCGGCGACAGCAGCTGGCCCAGACCGTTGTACCCGAACACATTCAGCCGGTGATTCAGGGTCACGACGACCACATCGCCGCGCCGACACAGGGCAACCCCGTCATACAGCGAACTCGACCCCGACCCGTTGGCGTGCGCCCCGCCGTGGACATAGACCATCACCGGCCGCCTCCCACCGTCGCGAAGCTCGGGCGTCCAGAGGTTCAGGAACAGGCAGTCCTCGGACTGGTCGGGTTCGTCGGACTTTTGCGGACTGGCCGCGCCATAGGTCGTGGCGTCGCGAACATCGCTCCAGGACTCGGGCACCACCCCCGGCTGGAACCGCCTTGTCGCGGTGTCGGCACCGTAGCGTACGCCCTTGAAGACCTTGATCCCCTGATCGACATAGCCCCGAACCCGACCGTGCCGCGTCGCCGCCACCGGCTGGACCGGATCGGCCCAGGCCGCGCCACCCGTCGCAATCAGGCCGCCGGTCATGGCTGCGGTGGCGATCACGGTGCGGCGGGTCTGCATGGCAGAGTATCCTTGCTAGGGCGTAGTCCTGGCCTGCGCCTCGATCAGGTCGAGGAGCGGTTTCAGGCTCGGATTGTCGTTGTCGCGACGCCAGGCGACGAACAGTTCGACCGGGCGCTCGGGCATGGTATCCAGGGGCCGGAACTCGACCCCCTCGAAATGCAGCTTGGTCGCGGCCTCGGGCACCACCGCCGCCCCGATCCGCGCGTGGACCAAGGCCAGGATCGAGTGAATCTGCGCCATATGCTGGACGTGCTGGGGCGACACCCCGGCCTCGTCGAACATGGCCGTCAGCATGGCGTGGAAATAGCCCGCCCCTTCGGGGGCATACATGATCATCGGCTGGGCATCGAAATCGGCCAGGCTGATGCGGTCCTTCTCCAGCCGGGGATCGCCACTCGGCAAAGCCGCCACAAGAGGCTCGGTCAGCACCCGCACCTTGTCGAACTCGGGTCGGGTGAGCGGGGGCCGCACCAGCCCCAGGTCGATGCGCCCGGTCAGCAGGGCCTCGACCTGTTCGCCCGACACCAGCTCGCGCAGCGTCAGATCGACATTGGGCAACTGGGTTCGCGCCAGATCGACCAGATTGGGCAGGAAGGAATAGCCGGAGGCCGCCGTGAACCCGACCGCGACCCGGCCTGCATCGCCGCTGGCGATCCGCCGCGTCGCCAGGGCCGCGCTCTCGGCCAGCCTCAGGATGCGTTTCGCCTCGATCAGGAACGACCGCCCCGCCGGTGTCAGCCGCACCGACCGGCTGGTCCGGTCCAGCAGGACGACGCCCAGTATACGCTCCAGCAACTGCACCTGACGGCTCAGCGGCGGCTGGGTCATGTTCAGCCGCTGGGCGGCACGCCCGAAATGCAGTTCCTCGGCGACGGCGACGAAGCACCGCAACTGGCTCAGCTCGAACATGTTCATCGCCCTTCTCCCAGGCGAGGTGTTCTAGGCCCTGCGGACCCGAACGGACAGGGCACCGACCCTATCCGTTCGCCGCCAGTTTCGGTGCGGCGGGTTGCACACGGGCGATCAACGCCGACAACTCGGCCAGTTCGGCGGGCTTCAGGTCGATCAGCGGCGTGCGGACCGGACCTGCGGTACGGCCGATAGCGGTCATGCCCGCCTTGACGATCGAGACGGCGTAGCCCCTGCCCTTGTTGCGCAGCGCGATGTACGGCAGCACGAAGTCGCGCAGGCCCGCCATGATGGTCGCATGGTCGCGGGCCCGCACGGCCTTGTAGAAGTCCAGCGCGAACTCCGGCACGAAGTTGAAGATCGCCGACGAATAGGTCGTGACCCCCATCTCCAGATAGGCCGGCGCGAAGGTCTCGGCGGTCGGAAGGCCGCCGACATAGGTCAGGCGATCGCCCATCCGCGCATAGACCTGCATCATCAGTTCGATGTCGCCGACGCCGTCCTTGAACCCGACCAGGTTCGGATTGCGCTCGCACAGCTTTTCCAGCGTCTCGGGCTGCAGCACGGCGTTGTCGCGGTTGTAGACGATGACGCCCAGCGAGGTCGCATTGCAGACGGCCTCGACATGCGCCGCCAGGCCTTCCTGGCCCGGCACCATCAGATAGTTGGGCAACAACAGGATGCCGTCGGCACCGTTGGCCTCGGCCGATTGGGCCAGATCGACGGCCATGGCCGTCCCGTATCCGGCGCCCGCGATCACCGGGGTCTTGCCGGCGGTTTCCTCGACGGCGGCCTTCACCACCTTGCCGACCTCTTCGGGGGTCAGGGAGAAGAACTCGCCGGTGCCGCCGGCAGCGAACAGCCCGGCCAGCTCATACTCCAGCATCCAGGCGCAGTGGTCGCGATAGTCCTTTGCGACGAACTGCTGCTCGGCGTCGAAATGGGTGACCGGAAACGACAGCAAACCGCCGCCGATGGTCGCGGCCATTTCCGCGGGCGTCATTCTGGACATGGAGTTCCTCGCTCAAAGACGGCCGTGCCGCCCGGCGCTGTCGTCGCGCCCTGATCGAACGGTATTCCGGTCTTTGATGCGGGTCCAAGCCAATGCAGCTATCGACCGATGCGTGTTTTGGCTTGATCGGCCTCAGTACCCCTGGGCGCGCGCCAGTCGTTCGGTGTGGAAGCCTGCGTCGCCCAGCAACTCGTTCAGCACCCGCACCCGCTTCATGAACAGGCCGACGTCGAAGGCGTCGGTCATCCCCACGCCGCCGTGCATCTGTACCGCCTCCTGCACCGCCAGTTCGGCGACCCGCCCTGCCTTCGCCTTGGCGACCGAGACGGCCAGCCCCGCATCCTCGCGCCCCGCGTCCAGACGCTGCAACGCACCCAGCACCGCCGCCCGCGCCAGCTCGATCTCGGTAAACAGATGCGCCGCCCGATGCTGGAGCGCCTGGAACTCGCCGATCAGCTTGCCGAACTGCTTGCGGGTCCGCAGATACTCGAGCGTCAGCTGGAACGCCTGGTCCCCTGCCCCGGTCAGGGATGCCGCCGCACAGGCCCGCCCCAGGTTCAGAGCGCCTTCCAGCAGACCCTCGCCCGCATCCACCGCGCCGATCACCGCATCGGCGTCGACCTGCACATCGGTCAGGGTCACCCGCGCCGCATTGTGCGCATCGACCATCACGGTCCGTTCGATCTCGACCCCCGCTGCCTTCGGATCGATCAGGAACAGGGTCAGGCCGCCGTCGGTCCTCGCGGCCACGATCAGGGCATCGGCAATATGGCCGTCGAGCAAGAAGCCCTTGGCCCCGTTCAGCTTGAACCCGTTGCCCGACCGCTCTGCGGTCGTCGCGATGGCCGAGGGCCGGTGCTTGGCCCCCTCGTCCACCGCCAGGGACAGGATCGCATCACCGCCTGCGATCCGAGGCAGCCAGGTCGATTGCTGGTCTGCCGATCCGCCATCGATCAGCACCTTGGCGCTCAGCACGCCCGATCCCATGAAGGGCGACGGCGTCAGGGTCCGCCCCAGCGCCTCGGCCAGAACCCCCGCCTCGACCGCGCCCAGGCCTGATCCACCGTGCGCCTCGGGGATGATGACCCCCGCGAAACCCATCTCGCCGAAGGCCCGCCACAGGTCACGAGAGACCCCATCCGCGTCGTGCTCGTCGCGCAGTTTCCGCAGATGCGCGATCGGCGCATTCTCGCTCAGAAAGCCGTCGGCGGCCTCCTTGAGCATGGTCTGTTCTTCAGTGAGGATCAGCGGCATCCGCTCAGGCTCCGGGCAGTTGCAGCATGTGTTTGGCGATGATGTTCAGCTGGATCTCGCTGGTCCCGCCCTCGATCGAGTTCGCCTTGGTCCGCAGCCAGTCGCGCGCTGCACCGCCGTGGTGCGACCGCTCGCTCTCCCACTCCAGCGCGTCCGAACCACCCGCCGCCATGGCCAGTTCGTGGCGTCGCTTGTTCAGTTCCGACCCATAGTATTTCAGCATGGAGGCGATGGCCGGCGAGACCTGTCTGGCCTTCACCTGGTCCCCGACCCGCTCCATCGACAGCTGAAACGCCGCCAGATCGATCTCCAGATCGGCGATCCGGGCGCGCAGCATCGGATCGTCCAGACGCCCATCGGCATCGGCACCGACGCTGTCGGCCGCGACCTGACCCATGGGACGGCCGCCCCCGATCATGCCCATGCCGCCGATCATGGTCCGCTCATGCGCCAGCAGCGCCTTGGCCACGTCCCAGCCCCGGTTCAGCGTCCCGACCAGATTCGCCTTCTCCACCCGCACGTCGTCGAAGAAGGTCTCGCAGAAGGGCGACTTGCCCGAGATCAGCGTGATCGGCCGGGTCGAAACCCCCGGCGTCGCCATGTCGAACAGGACGAACGAAATCCCCAGATGCTTGGGGGCCTCCGGGTCGGTGCGCACCAGACAGAAGATCCAGTCGGCCTTGTCGGCATACGACGTCCAGACCTTCTGGCCATTGACGATCCAGTGGTCGCCCCGATCCTCCGCGCGCGTCTGGACGCCCGCAAGGTCCGACCCGGCACCCGGCTCGGAATAGCCCTGGCACCAGCGGATTTCACCGCGCACGATCTCGGGCAGAAACCGCGCCTTCTGTTCCTCGGTCCCGAACTGCAGCAGGGCCGGGCCCAGCATCCAGATACCGAAGCTGGACAGGGGCATCTGGGCGTCGATGCGCCGCATCTCGGAGGCCAGCACCTTGGCCTCCTCGCGGGTCAGGCCGCCGCCGCCGTATTCGGTCGGCCATTCCGGCGCGGTCCAGCCGCGCGCGCCCATGACATCCATCCACTGTTTGTGCGCCGGGGTCTTGAACACGGCGTCGCGCCCGCCCCAGACCCGGTCCTCGTCACTGTCCAGCGCTCCCCTGCATTCAGCCGGGCAGTTCGCCTCCAGCCAGGCCCGTGTCTCGGCCCGGAACGTCTCAAGATCAGCCATCGCGTGTCCCCGCGTTTCCTCTTGCGATCACTCTAGCAGCGATCGAGCGGTGACGTAGCGTCATCCCGTGGCCGATCGTGTTAGGATTTATTTCCTTCCCGGCTCTTGCGCTCTGACGGGCAAGACGCCAACTACCGTAGAGGCTGTGGCAGGCCGCGCCTGGATTGGCGGTTTGGCGCTTTGGCGGTGTGTTTTCTGACCGCCACCGCCATCGGTGGGCGCAGGATTCACGACGGGGTGGGGAGGCTCTGCGGAGAGGTGCGAAAAAATCACGCATCGGCCCATTCGATCAGGGCATGTTATCGCCCCTGAATCGGGTGTAGTCTGGGACATCCTTGTTTTCGTACGGAGAAGCCGCGTTGAAAGTTCTGGTTCTCGGCGCCGGCGTCATCGGGGTCACGACGGCCTGGTACCTGGCCCGGGCCGGGCATGAAGTCACGGTCGTCGAACGCCAGGCGGGCCCGGCACTCGAGACCAGCTTCGCCAACGCCGGCCAGGTGTCTCCGGGATATTCCTCGCCCTGGGCCGCCCCTTCGATCCCGCGCAAGGCCCCGCGCTGGCTGCTGATGAAATACGCGCCGCTGATCCTGCGGCCCCGCGTCGATCCCGCCATGATCCAGTGGGGCCTGGCCATGCTGAGGAACTGCACGCCTTCCCGTTATGTCCGCAACAAGGAGCGAATGGTGCGGCTGGCCGAGTACAGCCGCGACCAGCTGATGGCCCTGCGCGCCGAGACCGGCATCGCCTACGACGGCCGGGCCCAGGGCACGCTCCAGCTGTTCCGAACCGAACGCCAGCTCGAAGATTCGGCCAAGGACGTCAAGGTCCTGAACCACGAGGGCGTCCCCTGCGAAGTGCTGGACAAGGCCGGCTGCATCGTCGCCGAGCCCGGCCTGGCTCGATCAGAGGCCACCATCGTCGGCGGCCTGCGCCTGCCCAATGACGAGACCGGCGATTGCCACATCTTCACCAACCGCCTCGCCGAGATGGCCGCCGAACTGGGCGTCGTCTTCCGCTTCAACGAGACCGTCGACTGGATCGCGACCCAGGCCAATGAGGTCACCGCCGTCCGAACCGACAAGGGCGATCTGACTGCCGACGCCTATGTCGTGGCCCTCGGCAGCTATTCGACGCAGATGCTGAAACCGCTTGGCCTTGGCCTGCCGGTCTATCCCGTGAAGGGCTATTCGATCACGGTGCCGATCGCCGACGAACCCGGTGCCCCGGTCTCGACCGTGATGGACGAGACCTACAAGATCGCCATCACCCGTCTCGGTGACCGCATACGCGTCGGCGGCATGGCCGAGCTGGGCGGCTACAGCCACGACCTGCCGCCGCATCAGCAGGCGACGCTGGAGCACTCCCTGACCACCCTGTTCCCGGGGGCCGGCGACGTCGGCGCGGCGAAATACTGGACGGGCCTTCGCCCCATGACGCCGGACGGTACGCCGGTGATCGGCCGCACCAAATACAAGGGCCTGTGGCTCTCGACCGGTCACGGCACCCTGGGCTGGACCATGGCCTGCGGATCGGGCCGGGTGCTCGCCGACATGATCTCGGGCGTGAAGCCCGAGGTCGAGACCGCGGACCTGGAAATCGCCCGCTACGCCTGATCGGCGGGCGGTGCGTCGGTCCAGCCGTTGGGCCGCCAGCCACTCATCAGGGCCTCGATGGCGACCTGGACGGGACCAGAGATGTCGCGCTTGCCCATCTCCATCTCGCGCACCCGCGCGGTCCGCTTCTCGGGCGTCCCGGCCAGACGAAGGGCGCGCCCCAGTTGCTCATGATCCCACCCCAGGATCGTGCGCGCCATCTTCAGTTCGTCCGCCGGACCGGCCATCGCCCTACTCCACTCGATCTCCCGAACCGTAGTCAGGAGATTGAATCACATTGAAAACCAGGACGCTTCTGACGGAGGCCGTCAAACATACCGTGGCTGGATATAGCGCCGATGACGGGTCGAACAAAGAGCCTGGCCGCCCACGGACACCAAGCGTGAGACTACCCCTCGATCCGGTAACCGATCCCGGCCTCGGTCAGGACGATCGTGGGGACGGCAGGATCGGGTTCGATCTTGTGCCGCAACTGGCCAATGACGACGCGCAGGTACTGCACGTCGTCGGCATGAGCGGCACCCCAGACCGCCGTCAGCAGGTCGGTATGGCTCACCACCTTTCCCGCACTCCGCGCCAGATAGGCCAGGACGTCATACTCCTTGGGACGAAGCTTGAGCCGCTCCTCGCCCTTCATCACCAGCCGGCGATCCAGGTCGATCGTGATCTGACCGGCCGTGACGACGCCCGTTGTCGCAGGTCTCAAGGCGCCCTGGCGCAAGCCCGCCCGCAGCCGGGCAAGCAGCTCACCGACCCCGAACGGTTTCTCGACATAGTCGTTGGCCCCGAGGTCCAGAGCCGCGATCTTCTCGGCCTCGCGGTCCCGGGCCGAAAGGATGATGATGGGCCCCGCATAGAATTCGCGCGCGCGCCTGAGCACGTCCTTGCCGTCCATGTCAGGCAGACCGAGATCGAGCACGACCGCGTCCGGGTTCCACAGCGCGATGCCCCGCAGGCCTTCCTGTCCATTGTCCGCGCGCTTCGCATCATAGCCGGCGGCGTCGAGCGCCGGTGTCAGGAACCGGTGGATCTGGGGCTCATCGTCGATGACCAGTATCTGCGGACGAACGGCCGACATCACAGCAGCTCGCGATGGGTGGCGATCGCCTTGGGCAGGCTGATCAGGATGCGCGTCCCCGACGTCACCCCGTCATCCCCTTCATGGATGGGACTGGCCGCAGCGATCCGGCCGTTCATGGCCTCCACGAAGCCCTTGGCGATGGCCAGGCCCAGGCCGACACCCTTGTTCCTGTCGCTGGACTCTTCCATCCGCCGGAACTTGTCGAAGACCCGTTCAAGCTCTGCGGTCGGGATGCCCATGCCTTCATCCTCTACGCTGATCACCACGGCGTTGCGATCCTCGTAGGCGGCGATCTCGATGGTCGATCCGTCAGGACTATAGGCGATGGCATTCTCCAGCACATTGACCAGGGCCTGTTCGAGCAGCCCTTCATCGACCTTGACCAGAGACAGGTCTGCCGGGAAGTCGCGGGTCATCCTGCGGCTTTCCAAACGTCTGGAAACCCTCTCGGCCGCCGCATTGAGGATGTCGCGCGCATCGGTCCATTCGGCCCGCACCTTCAGCGCCCCGCCTTCCAGCCGGGTCATGTCCAGCAGGTCACCCACGTAGCGGTTCAACCGCTCGGCCTCTTCCCGGATACTCAGCAGCAGGTCGGCCCGCACCGCCGGCGTCAAACCCTCGCCATAGTCGATCAGGGTCGTCGCGGACCCCAGCACGGTCGACAGCGGCGTCCTGAGATCGTGGCTGACCGAGTTCATCAACGCCGTGCGGAACCTGTCGGCGCGCCTCAGGGTCTCGGTCTCGACCGCCTGACCGGCGAGGTTGGCGCGCTCGATGGCGACGGCGCCCTGATCCAGAAGGGCCAGGGTCAGGCGTTCCTCGTCGGACCCGGACGCGAGGGCGGCGGCCTCGATCCCCGCCACGCCCGAGCGCCCCTGAATCCCTTGCAAGGGCCAGAAGGTCCAACTCGCCTGCGGAAGCGTACCCGTCCCATGACCGGCGGCCTCCCCGTGCTCCCAGGCCCAGCGCGCGGAGGCCATGGCCGCGGCACCGAGTTCGGGGGTATCAGGCGCACCGGCCGCGATCACGAGATCATCCCCCTGTGGCAGCAGGACGACCGCCTTGGCTCCGGCGGCATGAGAGGCCTGTTCCGCCAGCACGCGCGCCGTCGCCTGTCGGCCGTCCGCCCCCGCGAGCGCCTGGCTTGCGCCCAGCAGGGCCGAAACCGCGACGGCCCGTCTCTGCGTCCGCTTGGCCTGTTCCCGGACCCGCCCTGCGAGCGCGCCGGTCAGCAGGGCGACGCCCCAGAACACCACCAGGGTCAGGACATCCGTCGGCGACCCGATGATGAAGCTGTAGCGCGGCTGGAGAAACAGGAAGTTGTAGATCAGGAAGGCCGCCGTCGCGGCGGTCAGGGCGGGCCTGAGCCCGTACAGGGCACCGGCCGCGACCACGGCGGCCAGATAGATAACGCCCAGATCAACCCGCTCGAAGGCCGCGTCGAGGCTGTAGGCCGTGAGGGTTGCCAGCGCCACGAGCCCGAGACCGACGGCATAACCGAACCACCGCACCGGCGCACGAACGGGGCGCAACGTCGGGGCCGCAGCGGCGTCCTTCTCGTCGGTGATGATATGGATGGCGACGCCGCTGGCCGATCGCAGCAGCTCGGCCGCCAGGGACCGGCCGATCAGGTCTCGCAGGCGACTGGTCCGGCCCTTGCCGATCACGATCTGGGTGACGTGATTACGCCCGACATAGTCCATCACGGCCCGGACGACATCATCGCCGCTGAGGGTGATGGTCCGCGCGCCCAGTTGCTCGGCCAGCTTCAACGCCTCGCTGAGGCGGGCGGCCCTCTCGCCCGTGATCGCACCCTGGTCCACGGTCGCGACCGTCCACGGGGCATCCATCATCATGTCCGACAGGCGCCGACCGGCACGGACCAGCGATGCGGCCATACCGTCACCGCCAATCAGGACCAGAATTCGCGCGCCCGCGGCCCAGGGCCCCGGCACGCCCTTTTCCCGCAGATGAACGAGCAGCTGGTCATCGACCGTCTGGGCCGCCCGCCGCAGGGCCAGTTCGCGCAGGGCCGTGAGGTTCTCGACCTTGAAGAAATTCTCGGACGCCAGTCGCGCCGTCTCGGGAACATAGACCTTGCCGTCCTCAAGCCGTTTGCGCAGCTCGTCCGGCGTGATGTCCACGACCTCGATGTCGTCGGCCTTGGACAGGGCGCTGTCGGGAACCGTCTCGCGCTGGCGCGCGCCGGTGATCCGCAGGACGATGTCGGACAGGCTCTCCAGATGCTGGACGTTCAGGGTGGTCCAGACGTCGATCCCGGCTTTCAGGATCTCCTCGACGTCCTGCCAGCGTTTGGGATGGCGCGAACCGGGCACGTTGGAATGGGCGTACTCATCGACCAGCAGCAGGCCGGGCCGACGCGCGATCGCGCCGTCGATGTCGAACTCCAGCAGGGTCCGGTCCTTGTAGTCGATGGGCTTGCGCGCCAGAACGTCGAGGCCGCGCAGCAGGCTCTCGGTCTCCTTGCGGCCATGGGTCTCGACCACCCCGACCAGGACGTCACCGTGCTCGGCCTGACGACGCCGGGCGGCGCGCAGCATCTCGTAGGTCTTGCCGACGCCAGGGGACATCCCCAGGAAGACCTTCAGCCGGCCCCGCTTTCGCGAGGCCGGCCGAGAAACATCCGAGGTTTCGGGGTCAGCCAAATCAGGCCGCCGGAGGCTGCGCCAGAGCGTCGAGCGCGCGATTGGTCATCAGGACATTGACGCGTGGCTGGCCGATGAAGCCGAGCAGCGGGCCTTGGGTATTGCGGTCGATCACACCCTGCACCTGTGCCGTCGTCAGACCCCGGGCCGTCGCGACGCGCGGGGCCTGGAGAGCGGCATAAGCCGGAGAAATGTTTGGGTCGAGCCCCGAAGCGGACGTCGTCACCGCGTCGGCGGGGATGGCCTGGCCGGGGGCCTCGGCGCGCAGGGCGTCAGCGTCGGTCTTGACCCGTTCGATCAGGTCCGGATTGAGGGGCCCGAGGTTGGAGCCCGACGATCCGGCGGCGTTATAGCCGTCGCCCGCCGCCGAGGGGCGGGGGTGCAGGTAGCGGGCCTCGGCGAAGGGCTGGCCGATCAGGGACGAGCCCTGAACGGTGCCGTCAGGCCCGCGCACCAGGCTGCCGTCGGCCTGGCTGGGGAAGGCCAGTTGGGCCGCGCCGGTGATCGCCAGCGGATAAGCCAGCCCCAGCAGCAGGGTGAAGAGGGCGATCATCACGAGGGCGGGGCGGATTTGGTTGACCATCGGGGTCGCTCCTAGAAGGTGGCCTTCAGCGAGGCCACGGCGCGGCTGCCGTAGATGTCGCCGAAGTCGTGTTCGTCGGTGTCGTGATAGCGGACGTCGACCGCCAGGTTGGACGTCAGCTGATAGGCCGCGCCCAGGTTCCACGTCGTGTAGTCGAAGGCCGACGACACGAATTGATGGCCCACCGCGCCCGAGATCGTCCACTTGTCGGCCGGGCTGATCGCGGCGTTGGCCTCGACATAGGTCGCCTCGTCCTCGGCCGCGCCGAAGAAGTCGGGCGAGTAGTAGACGGCGGCTCCGACCGTGGCCGGGCCGATCGCGCGCGACGCGGCGGCCTTCAGCTCGACGTAGTCATAGTCCGCGCCGTTCGGCTGGCTGGTGTAGAGATAGCCCACCACGCCGAGGTCCAGGTTCCAGCCGGCGACCTCCGGACGAAAGCCGCCATAGAGGTCGATCTCGGCGTTGGTGTCGCCGTCCCCGGGGAAGGCCACGTTGGAGGCCCAGGTCCCGGCGTAGAAGCTACCGACCGTGACGTCGACGCCGCCGGAGATGGCTGGATCTTCTTCGGTCTGGCTGACACCCCGGAATACATAGTCTGAGGTGCCCGCGACGTTGAAGGCCCATTGGGGACCCGCGTCCTGGGCAAGAGCCGGGACGGTGATGGCCGACGAGGCGGCGATCAGGGACAGAGCGGCGATGGCGGGGCGGAGGGAGAGACGCATTTACTATTCCTTGAGTGCAGAAGCCGGGACCGGTTCGGGTCGGCCGGGGGCGTGGGTGTCGCGAGCCTGGGCCAGAAGGCCGACGATGGCGATGGCGGCGATGAAGAAGACGGCGAACCAGACGTCGTTCTTGCCGGAAGCCTTGAACTGGGATTTGCGGGACATGGTTGCCATGCTCACGCCAGACCCAGGCCGGTGATGATCAGGTCGATCGCCTTAATGCCGACGAAGGGCGCGATCAGGCCGCCGAGACCATAGATCAGCAGGTTGCGGCTCAACAGCTTGCCGGCGCCGACCGCCCGGTATTTGACGCCGCGCAAGGCCAGAGGGATGAGAGCAACGATCACCAGGGCGTTGAAGATGACCGCCGACAGAATGGCGCTCTCGGGGCTTCCCAGTTGCATCACATTCAGTGCGCCCAGGGCCGGCAGGGCGACCACGAACATGGCCGGGATGATCGCGAAATACTTGGCCACATCGTTGGCGATCGAGAAGGTCGTCAGGGCACCGCGGGTGATCAGCAACTGCTTACCCACCTCGACGATCTCGATGACCTTGGTGGGGTCGGAGTCCAGATCGACCATGTTGCCGGCCTCGCGAGCGGCCTGGGCCCCGGTCTGCATGGCCACGCCGACGTCGGCTTGGGCAAGCGCCGGGGCGTCGTTGGCGCCGTCGCCGCACATGGCGACCAGACGGCCCTTGGCCTGTTCCGCCTTGATCAGGCGCATCTTGTCCTCGGGCGTGGCCTCGGCGAGGTAGTCGTCAACCCCGGCCTCCGAAGCGATGGCGGCCGCCGTCACTGGATTGTCGCCGGTGATCATGACTGTGCGCAGGCCCATGGTGCGAAGCTCGGCGAAGCGCGCCTTGACGCCCGGCTTGACCACGTCCTTGAGGTGGATGACGCCCACGAGGCGGCCATTCTCGGTGACGGCCAGGGGGGTGCCGCCTGAGCGGGCGATGCGATCCACGGCGGCCGTGAACTCGGCCGGGGCCGTCGTTTCAGCGCCCAGCGACTTGAGTACGGCGTCGACCGCGCCTTTGCGCCAGGAGTCCTTGCCTGCGTCCAGGCCCGACTGACGAGTGGTCGCGGTGAAGGCGATGGCGGTCGAACCGGCGGGCTGTTCCACCACGATCCCGCCCTGTTTGCCCAGTTCGACGATCGAGCGGCCTTCCGGCGTTTCGTCGGCCAGGGAGGCGGTGACGGCGGCGCGCAGGGCGACCTCGGGACGAACGCCCGAGACCGGGATGACCTCGGTGGCCATGCGGTTGCCGAAGGTGATGGTGCCGGTCTTGTCGAGCAGCAGGGTGTCGACGTCGCCTGCCGCTTCAACCGCACGGCCCGAGGTGGCCAGCACGTTCACCTTCAGCAACCGGTCCATGCCGGCGATGCCGACAGCGGACAGCAGTCCCCCGATGGTCGTGGGGATCAGGGTGATGAACAGGGCGCCCAGCACGATCGGATCCAGCTCGACGCCCGAATAGGCACCCAGACCCAACAGGGTGACGACCGCGATCAGGAAGACCAGCGTCAGCCCGGCCAGAAGCACGCTCAGGGCCAGTTCGTTCGGCGTCTTGCGACGGTTCGCGCCCTCGACCATGGCGATCATGCGATCGAGGAAGGTCGAGCCCGGGGCCGAGGTGATGCGCACCTTGATCCAGTCGGAGACCACGGTGGTCCCGCCGGTGACGGCCGAGCGGTCGCCGCCCGATTCGCGGATCACCGGGGCGCTTTCGCCGGTGATGGCGGCCTCGTTGACCGAGGCGACGCCTTCGATGATCTCCCCGTCCGAGGGGATGACATCGCCCGCCTCGACCAGGACGATCTGACCGACCTGGAGCTCGCCCGCCGGAGTGGGAACGACCGTGCCGGTCTTGGGATCGACGATCAGCTTGGCCTTGGTCGTGACGCGGGTGGCGCGAAGGCTGTCGGCGGCCGCCTTGCCCCGCCCCTCGGCGACGCTTTCGGCGACGTTGGCGAACAGGACGGTGGCCCAGAGCCAGATGGCCAGCTGGATGGCGAAGCCCGCCGACTGGCCCGAGGCGATGGCCCCGGCCGCCGACACGGTCGACAGCAGGGCCACGATCCAGGTCGTGAAGATGACCGGGTTCTTGAGCAGGTGACGGGGATTCAGCTTGACGAAGGCGTCGCCGAGCGCGCGGCCCAGCATGGCGCCGGTCAGGCCGCCGCCCAACGAAGGCGTCGAAGTGGCGACGGGCGGGGTGGCTTCAGGGTTGGCGAATGTCATTTCAGGTGTCCGAAGGGATCACAAAGCGGATCACTGGGCCGCGCCGGCGAGCATCTGGAAATGCTCGACGATGGGTCCGAGGGCGAGGGCCGGGAAGAACTGCAACCCGCCCAGGATGAGGATGACGCCGATCAGCAGGCCGATGAACTGGGCGCTGTCGGTCGGCAATGTGCCGGTCGAGGGCGCCAGCTTGGGCTTGACGACCAGGCTGCCGGCGATGGCCAGGACCGCCACGGCGGGGATGAAACGGCCGACCAGCATCCCGATGCCCAGCGTGGTGTTCCACCAGGGCGCATTGGCGGTCAGACCCGCAAAGGCCGAGCCGTTATTCGCCGCCGCCGACGTATAGGCGTACAGCATCTCCGACAGGCCGTGCGGTCCCTGGTTCAGCAAGCCTTCCATCGCGGTCGGGAAGACGGCGGCAATGGCGGTGAAGCCCAGGATGGCCAGGGGCAGGACCAGGACCGCGATCATGGCGTACTGGATCTCGCGGGCCTCGATCTTCTTGCCGAGGTATTCGGGGGTGCGACCGACCATCAGACCGGCGACGAACACCGCCAGCATGGCCATCACGACCATGATCGCAATCCCCGACCCGATCCCGCCGGGCAGGATCTCGCCCAGTTGCATCAGGAACATCATCAGCCCGCCCGACAGCGGCATATAGCTGCCGTGCATCGAGTTGACCGAGCCATTGGACGCGCCGGTGGTCGGACCGGCCCAGGCGACCGAGGACGGCAGACCGAAGCGGGTCTCCTTGCCCTCCAGGTTGACAGGCTGCTCGATGCCAGCGGCGACGAGGGCCGGGGCGGGCTGGCTTTCGGCGACATAGATGCCGGCCGTGCAGACGCTGAGCAGGATGAAGCCGGCGGCGACCAGGGCGCGAACGTCCTTCCTGGCCAGGACGCTGCGGCCAAAGGCGAAGAAGGCCGCCCAGCCGAGCACGTTGATCGCGACCGCCTCGATGAGGTTGGTCAGGGGCGAGGGGTTCTCGAACGGATGGGCCGAGTTGGCGTTGAACACGCCCCCGCCGTTGACGCCCAACTGCTTGATGGCTTCCTGGCTGGCGGCCGGGAACAGGGACAGGGTCTGCGACCCGCCTTCCAGACCGGTCGCCGTCGCCGACGCCGCCAGGCTCTGGACCACGCCCAGGCCGGCCAGAACCAGCGCCAGAACGATGGACAGGGGCAGTAGCACATACAGGGTCGTGCGGGTCAGGTCGGCCCAGAAATTGCCGACCCCCTCCCCCCGGCTGGCCACGAAGGCGCGGGCCAGGGCGGCGGCGACGGTCGCGCCGGTGGCGGCCGACAGGAAGTTCTGGGTCGTGAAACCGACCATCTGGCTGAAGGTCGAAGTGGTGCTTTCACCGCCATAGGACTGCCAGTTGGTGTTGGTCACGAAGCTGACGGCGGTGTTGAACGCCAGATGCGGCGAGAGCCCCGCGAACCCCTGCGGGTTCAGCGGCAGGAAGGCCTGGAGCCTCAGGATGGCGAACAGCAGGAAGAAGCCCGCCGCGTTGAAGGCGATCAGGGCGGCGGCATAGCCGGTCCATCCCTGGCTGCGTTTAGGATCGACGCCGGCGGCCTTGTAGAAGACGCCTTCGACGGGTTTCAGAACGGGGTCGAGCCAGGTGCGCTCGCCGTTCCAGACGCGCGACAGATAGATCCCGATCGGCCAGCCGATCAGGACGGAAAGAGACAGTGTGAGGGCGATCTCGCCCCAGCCTTGAACAGTCATGACGGCGGCTCCTTCTCAGAACCGCTCGGGGCGCACGAGCGCCGCGATCATGTAGACGGCGACGACGACCGCGCCGACGCCCCAGAGGATGGCGATCATCGTCAGATCCTCTTCAGCGCGGCGGCTAGCACGGCAAAGACGACGAACGCCCCGCCGCCGAGCGCAAGAAACAAAAGATCGGCCATGTGGCGCCTCCGGAATATCAGGAGGTCGGTGGACCACGAACCCCCATAACGGGGCCATGTGAGTCTGGGCGCGGCACATAACGCCCGCATAAAATCGAAGACACGGTTTGCGTCACGGAACCATGCGGTCCTGGCGCAATCGCCGGAATGGCAGGCGGCTGGTCGCCTATTCCCACTCGATTACTTGAAAGTCAAACAAGTAGTTGACGACATTAGCTATTT
>NZ_JAEMRD010000117.1 GCF_016463485.1 Brevundimonas sp.
ACTATATCCACAAACCCTTCAGTCAGCGGCTGCTGATCGAGCGGGTCAAGGCCCTGCTGCGGCGCACCGGTGCCGACGGTGGCGAGCCCGAGCCCTCGGCCGAGGTCAGTGGCAAGGCCATCCGTCGCGGCAAGCTGGTCATGGACCCTGCCCGGCACGAGAGCACCTGGGACGGCAAGCCGGTCAAGCTGACGGTCACCGAGTTCCTGCTGCTCCAAGCCCTGGCCCAGCGGCCCGGCTTCGTGAAGAGCCGCGACAACCTGATGGACGCCGCCTACGACGATCAGGTCTATGTCGACGACCGCACCATCGACAGCCACGTCAAGCGGATGCGCAAGAAGTTCCGCGTGGTCGACGGCGAGTTCGACGCGATCGAAACCCTGTACGGCGTCGGATACCGCTATCGCGAAAGCTGATCGCGTGAGCGACGCCGACGACGGCCAGCGACCCGAGGAGGCCGAACCCCGGCGCGTGAAGCGGTTCGGGTTTTCGCGTCTGGGCGGGCTGATCCTGGCGCTGAACCTGGTCAGCCTGTTCATCCTGTTCGGGGGCGCGCTGGCCCTCAATGAACTGCGTCAGGGGCTGGTCGAGGCCCGACAGGAGGCTTTGACGTCGCAGGCCGAACTGCTGGTGCGGGTCCTGGGGGAGCCGCGGGTCGGCGTGACCCAAGGGGTGCCGACTCCCTATCTCGACCCGATCGAGGCGGCGCGCTGGCTGACCGACAACTTCATCCCCGACGGCCAGAGGGCGCGACTGTTCGACGTCGATGGTCTGGCCGTCGCCGACAGCGCGCCGGGCCTGCCGCTACAGCCGATCGCCGATTCCTATGTGCTGACCGAGGCGATTCCCGGCGAGGCCCTGCCGCCCGCGCGACCTGCCGGATCGCCGCCTGAAGACACGACCAAGGCGGTCGAGCGCGAGAGCAGCGACCTGGCCCGCGCCAACGCCGAACTGTCGGCCGAGGTCGCCGGCGCCCTGGACGGCCAGCCCCAGGCCAATGTCCGCATGGCCGAGGATGGTCGACGCGTCATCTCGGTCTCCCTGCCGGTTCGCCACGTGCGCCAGGTGCTGGGGGTGCTGACGCTGGAGGCGGGTGACGTCGACCAGATTCTGGATGCCCAGCGGCGGGCGCTTCTGCCGTTCGCGGTGGTGGCCCTGGCGGTGAACCTGCTGGCCAGTCTGTTGCTGCATCTGTTCGTGGCCCGGCCGGTGATGCGGCTGTCGGCGGCGGCGGAGGAGGTGCGTCAGGGCAGGGCGCGCGCCATCTCCCTGCCCGACCTCGAGCATCGCAAGGACGAGATCGGCGACCTGGCGCGGTCGCTGGAAACCATGACCGAGACCCTGTCGGACCGGATGGACGCCATCGAGGCCTTTGCCGCCGACGTCAGCCACGAGATCAAGAACCCCCTGACCTCGATCCGGTCGGCGCTGGAGACGCTGGATCTGGTCAAGGAGAAGTCCCAGCGCGACCGGCTGACGGCCCTGTTGCAGGCCGATGTGCGCCGGCTGGACCGGCTGATCACCGACATTTCCAACGCGTCGCGTCTGGACGCCGAACTGTCGCGCGACCGGCCGCGCCCGGTCGATCTGAACCTCCTGCTGGGCGACATCGTCCAGGTGTATGAGACGACGTCCAAACCCGGCGATGCCTCGGTCGTGCTGTCCCCGGGCGGTGATGCGCGGGTGCTGGGGCGCGATGGGCCTCTTGGCCAGGTGTTCAGGAACCTGATCGACAACGCCCGCTCCTTCAGCCCGGCGGGCGGCGAGGTCCGGGTCACGATCGGGCGCGACGAGACCGATACAGGCCGCATCGTCACCGTGTCGGTGGAGGACGACGGCCCCGGCATCCCGCCCGACAATCTGGAGACGGTGTTCGAGCGGTTCTATACCTCGCGGCCTAGAGGCACGGCCTTCGGGGCCAACTCGGGCCTCGGCCTGTCGATCGTGCGCCAGATCGTCGAGGCCCACGGCGGGCGGGTCCAGGCGGAGAACCGCACCGATGCGAGTGGCGCCGTCGTCGGGGCGCGGTTCCAGGTGGAACTGCCGGCGACCCATCTGGTGGTGGTGCGTCGCCCGTGACCGGGGCGGACGCCGGAGCGATCCATGCCACCGCCGTCGCGACGCAGATCGCCGGGGACTGGCGGGGGGTCCTGCTGACCGGCGCGTCCGGCTCGGGAAAAAGCGATCTGGCGCTTCGGCTCATCGGCGAGGGCTGGCGGCTGATCGGCGACGACTATGTCCATGTCTGGCGGTCCGGCGGGGCGGTGTTCGCGACCGCGCCCGACCAGATTGCTGGCCGGATCGAGGCGCGCGGCCTGGGCATCGTGGCCACGCCGTCGCGCTGGATCAGCCGGATCGCCCTCGTGGTCGCCTGTGGCCAGGTGCCGCCCGAACGCCTGCCCGAACCCGATCACGTCGAGATCGCGGGGCTTCGCCTGCCTTGCCTGACGCTGGATATCCGGCCCGCCTCGGCGACGCGGACGCTCGCCGTGGCGCTGTCTTCGGGCGTGCGACAAGTTTGACGACGCGGCGGCTTTAATCCCCGTTCGGTTTCCTCTATCTAGGCCCGCTTGCGGCCCATCCGGTGCTCCCCTCCGGTCAGGGCGCAGACGCGGGGGCGTTGAGCGGTGAAGCCTTCATGATCGGGCTGGTGATCGTCACCCACGGGGGTCTGGCCTCCGAATTCCTGGCGGCGATGGAGCACGTCGTGGGCCCGCAGAGCGCGGTCGCGGCCATCTGCATCGGTCCCGAGGACGACATGGAGCGTCGCCGTCGCGACATCCTGGACGCCGCCGCCGCCGTCGACGACGGTTCGGGCGTGATCCTGCTGACCGACATGTTCGGCGGCACCCCCTCCAACCTGGCCATCTCGGTGATGGAGCAGACCCATGCCGAGGTCATCGCCGGGCTGAACCTGCCGATGCTGATCAAGCTGGGCTCGGTGCGCGGCCGCGAGAGCCTCGAGGCCTGCGTGGCCCACGCCCAGGACGCCGGGCGCAAATACATCTCGGTCGCCTCCTGGGTTCTGGCGGGCGAGAAATGAGCCCCACCACGGCCCCGGTCACGGCGACCGCCAACATCTGCAACACCCGCGGCCTGCACGCCCGCGCCTCGGCCAAGTTCGTGAAGCTGGCCTCGGGCTTCGAGGCCGAGATCCAGGTCACGCGCGACGGCCAGACCGTCGATGCACGCTCGATCATGGGACTGTTGATGCTGGGTGCCGGCAACGGCTGCGCCATCGACATCTCCGCCGAGGGCTCCGACGCCCCCGAAGCCGTCGAGGCGTTGCTGGACCTCGTGGCGCGAAAGTTCGACGAGGACGCCTGAGGCGGCGGCTCGCGTAACCTTTCCCCCTCCTGCTTCGTATCTCCCCCGCAAGCCCACATTGCGCGGCCCACCGCGACGTGGGAGCGTTGCGGGGCAAGGGGAGCGGGCGATGACGGATCAGACGGCCGATACGATCTCGGAGCCGGGAACTTTGCCCGAGACATCCGAGCCCCACGGCGACCGGCCCCTGCCCGGCGGGCGGGTCGACACATGGCGGCACCCCGTCCTCGTGCGGATCACCCACTGGCTGAACGTCGTGGCGGTGGTCGTGCTGATCATGAGCGGGCTGAATATCCTGATGGCGCACCCGGCCCTCTACTGGGGCCTGCGTTCGACGTTCGAGGACCCCTGGGTGCGGATCGCGACGATCCCGGACTGGCTGATGATCCCGCAGGGACGGAACCTGGCCGAGGCGCGGACCTGGCATTTCGCCTTCGCCTGGGTGTTCGTTCTGAACGGGCTGATCTACCTGGCCTATGGTTTCATCTCGGGCCGGTTCGGACGGCGACTGTGGCCGACGGTCGCCGACCTCAAGGGGTTCTGGCCCTCGGTGGTCGAGCACGCGCGGTTCCATTTTCCAAAGGACGACCACGCGCGGGTCTATAACGTCATCCAGAAGCTGACCTATGTGGCCATGGTTCTGATTGTCCTTCCGATGATGCTGATCACCGGCCTGTCGATGTCGCCGGGGTTCAATGCGATCGGAGGCGTGCTGCTGGACCTGATGGGCGGGCGTCAGTCGGCGCGGACCCTGCATTTCATCTCGGCCGGGCTGATCGTCGGCTTCATCGTCATCCATGTCGGTCTGGTGATCTGGACCGGGCTCTACAACAACATGCGGGCCATGATCACGGGCTGGTTCGTGATCGAGCCGAGCCCCGATCGCGATGGAGACGACCGATGAACCGCCGTCGCTGGCTGGCCGGTGCCTTTGCTACCCTGGGGGCGGCGGCCTTGTCCGCCTGCAGCCCGACCACCCCGCCGGTGGTGCTTCAGGCCCTGCGCATGGCCGAGGGGCTGACCCGCCGGGCGCAGCGGCTGCTGGTCCCGCGAGAGGCCCTGGCACCCGAATATGCCGCCGCCGACATCTCGCCCGACTTCCGCGCCAATGGGTCGATCGATCCGGCAGCCGCCGACTATGTGGCGTTGAGGGACGACGGATTCGCCGACTACCGGCTGGTCATCGACGGGCTGGTGGATCGACCGTTGAGCCTGTCGCTGGACGACCTGCGCGCCCGGCCCAGCCGTACCCAGATCACCAAGCACGACTGCGTCGAGGGCTGGACCTCGATCGGCCAGTGGACCGGGGTGCGTCTGGAGACCCTGATCGACGAGGCGGGGCTGAAGCCTGAGGCCCGCTACCTCGTTTTCCACTGTTTCGACGCCCTGACCCAGACCGAGGAAGGACCGCGGTACTACGAGAGCATCGACCTGATCGACGCCCGTCATCCCCAGACCATCCTGGCCTATGACATGAACGGCGAGGTTCTGGGCGTGCCCCACGGCGCGCCGCTCAGGCTCCGGGTCGAGCGCCAACTGGGCTACAAACAGGCCAAATACATCCGCCGCATCGAGGCCGTCGAAAGTTTCGACCACATCCAGGGCGGTCGGGGCGGCTACTGGGAAGACCAGGGCTATGAGTGGTATGCCGGGATCTAGTTTTCGGGCGGCGCGTCACGCGCCTCGGTGATGCGGTGGTGGGCGCGGACGATCGAGCCGGCCACCTCGTTCCGGTGCGCGCCCGGATTCTGGTAGTTCCGCTGGGCGTCATACAGGCCCTGCAGATAGGCCATGTCCCAGCCTGTCAGCCCGTCGGTCTGGCCGGGGTCCGTGAACACGTTCAGCACGGTCGCATAGGCGCTGGTGTCCGCTTCGGGATCGACCTGGGCCAGGACCACCATGGCCAGATAGTCGCCGAGCTGTTGCAGCGACACGCCGGAGATCTTGTCCACATCGACGATCACGAAGGCCCGTTTGGTGTCGTCGACGAGGTTCGTGGTGATCCGCGATCCCGCGCTGCGGACAAACGGGGCCTCTTCGCCCGGTAACCTCACCGCGATGGCGCCTGTGTCACTGTCTACCGGGATGCTGACGTTCCACCACCGTACCGGCTGGTTGTTGGTCTTGAAGCGCTGCAGACCGGACCGGCCCAGATCCATGCCGCCTCCGCCGACGATGAACAGGCGCGGCCGCATCGCGACGAATTGTTCGGTGAAGGCATTGGCGTCGGTGACGGCGATGATCAGGACGCTGGGCTCGCACCCGGGTGCGCCGGCGCGCAGGCCCAGATCCTGGGCCACGGTGGACACCCGGTCGACGATGTACTGGGCGGTCTCGTTGCGCAGGTTGGCGACCCCGACGCAGACCCCGTCGCGCCAGCGGGCCAGACCGCGCCCCCGCGCCGGCGCCCCGACCTCGCGGACGAAGGCCTGGGTCGCCTCGTCCAGCCGACCGCCCTCGACGACGATGTCACCGAGGTCGACTGCGCCCGGATCGCCGGCGACGGGCGATGAAGCGGACACGGGCGGGGTCGGAGCCTGCGTCTGGACGTGAGCGGGCTGGGCCGTCAGGAGGGCTGCGGACAGGATGAGCGACAGCATGATTTCAGGCCTGGCGAATACGATCGCGGCGCGATCCTTCAGAACCCCAGACTACTCTTCCGCGATCGGAGCGGCAATCAGATCGGGTCAGGCGGCGCGCAACCGGCGCTCGCGCACCGTGGTCTCGACCTGGCCGAAATGCTGGAGGATCTGGGCGCGGGCCATCGGCGGGGCGACGAAATAGCCCTGGGCCTGGTTGCAACCCTCGGCGCGCAACATGTCTAGCTGGACGCGGGTCTCGACCCCTTCGGCGAGCACCTTGACCCCGATGGCCCCCGACAGGTCGCTGATGGCGCGGATGATGGAGGCGGCGTCCTCGCGCACCCCCAGCGGCGTCACGAACGACCGGTCGATCTTGATCTTGTCGATCGGGAACTGACCCAGGTAGCTGAGGCTGGAATAGCCGGTGCCGAAGTCGTCGAGCGCGATCTGGAAGCCCAGCTTGCGCAGGTGTTCCAGGTTGCCCAGCACCGTGGTCCCGGCCTCCAGCAGCAGACCCTCGGTAATCTCGAACTCGAAGGCCTGCGGTTTCACGTCATGCTTCTTCAGCAGGTCGCGCACGGTGGTGATGAAGCCGGTCGACTGTAGCTGGATCGGCGAGACGTTGATGGCGACCTTGAGATTTGGCCACAGGACGGAATCGGCGAACGCATGGTCCATGGCATATCGGCCGAGCGCCTCGCCGAGGCCCGCCGCCTCGGCCAGAGGCACGAACAGGCTGGGCGGGATGGCACCGCGGGTCGGGTGGGGCCAGCGCATCAGGGCCTCGACCCCGATGGTCACGCCGCGCTCGTCGATCTGGGGCTGATAGACCATACGCAGCACACCATCGGCCAGGGCCTGACGCAGTTCCATCTCGAGGTCGAGCTTCAGCCGTTGCGCCTCGTCCAGGGAGGCGTCGAAGAACGCCAGGTCGCCGCCGGCCGTCCGGGCGGCCGAACAGGCCAGCCGGGCCTGGCGCAGAGCCTCGCGCGGGTCCGTGACCGACAGGTCGCAGAAGTTGACCCCGATCGTGGCTCCGACCACCACCTCTCCCGCCGGGGTCGCGACCGGCAGGGACATCAGCTTGCCGATCTGACCGCCGACCAGGGCCAGCTTTATCTCGCTCGACGACGGATGGAACAGGGCCAGGGTGTCGTCGCCGATGCGCGCCACGGCACCGCTCTGTCCCAGGGCCGAGCACAGGCGCACGCCGAGTTCCCTCAGCACCTCATCTCCACAAGCCGTGCCCAGCCGGTCGTAGACGTCGCGCAGACGGTCCAGGCTGACGCAGACGACGGCGACCCTGGGCTGGGTCGATGCCTGATGGCCGAGCGCTTCGACGAAGCCTTCGGCGTTGGGGAGCTGGGTGACCGGATCGCGCCGGCGCAGGTGGGACGCCCCGGCTCGTGCCGCGCTTTCGGCGTCGCGGCCTTTCTTCCACTGTCGCAGCAGGAGCAGGGCCGAGGCGATGAGCCCGGCGTTGATCGTCGGCATCGAGGAGGCCAGGGTCGGGATCGCGGAGGCCTGGAGCACCAGGAAGATTACCAGCGACGCCAGTGTCAGGAGGGCGGCAAACGTCAGCACGTCCATGGTGTGGCCGGCGACATTGCGCATTAGCGCATCGGGAGATCTGGTCGTCATACCGTGTCCCACGGTGTCAGAGGACGACAACCCTAGATCACAGCCTCTAAATAACCCCTGAATTTCCGATAAATTTCAGCAGGGCTGCGTTCACCTCATCCGGTCGCTCCTGCTGGATCCAGTGGCCTGCGCCCGACAGGACGATCTGCCCGCGCAGGTCGGTAAGCCAAAGAGGCTGTTCCGCCTCATGCTTTCCGGAATAGTTCCGTACCGGGTCGCGTTCGCCGACGATGAACAGCGACGGCTGGTCGATCCGGCGGTCCTGCAGGTAGGCCGTCAGCGACCAGTTCAGATCCAGGCAGCGATACCAGTCGATCGGCCCCTTGAACCCGAAGGCGGAAAAGGCACTCACATACTCGGCAAAATGGGTCTCGCTCATCCATGGCGGCAGGGTCGCGTCCTCGGGGACGACCGACAGCATGTTTTCGCCCGCCGGGATGAACCCCGTCGACTGGCGCTGGGTCGGTGTCGCTCCGTCGTAGCCGTAGAAACATTTGCGCAGCGCCGTCGCCGGGTCTGCGTCGAAGATGGCGTGGGCGTCATCGGCCTGCAACCGCGAGATATAGAGGTCGCCCAGTCCCGCACGTTTCGAGATCGCGGCCATGGCGGGGATCGGCGGGCCGCCGGCACGCCTGGGCTGGAACGGCACCGACAGACCGGCGACGGCGCGAAACATGTCGGGGCGCATCAGGGCGCAGTGCCAGGCCACGGCCGCGCCCCAGTCATGACCGATGACGACGCAATGCGTCTGGCCCAGGGCCCGGACCAGATCGACCATGTCGCCGACCAGATGCAGGATGGAATAGCCGTCTCGCGGGTCCGGGCCGGGGCTTCCTCCATAGCCGCGCATATCGGGCGCGACGGCGTGGTAGCCCGCCTGCGCCAGGGCTGCGATCTGGTCGCGCCAACTCAGGGCCAGTTCGGGGAAACCATGGATCAGCAGCACCAGGGGGCCATCTCCGGCTTCCAGCACAGCCTGGGGCCGGGTATCGGTCTGGACCGTTCGCGTCTGCACCGTGTGAAATCCTCTGGCCGGTTGATATCGACCGACCCAGTGATAGGGCGGCCGCACGCGGTGCGCCAATTCCGGCCCCGTCGCGATTGCGGCGAAAAGCTCGGGAATGTGATCTCGGCTCGCGTCCCTGCTGGACGGAGGTGCGACAATCGCACTAAGGCATGGGGCCTTGTCCCGGAGCGTATGATGCCCCCCCGTCTGAGCGCACGTCAGGAACAGTGCATCCGCTTGACCGCCTTCCGGACGGACAAGGAGATTGCCGCCCACCTCGGGATCTCGGAAGCAACGGTCAAGAAGCACGTCCATGAGGCCTGCCAGCGCCTGGGTGTGAACCGGCGCAAGGCGGCCCTGGCGATCCTGGACCAAATGGGACCAGGGCCGAATGACCCCATAGCCGAAACGGTCCCCCCGCGCTCCGATGAGATCGTCGAGGGGAAATCGAACAATGGCCAAGTCGGTGGGCCCGCTGCCGCAATGGAGCTGGGACGAGCTGGAGATCGCGCTGGATCGGCTGGGAACAGCGGATCGGGATCATCCAGTGCGCGCGCACATGATGTGCGCCTTGAAGGCCGAGGCGGCCGTGGCGACATCGTCTACGGACCTTCTGACGTCGGTCCTGTCGATGGCGGCGCTGCTGGCGCAAACGCCCGGCTCGGTTACCGCGCTCCACCGCGAGGATCGCTCGTTCGGCTGATCCTGATCGGCATTACCGCCATCATCCTGGTCGCCATGCTCATCACCGTCGGCGGACTTGTCAGCGAGTTCCACCATGTGGTCGAGAGGTTCGACCCCGAGGCCAAGTGATCTGGAGCCACTGACTTGCCCCCCGTACAGCTCTTCTTCCTGTGTTCGGCGCTGCTGATCCTGCCGCTGGCATGGGTCAAGGGCGGGCATCCGGAGCGGGCGGGGGTGGCGCTGCTGATTGGTGCCTATGTGTCAGGGCCCTTTCTGCAAGGCTATCAGGTCGGCGACGTCATGGTGGCGGTGGCGGTCTGCGACCTTGTCGTCTGGTCGGTCTTCGTCGGGTTGGCGCTCCGATATGATCGGTGGTGGCTGCTTCTGGCCTCGGGAGCCCAGAGCCTGAACGTGTTGTCGCACGCAGCCATCCTGCTGACCCCGGACCTGAGCACGCGTGAAGCGGTCGCGGCGCAGTGGGTGTTCGGCCTCGTCTCCCTCTATGCCCTGTTCAGCGGTATCCTGGAGCGTCATCTCTCCGGGGAACGTGCGGCGAGCCCCGCTCTGTCGCGGACGCCCGTGCCGCAAACCTGACTTGAACATATAAGCATATCTTTATATGTCTGCCCCGGCTCGCCGCGCGCGAACCCCCTTCAGGAGCCCGCCTTGTCCCGTTCGTCCTTCCTCTTCACCTCGGAAAGCGTGTCCGAGGGTCACCCCGACAAGGTCGCCGACCGCATCTCGGACACCGTGGTCGACCTTTTCCTGGCCAAGGACCCCTACGCCCGCATCGCCTGCGAGACCCTGACCACGACCAACCTAGTGGTCCTCGCCGGCGAAATCCGCGGCGAAGGCATCATGGACACGGCCGGTAATTGGGCCCCCGGCGTCCAGGACGAGATCGAGACCGCCGTACGCGCCGCGGTCAAGGATATCGGCTATGAGCAGACCGGCTTCCACTGGGAAACCTTCGAGTTCATCAACCGCCTGCACACCCAGTCGGCCGACATCGCCGTGGGCGTCGACGCCGCCGGCAACAAGGACGAGGGCGCGGGCGACCAGGGCATCATGTTCGGCT